>DEMS01000013.1:136485-136623 GCA_002359315.1 Bacteroidetes bacterium UBA2664 | reverse complement strand
AAAAACGTTGTGCAACAGACACGCAGATCAGGATGACGGTTTTTTTAGGATGGTATGTCGCAGTCGAGAACTCCCTGCCAATGCGAAGACATTTCGACACACTCCGTCGCATCCGCTCCTGCGTTGCGCTCTTTTAGA
>DEMS01000013.1:0-136168 GCA_002359315.1 Bacteroidetes bacterium UBA2664 | reverse complement strand
AACCACAATCGGTAGTCATCCATTGAACTTTAAAATCACTTTTTCTCATGAGAAACTCAACTACTTATGATGCGTTTGTTGGAATCGATATTTCCAAGTTAACTCTGGATGTCATGTTGGATAACCCCGATCAAAACCAACCGGAAGAAATCCAATTGGATAATAATCCAGAAGGATTTAAACGTCTTGATTGCTGGCTAATCGAGTGTGGAGCCGACCCGGAGAAAACTTTTCTTTGTGGTGAACACACCGGGCGATACGGGGAGCATCTGACCCGCTGGGCTGGGCAAAGCCAGTGGGACTACGCCGCTGTTAAAACCACGGCGTTAAAAAAAGTAGGCCCGGATCATCATCACAAAAGTGACCCGTATGACGCGAGCTTGCTGGCCGAGTATGCCCGTCGCTATACCGACAAGCTAACCCTGCAAAAACCAACCGATAGAGCCATTAAACAGCTAAAACGCCTTCGAAAAGAGCGACGATTCATGGTGGATCAGCGCGCCAGATTGGCTCAAAAAATAAGTGAAGCCGCTTACCATGATGCAGACATGGAGCTCATCACGCAGTATTACCAGCAACAGATCGATTTACTTAGCCGTCAGATTAAATCGATAGAACAACAGATCCAGACTTTGATAGAATCTAATCCAGGTCTGAATCATCGATACAAACAAATTCAAACAGCTCCCGGAATTGGAAAAGTCATTGGATGCTTTTGGTTGTCCCTGTTTGCCGGAGAAGGACAGCTTAATCCAAGGCAAATATCGAGTCGGTTTGGATTCGCTCCCCACCCTTACCAATCCGGAACATCTGTAAAAGGCCGGAAGCGAAGTTCAGGATTTGGCAATGGGGACATGCGAAGGATCATGCATCAGGCAGCCCGCAGTGTTGCTACACATAATGCACACTACAAAGCTTACTACCAGAGAAAATTAGCTGAAGGCAAAGATGAAAAACTGATCATGAATAACATTATAAATAAGATCATCCGAACCGTATGTTCGATGTGGAATCACAATGTTGACTACGACCCAGGGTATATTCAGAAAATGAAAAAAATACACCAAGCAGCTTGAAAAAGTCATAGTATTCAATGTGACGTAGTGGTGGTGGTGTTTTATTATAAAAAACACCCAACCCGTCGGTTCGAGCAGTCCCGACATCTTTTCCGTCGGGGCGTGTCGAGAACTCCCTGCCAGTGCTTAGACATTTCAGAAGAGCTGGCCACCAACCAAAACAGTCACTTTATTTGCATCTAAAGAGTTTTTCGAATATTGTACATCGAAAGGCGACACATCAGGTAGGTAAAGAGTTGAATATAAGTGAGCTCTTTTTTTAAAATTCATCCCTCTATAGAATTCATCAACCAACTTAATTTTCCAGGATGATTAGTCATGACACATTATCCCGTTTAAAATACTGGCTACTGTTAACAGCCGGTGTCATGCTGACTTTATCCAGCTGCGACGATACCTTCCAGCCTTTGCAGGAAAATGATACCTTTTTCTTTTCCATCCAGGGCTATCTGGATGCCTCGGCAGACACCCAGTGGGTTCGTGTTGGAACCATTCGACCAACTATTGATGAAGTTCCAAATCCGGAAGGAATCCAGGTTACATTAAAAGATCTGGAAAGCGGCGAAACCGTGGTCATGAGTGATTCGGTATTTACCATTCGTAATGTTCTCAATTATTGGACTACCTATGAGATCAAACATGAACAAACCTACGAGATAACGGCCAAATACGCCGATGGAACTACAAGTCGGGTAACGATGACAACTCCTGCGGAATTACCCTCTGTACATATCATTGGACAAGGTGGGGTTGGGGTTGCGTCGGGAGTCAGAATATTTATTGATGATACCGTGGAACACATTGCCGATGTACAATCCGTATGGTATGTGATTCTCAACCCGGAGACTGAAAACCGAAGGAGTATCTATTCTTTTCCGTTACGTAACTCACTTACTCATTCCCGTTCTTATTTTGGTAGTTATACAGCATTAGTTAATTGGGAAAGAGAATTAGCACAGATTGAACAAAGCGTTGGCGTGGGTACAGCGATAGCAATAGTCAACAGACAAATTTTTGTAGCTGTCGGAGGACCGGAGTGGGACGAAAACATATCCTCTATTGCTGATTTTGAATATTTTCTTGCAGGAAACGCCTCCAATGTGGAGAATGGACTGGGATATGTTGTGGGAGTCAGCACAAAATGGTTTCGACAATCTATATGTGAGACTCCCGACGGGTCAAATTATGCTCCCTGTGAACCGGAAGAGCGTTATTGGTACAAAGAGTAAATAGTACAAGAATATGGAAACATTCGAATCCTTAATTAATAAACCATGCATATTTAAATTCAGAAAATTATTCTGGGTTGGAATACTTTTCACTTTTCACTTTTCACTTCTCACTCTCCTATCCTCCTGCAACCAAACCTTCGAACCATTACAGGATAACAGTGATGCACCTTTTTCCATATTCGGCTTTCTGGATGCTTCTGTTGACACCCAGCGTGTCAGAGTTTCACCTTTACGTAAACAAATTGATTCATTTACAGAGATGCCGGAAATGACTGTAACTCTCGAAAATCTAGAAACTGGAAATACCGCAGTCATGAAAGATTCCCTTTATCAGATTTTTTTTCCAATTGGTATGAATGCTCCTACTGCTTGGTCAACCATGAAAGTTGATTATGGGGAAACATACCGCTTGGAGGCTGAACGCCCGGATGGTGCAACAAGCAGTGTAACGGTCACGATCCCTGATGATTTCCCAACACCCCGATTAGAAGTATCAGGCGGTGTATTTGACAGACTATTTATAGAAGGTGCAGAACAGTTAGTTGATGTACAATCAAGATGGTTTTTTCGAATTATCCTTGGAGGTCAGCGCGTTGGCATAGTTGTCAAAATACCGTATCGCAGACGAGTTCAAAATAGAGGCACCGGGGCGTTCATTTTAAATATTAATACAAACTGGGAGAGAAGTCAGGTGATTGAGCAGTTTCCCTCAGCGACACGTGCCGAATTTATAGGGCGACAAATTTTTGTTGCAGTTGCCGGGCCGGAGTGGGATGAAAATATTATTGAATACGATGACCTTAGCTATGCCCTGCCTGACGTAGCCTCAAATGTTGAGAACGGAATTGGATATATGATCGGAATTGTTAGCAAATCAATTCCCTATAAAAACTGTTTTGATGAGAATGAGGATATAATCAGTTGTCCTGCAGAGCAACCCATTTTTTAAAACTGCAATTGTGGTTGGCTTTTAGGTTTCTTGGTAGTTATATCACCATTTGGAAGTTGATAATATATTTTACCATTCTTAAAATATACATTGGCAATACCGAGGCGATGATTTTCTTCCTGAGCTTTTTTTACGCCTCTGTTACCTAATTTTGTAAGGAGTGAAGATAAATCTTTGCTATGTATCGTTGAATTACTCATGATCATTCATAATTTTTTGAAAGTTACTAAATAATTCTTCGTCAAGCACGAATAGTTGCTGATCAATATTTCTGGCCACTTCTTCAAAACTATCGTCTGAGTTATAAAATAAGTACCATTTATCAGAAAGTTTTCGATACAGATTCCAAAAATTCGACAACCTCCTTGTAAATCGTCTTATTCTTTTCGGGGTGAAGATGTAATCATGTCCGAAGATAAACGAATATTGACAAATTGAGAAATGGCACGGATTGAACACGGGGTTGGAGCGGGAACAGAGACCAAAATAGTCACTTTATTTGCTTCTAAAGAGTTTTTCGAATATTGTACATCGAAAGGCGACACATCAGGTAGGTTAAGAGGTAAATTTTAATGAGCTCTATTTATTTTAAAATTCATCCCTCTTTGGAATTCATCAACCAACATAATTATTCAAAATGCCCGGTCGAATCAGAAAATCCCGTTTTAGGTATTGGCTATTACTTACTGCCAGTCTCTTGCTAACTTTATCCAGTTGCGACGATTCCTTTCAGCCCCTGCAGGAAAATGATACGGTTCCCCTGTCCATCTATGGCTACCTGGATGCCTCGGCCGATACGCAGTGGGTACGGGTTACACCGATTCGAGACCAGGTGAATCAACCGCCTGTAAAACCGGAGATGCAGGTAACCCTGGAACACCTGGAAACCGGCATTATAACCGTGATGAACGATTCGCTGTTCCTGTTTGATGATGGTTTTCATATCCTTAATTCCTGGTCTTTAAAAACGATAGAGCCAGGCCAAACCTACCGGATAAAAGCTGTACGGCCGGACGGCGCGGCAAGCCAGGCTCAAATCACCATCCCCGGGGATTTTCCTGCACCCATCCTGCTCGACCGGGATGGATGCAAGGCATTAATGCGAATCGAAGGGTTGGAAAAACTGGCTGATGTTCAATCGCAATGGCATGTAAGAATTTTATTTAGTGGTATTGGAGGGACAATTTATGAAAGAGAGGGTTTTTACTTCATTCCTCACAGGGATAAAGCAGAACGCGTAGCCGATGGGGCTTACACGGTTCAAATCGACACCAGAGAAGAACTGGCTCAGATAAGAAATGAAATATTAGTCCCACCCGGTACCAGTATTATAATCCAGGTGTTGAGCAGACAGCTTTATGTAGCTTCCGGCGGGCCTGAGTGGAACGAGGAAATTACTTCATTAAGCGATATTGCATTTGCCCGGTTTGATTTGTTATCGAATGTAGAAAACGGGCTTGGCTTCATTTTGGGGATTGTCAGCAAATCAATTCCCTACATTCCGGTTCCACGTTGTTTTTAAATAATTTATTGTTACACCATAAAATGAAAGAAACGCTATTTTTTTGGGAATATTTACTTTTCATTTGCTGTTCACTCATCCTGGTTAGCTGCGACAATTCCTTTCAACCTTTGCAGGAAAATGACACCTTTTTCTTTTCCATCCAGGGCTATCTGGATGCCTCGGCAGATACCCAGTGGGTTCGTGTTGGAACCATTCGCCATACGATTGATGAACCGCCAGATCCGGATGGAATCCGGGTTACACTGAAGGATCTGGAAAGCGGTGAAACCGTGGTCATGAGGGATTCGGTATTTACCACTCGAAATGTTCTCAATTACTGGACCACAATGGAGATCAAACATGATCAAACCTACGAGATAACAGCCCAACATACCGATGGAAATACAAGCCGGGTTACGATGACGACTCCGGCTGAACTGCCCGACGTACATATCATTTTTCAAGGTGGGATTGGAGTTCAACCGGGAATCAGAATATGGATTGATGATGCCGTGGAACACATTGCCGATTTACAATCCGTTTGGTATGTCATTCTAAACCCGGGAACTGAAAATCAAAGAAGAATCTTTACTTTTCCACTACGGAACAGCCTTACTCATTCCTTTGGTTTTAGAGGAAGTTATACTACTCGAGTATATTGGGAGAGAGAGTTGGCGCAGATTGAACAAGTTGTTGGGGTGGGTACAACGATATCAGTAGTCAACAGACAAATATTTGTAGCTGCCGGAGGGCCGGAGTGGAATGATAACATATCCTCTATTGCTGATTTGGAATATTTTCTTGCCGGCAACGCCTCCAATGTGGAAAATGGACTGGGATATGTAGTTGGGGTCAGTACCCAATGGTTTCGACAAGATACATGCTTTGGACCCGATGGGTCGAATTCTGCCCCTTGTGTACCGGAAGAGCGTTATTGGTACAAGGAATAAATAGTACGAGAATATGGAAAAATTCGAATCAATATATAATAATCCCTACAAATTTAAATTCAGAAAACTACTCTGTTTAGGAATTCTTCTCACTTTTCACTTCTCACTTTTCACTCTCCTATCCTCCTGCAACCAAACCTTCGAACCCATTAAAAAAGATGAAGCTGCATTTTCAATCCAGGGTTTTCTGGATGCCGCAGTTGATACGCAATGGATACGTTTAACGCCATTGAGAGAACAGGTGAACCAGCCTGAGTTTAAACCGGAAATAAACGTGACCTTGCAAGACTTGGAAAACGGTGAAACAGCTGTTTTTAATGATTCATTGATTCTAAATCCAAATGGTTTTCATTATCTCACTGTCTGGACGACGATGAGTGTTAAACCAAATCACTCCTACCGACTGAGAGCGGAACGCCCGGATGGATCAGTCAGCCATGTTACGGTATCTATTCCAGAAGAATTTCCAACACCGACTCTTCATTTTCAGGAAGGAGTGCGTTTTGGAAATTTAAAGATCAGCGGAGTAGAGCGTCTGGCCGATGTACATACTCGGTGGAAGGTTAGGATACTTGCCCCGGAAGCAGCTGGAATTATGTGAGAATTTTTTGGGTCCCCTATAGGAGGTTTACCAGAGAAATTGCTCCGGGAGAATACCAGGTTCGCGTTAATCCGAATAGAGATCTTATACTAATCCGAGGTCAAATACCCTTGCCACCTCGCAGAGATTTTGATATCGAAATAATACAGAGTCAGATTTATGTTGCATCCGGCGGACCCGAATGGAACCCAGAGATTACATCTTTGGAAGATCTTGTCTATGCACTGCCGGATATTTATTCAAACATAGAGAACGGTGTTGGTTATTTTATTGGAGTGAATGGTAAAGCCATTCCATATGAAAGTTGTTATTCTGATGATGATAGGACAGAACTCATTGCTTGTCCTGAAGTAAAACCGATTTATTAAGTAAACGGGTTATAGAACAATCAGTTTTTATTACTATTAAATGATCATAGATATTTGTTTTTATTGAATTTTATGCATAATGAATCGCTCTTTTTTAATTCTATGCAAAAAAAATTTGTAACATTTGTTATAGAATCCCATCAGTAATGTAAAGAGATAAATTTTATTGGCTCTATTTCGGCCGACAAATCATTTTAGGATGGATGTTCGAATTGCTGAGCTTATCGAACTGTAATATCAAGAGTTTCCGGATTAGCTGTTCTCCGGAAAATATCAACAAAACATAAACATAACATCAAAGAGGTATCACAATGAAAAATAAACTCATATCTTTAGTATGCGCAAGTACAGCTGTAATCATCCTTTCAGGATTTTACTTATTTGCAGGCTGGTCAGTTGATCCTACACATTACTATTTCCATAATGTTCCGCCTGGGGAGTTTAGGGATGCACAATATACTGTGTATAACGGTGGCCCTGGATGGTCAGGTGGTGGAACGGTATCGATTACGAATAGTCCTCATCCAGAATTTTATTCATGTGTATCTGGATGTTCATATTGGATAGGGCCAGGTGAAGACCATACAGTGACTATAAGATATACTGCACCTTGTTCTGCCAGTAACTCTGGGGCAACCATTAATTTCCCTACAGATAGTGGAACCATTTTAGGATGGATTGGCGCTTCTTCAACAGGATCGGGATGTTGACAGAACTGTTGAAAGATAGCTCTTTCTCAACAAGTCATCATAATGATTGCAATTGTGGGAATGTTATTATATATAATTCAAGAGTCTAAAGGACTCGTTTTATTAATGATTACATGTGTGGCAAACAGTTCGGAATTTTCGACCTGTTTGCTGCTCTATTTATAAACGAATCCCTCAATGAAATACAATCACAAACAACATTATTCTTGGTTGTCCAACAAGATATATAGATACCGTTTTACATACTGTCTGTTGCTTGCAACCGGTTATTTGCTGACTCTGTCCAGTTGCGACGAATCGTTTCAGCCATTGCAGGAAAATGACACCTTTTTCTTTTCCATCCACGGCTATCTGGATGTTACTGCAGACACTCAATGGGTCCGTGTAGGAACTATCCGGCAGACGGTAGATGAACCTCCTCCAGATCCGGAAAAAATACAGGTCACATTGAAAGATCTGGGAAGCGGCGAAATCGTGGTTATGAACGACTCATTGTTTACCTCTCAAAATGTTCTTAATTACTGGACTACGATGGAGATCAAACATGAACAAACATACGAAATAACCGCCCAACATGCCGATGGATATGCAAGCTGGGTAACGATGACCACACCTGCCGAATTACCTGAAATATATATCATTCCTCAATGTGGGGTTGGGGTTCCGCCGGGAAGCAGAATATTTATTGATGATGCTGTGGAACGCATTGCCGATTTACAATCCGTTTGGTATGTCATTCTAAACCCGGGAACTGAAAATCGAAGGAGAATCTTTAAGTTTCCGTTAAGGAACACCCTTACTCATACCCCTAGTTATAGAGGTAGTTATACTGCAAGAGTTTATTGGGAGAATGAATATGCACAAATTGAACACGGGGTTGGTGTAGGAACAGAGTTATTTGTCGTCGCCAGACAATTATTTGTAGCGGCTGGGGGGCCGGAATGGGATGATAACATATCCTCAATTGTAGATTTGGAATATTTTCTTGCAGGAAACGCATCCAATGTGGAGAATGGCCTGGGATATGTTGTGGGAGTCAGCTCCAATTGGTGTCGTCAATTTACGTGCACTGAATTTGATGGATCAATCTCTAGCCTCTGTGAACCGGAAGAGCCATTTTGGTCGCATTAGTAAAAAGTACACAAATGAGGCTGAGCCGGATTCACTTTGGAACCTGTATCGCAATGAACTCAACCTAAGGCTTAGGATCAATCAAATAAGCCACAAAACAAACCAAATTAGTCACTTAATTTGCTTCTAAAGAGTTTTTCAAATATTGTACTACAGAAGACAAACCATCAGGAAGGTTTAGATGCATATTTTTTGAAGTTCTATTTTAAACTGATCCATCCATGGAATTCATCAACCATTTTATTTTTCACAGATGACCGACCTTGAAACCGGAAGCCATTTCACATACTGTCTGTTAATTGCAACCTGTTATTTATTGACACTGTCCGGTTGTAACGATTCCTTTCAGCCTTTGCAGGAAAATGATACCTTTTTCTTTTCCATTCAGGGCTACCTGGATGCCACCGCAGACACACAGTGGGTTCGTTTAGGAACTATTCGGCATACGATTGATGAGCCTCCGAATCCGGAAGGAATTCGGGTTACGCTGAAGGATCTGGAAAGCGGCAAAACCGTGGTTATGAATGATTCGGTATTTACCACTCGTAATGTTCTCAACTACTGGACTACGATGGAGATCAAACATGAACAAACCTACGAGATAACGGCTCAACATGCCGATGGTAACACAAGCCGGGTTACGATGACGACTCCTGCTGAATTGCCTTCATTTTATATCGTTCCTTTAGGTGGGCTTTCTGGAGTCAGAATATTGATAAATGATTCAGTGGAAAAAATTGCCGATTTACAGTCCGTTTGGTATGTAATTCTCAACCCGGGGACCGATAATCAAAGGAGAATCTATACTTTCCCATTTCGGAATACCCTTACCCTTACCCGTGGCTTTGGAGGTAATTATACTGCATTTGTAAATTGGGAGAGAGAATTGGAACAGATTGAACAAAACGTTGGGGTGGGCACAACGATATCAGTAGTCTACAGACAAATTTTTGTAGCTGCCGGAGGACCGGAGTGGGACGAAAACATATCCTCTATTACTGATTTGGAATATTTTCTTGCAGGAAACGCCTCCAATGTGGAAAATGGATTGGGATTTGTAGTGGGGGTCAGTACCAATTGGTTTCGGCAAAATACATGTTATGGACCTGACGGGTCAAATTCTGCTCCGTGTGAATCGGAAGAGCGTTATTGGTACAAAGAGTAAATTGACTGAAAAAATGGAGCAGAGCCGTTTAATATTACAAAATTGAAAAATTATGACACAAAATAAGCTTTACTTATTCTGCGCTCTATTCATCCTTAATGTACTTGCTTTAGGATCCGTAAATGCCCAGCAGGCCTCTATTCAGGGGCTTATTTCTGATCATTCCACCGGGGAGGCCCTGTATGGGGCAAATTTGGTTCTTCAATCACCCGATGATGAATCGATACTGCTGGGTACTTCTGCAGGCAATAACGGGTTTTACCGCCTCGGCTCCATAGACCCCGGTACATGGCACCTGCGAATCAGTTTTATCGGCTATGCGACGTATACCGATACGCTGACTTTTAGCGCCGGTGAAAGCAGAACGCTGAATGTAACCCTCGTTGAAGGTGCCGAAATGGATGCCATTGTGGTTTCCCAAATGATTCCCGCTACTCGAAGGATTGAAGGTGCACAGCGAATAACCCCGACTCAAATAAGCCGGGTGCCCGGTCCGGCATCGGGTGATATCGCCGCATACCTTCAAACCCTGCCCGGTGTGGTATCGATGGGAGACAGGGGTGGACAGGTATTTATCAGGGGTGGTTCACCATCAGAAAACATGGTACTGCTCGACGGGGCACTGATCTACCAGCCTTCTCATATTGTAGGTTTCTTTTCTCCACTACCGGGGAACCTTGTATCGGGGGCAGATTTTTATGCAGGCGGATTCGCACCGAAATATTCAGGACGACTGGCATCGGTTTTGGATGTTCAGTTGCGCCATGGTGACCTGTATAACACCTCGGGCTCGGCATCTGTAAGCCCGTTTGCAGCAGATGTTTTTGTAGAGGGGCCACTCTCTGAAGGAAGTTCATCGTGGGCATTTTCAGCACGCAATTCCCTGATTGAGCAAACAAGCGCCTGGTATCCCATCGAAGAGCAACCGCTTAAATTTCAGAGCCAGTTTCTAAAAACCAGCTTTATCCAGAACGATAATCGCTGCTCATTAATGGCACTACACACCTACGACAGGGGTAGAATGGATTTTGAAGACCCGGAAAGCATCCAGTGGAGAAATTTAGTACTTGGCGGGCGTTGTGTTGCTCTGCCCGAAGGGACCGGCACATTAATGACAACCAATGTGAATATTAGCCGATTTTCAAACACTGTGGGAAATATTGAACCGTTCGGTTTTAAATCAAGTATCATGCGTTTAAACCTCGATTTAGACCTCCGGCAGTTCTCGGGTGATGTCCGTTTTGATTATGGCATGTACACCCGACTCAAGTTTTTGAGCCATGACTTGGGCGAAAAATTTACGGGTTTCGATGTTGCTTCTTCCACCCAGTTTATTCTCGGCGGACATGCACAGGCAACCGTTCCTGTTGGGAAGAAGCTGAATCTACAGCCCGGTTTGGGTTTTTCATACAACGGGCTGCTTGGATATGGCTTAGAACCCAGGTTCCGTTTTGCATGGCAGCCTTTTGGGCGTGACAGTGAGGAATTCAGCGGCTCGGCAGGTTTGTACCTTCAGCCTATTACCGGGATCAGTGATATTCGCGATGTAAGTTCCGTTTTTGTGGCCTGGATGAGCTCTCCACTTGGCAGCTCTCAAAAAGAGGCCATTCATACCACAATTGGGTGGCAGCAATCCTTTTCAAGCGGATTTACCTGGTCTGTTGAGGCCTATTATAAGAAAATGGAAAACATGGCTGTACCGGTCTGGAGTACCATAGCCGAATTTACTACCGATCTGGCGTTGGCCAATGGTCAGGTTTACGGCAGTGACCTTCGTCTGGAATTCAACAGTGGCAGGTTTTACACCCTTTTGGGATATGGTTATAACTGGACGCTTTATGAATCAGCTCAGGATCATTTCAGCGTCTGGTTTGGAGAACCGGTGCAAGATTTTCATCCCCCCCACGACCGCAGGCACCAGGTCAATGCATTGGTCAGCATGGATTTTGGCCCCTATACCACTGGTGTGCGGTGGCAGCTTGGTTCAGGCATGCCATTTACCCGGCCCATGGGTTTTGATGATCTCCTGGATTTCAGGCAGCGCCTACCCGATGTACGAGATGACAGGGGTACCCGACGCGTGGTTGTCGACAAACCCTACCTGGGCAGAATGCCAACCGTTCATCGGGTTGATGTTTCCGTGGAACGCTCATTCCGTTTAGCAGATAACGGATCAAATCTGAACGTGCAGGTAGGTGCAATCAACGCATATGATCAAATAAATATCTTCTACTACGACGTATTCACCAGCCGTCGGATAGATCAGCTTGCCATTTCACCTTATGTGACTCTGAAAATGGAATTGAAGTGATAATCGTCATTACGACGGAGGTCAGGCGAGCTGGCAAACAACCCCTAATCAACCGTCAGCCATTCGGAGGGCAGGCGAGTTTGCAACCCACCCTAATTAACCGTCATCCATTCGGAGGGCAGGCGAGTTTGCAACCCACCCTAATTAACCGTCATCCTGATGCAGATCAGGATCTCCAGGTTTATGGGTTCAGTATGATCAATAGATTTTGCATGACTCATCGCCTTGAGATCCTGAAATAAATTCAGGATGACGGTATTTTTAGGATGGTATGTCGCTTTTAGACTTCTGCCTTCTGCCCTCTACCTCACCTAAACTTCTGCGACGCCTCAACTGCCAACTGATCCACGCGGTTGTTCAACTCATTATCTGAATGCCCCTTCACCTTGATCCAACTCACCTGATGTTGATTCACATATCGAATCATCTCCTCCCATAACTCCCTGTTCTCCACCGGTTTTTTATCGGCTTTTTTCCACCCCTTTTTTTGCCAGTTTTGAATCCACCCCTTTGTGAAAGCATTGATGATCAGCGCACTGTCGCTGTGCACTTTCACATGACATTTTCTTTTCAATACTTTCAAACCCTCAATAACCGCCTGCATCTCCATACGGTTATTGGTACTGTCGGGGTGTCCGCCACTGAGCACTTTCTCTTTTCCGTTCCAGATCAACAGAGCCCCCCATCCCCCCGGACCCGGATTGCCACTGCAAGCACCATCTGTATAGAGAATTACTTCAGGAAGTGATTCAGACATAATTTCCAGCAATTTTCAATTTGAATTCATTCATCTCCTCAGGGTACTCCATCCAACCGGATCCCCATTCACCCGGACCCGGATTGCCACTACAAGCGCCATCTGTATTGAGAATTACCTCAGGAAGTGATTCAGACATAATTTCCAGCAATTTTCAATTTGAATTCTTTCATCTCAACAGGGCAGCCCATCCAACCGGATCCCCACCCAAACCAACCGCCCATGCCCGGATTCACACAGCATACACCAACTGTATATTGTATTACATCAGGAAGAGAATTAGACATAATTTTCAGTAATTTTTGAAATGGATTCTTTCATCTCAACGGCCTTTTGTGATACACGATCCACCCAATCCGACTCATTGCCACCGGCATATATAATGGCTCTGGATGAGTTGATGATTGGAATTCCTTTGTGGCCTTTCAGTACTTTTTCGATTTCATCAACAGACCCCCCCTGAGACCCGATCCCAGGTATCAGCAGATGGGCATTAGGACACGCTTTCAATAACGGTTGAATAAATTCAGCCTGAGTGGCCCCTACAACCATCCCCAAATGTGTCTGACTTTCGGATTCTTTTTTAGACAACTTCTCAGCAATATATTCTCCCATTGATACCCTCCCTTCAAATCGTCTTTGAAAAAAATCTGCAGCTCCTTTGTTGGAAGTCATGGTAAGAACAAAAATCCCTTTACTCTCATCGCCCAAAAATGGGTTGAGTGTATCCATTCCCATCAACGGATTCAGTGTAATTGCATCGGCACCCATCTGATCAAAAAAAGCCTCTTTATACTTCAGCGCTGTATTCCCAATATCCCCGCGCTTTGCATCTGCAATAAATACCCGGTTTGAGGGGATCATATCCGCAACCTCTTCCAGTATACCCCAACTTTTAGGGCCTAAAGCCTCAAAAAAAGCGATATTTGGCTTAAAAGCACAGACATGGACTTTGGTAGATTCAATAATTCGTCTGCAAAATTCCGGTACCAAGCGCTCAACGTCAGGATACTGCTCTTTTAGTGGAGCCGGTATCTTGTTGAGATCAGGATCCAACCCGACACATAAAGTCGAATTTGACGAAGCGATGGCTTGTTTCAGCTTTTGAGTAAAGTTCATTCTATAAAAATGGCGAATTTCATTGCAAGGTAATGATTAAAAGGCTAAGATAAGGTGTTCAGCAATGCCTTACATGAATAAATTATTAATTAAGAATTTCCTATGAGCTGGTTTGAAGAGTGGTTTGACAGCCCACTATATGAAAAAATCTATGCAAATCGAAACCGTGAAGAAGCCGCCCAACTTGCCACCCTTATCGAAAATCAGATTCCGGTATCCGATTTTTCAAATCTTTTAGACCTTGGTTGCGGACGTGGAAGACACTCTATTACACTTGCAAAACGCGGGTATCATGTGACCGGAGTTGATCTTTCTGAAGAAGCAATCAAAAAAGCGCGTCGACTCGCTTCTGACGATAATCTGAAAAACATTGAATTTTCTGTTGGGGATATGAGGGATCCCATCGATCGAACGTTTGATGCTGTCCTTAACCTGTTTACAACTTTTGGCTATTTTCTGGATGATTCTGAAAATGTTGATGTAATAAAAAATGTACATCGAATGCTGAAACCCGGTGGACTCTTCATGCAGGACTATTTGAACAGTGAACTCGTTCAGATGAATCTGATCCCATCTGAAGAGGGTGAATATGAAAAGATTCACTACCAAATTGAGAGAAAAATTGAAAATAACATGGTCTACAAAACCATTCGATTCACCGGGCAAGATCTGGATGAACCGTTAGAGTTTACAGAAAGAGTCAAGCTGTATGATCTTGACTGGTTTGAAAACAATCTCGAACAGAATGGATTTGAACTGCTGACCATCTACGGGAACTACAGAGGTGGCTCATTTGTCAAAAATGAAAGCTCTCGGCTGATTATGTTAAGTCAGAAAATGTAAGAACTTATCATTCAGAAAAAGTAATCACTTAATGGGGACTTTGCTAAACCTTCGTTTTTTATCATTCTGAACTTGTTTCAGATTCTTCTAACCCAGATTATGCTAATAAATGGAGATTCTGAAATGAATTCAGAATGACAATGTTGGTTTTTCAAAGCCCCCTTAAAATTCATAAGAGAGGTTGCCGTTATAAAACAGTACTGCTAAACACCTCTTCAGCGCCATGCGGGGGCCTATCCAGAGTCCAGGTCTCAAAATAGAATTTTCTCTCCGAAGTGATCTTTTTCCCATTTATACTGAAAAACCGGAAGTCAAAACTGACCAGGTTTTTCAGCGGATAAAATAGATCCGTATAGATATTCTTCTTCGAAAAAAGGTGCAGATCGAACCCTTGTTGAGCCTGTTCTTTGTAGAGCACCAGATCTCCGGATTCCAGAATTTCCGCAAGCTCGCTTTTTTTATGCCCGATATTGCTATCTGAATCGATGGTCAGAGATTCTGAATCCCACTCCTTTTGTCCACTATTCGTCAGGAATGCCGGAGTTCCAATTTCCGCATCCTTTACAAAACTCTTTAAGTCTGTTAGTACCCCATTGGAAAAGATTTGATAATCACTTAACCCTTCCGCAAGTGCATCAAGAACTTCATCATATTTTTGCAATCGGTTCAGGCCGAATGTCGGTTCTGAAAGTGCAGTTCCGGTGATATAAAATTTGGAATAGGTAGGATCGGGTTTCAAAAAATCCTCAATCGATGAGCCCACTTGTTGCGTATCTCTGTCGAGGTGACGCACCCTCAGATTATCCAACCTGAGATCATGTTCATATATAAGCTTAAAAATATCCATTGGTTTCTATAAAATTAGATTCAAAAAATTCGTGCCCTCAAATCGTGATCCGAAAAAGGATCACTGACAAAATGTTGGAGATCGTTTCTGTAAATGTGGTTACGTGGTGACATTGATTACCCGGTGATATTTAACAGGCAAATTGAGAAGTATCGTTTCTTTGAATGTATTTACGTGATGACATTGATCGTCCGGTGATATTGGTTGCCCTGTGATATTTAACAGGCAAAGAATAGGGTTTCGTTTCTTTAAATGTGGCAATCTCATATTGTGACACTCCTACCTTTGTGAGTACAAAAATCACATCCCGTTCAGAATAATTTTTCCGGCATTCAGATTGTTTTTCATTCGGTCATGAGCCGCTTCAACATCTTTCCAGTCGAAAACAGAGTCGATGATCGGTTTCAACTTCTCCTTCTCAAACAGAGTCTCGGTATCCTTTTTAAAAGCTGCGACCAACTCAGACTTATATTCATCTGATCGATTGCGTAGTGTGGATCCCATAATCGTTAGCCGTTTTCTTAGAATGGGACTGAGATTCATCTCTTTAACTTTTGTCCCGCCCAGGAATGACAGATAAACGACCCGCCCATCCATTGCCAATACATTCATATTTTTCTCCCAATAAGGCGAACCCACAAAATCGATGATCACATTTACACAATTCTCACCAAATGTATCCTGAATCGATAATCCAAAATTTTCATCGTTATAGTTGATACAGAGATCGGAGCCCAACGATGCCGTTAGTTCGCATTTTAAACCGCTTCCGGTTGTTGTGATAATTCTTGCTTTTCGAAGCTCCCTGACCAGCTGAATGGCAGCTGTGCCCACTCCACTTGCGCCGGCATGAATCAATATCGTCTCGCTTTTAGCCAATTTCCCAAGCCATATTGCAGCCTGATAAGCCGTCAGATAGACTTCCGGTACAGCCGCTGCCTCTTCAAATGAAAACGTCTCAGGTATCTTCAACACATGATCCGCTCTGATGGTAGAATATTCCGCATATCCACCGCCGGGCAAAAGTCCACATACCCGGTCACCGACCGAAACTCCTTTCACTTTTGAACCCAATTTCTCGACCGTACCTGCCATCTCCAGTCCCAAAATCGGGGTCACCCCTTTTGGTGGAGGATATTTTCCCTCTTTTTGCATCAGATCGGCCCGATTCAGAGCCGTGGCCTCTATTTTGACCAATACTTCACCCTCTTTTGCTTTCGGATCAGGATACTCACCCGGTTTCATTTCATTCCGGCCTGCTACCTGCTCTACAATTAGTGCTTTCATGATCTTTGATTGGTAATCACTTTTTGGATTAACTCATTTAAATCAGGCGATATCTTAAAATAGAGGATTGGCATCAGATATAATAACAGAAAGAGAGCCGTGTTAAACAGGATGTTCAACCAAAGAACGTCGAATAGATTCAATCCGGCAGTCAAATAGATTGAAAAACCACCCAAAAAAGCCACCATTATTGTTTTCAAACTGAATGGCTGCAGCCCAAATTTTAATTGTATAAAGAGACATTTCACCCCGTTAAATGCAAAAAATGCAAATGCAGAGGCAATCGCAGCTCCCTCTATTCCGTAGCGACGGATGAATAGGTAGTTCAACCCTATAGCTATGACAACAAGTACTATATTTGTATAAAAACTGACTCTGTAGTGTTTTGAGTTGATGAGGATGATGCCATTTGATCCGGTCCCCATCTCAATCAGTTTTCCGATCCCAATGATCAAAACGACCCACTTCCCGGCAGCATATATATCCGGCATGAGAAGAAACAGGCTATCGATATGAAGCCATATCAAGCCGAAAATGAGAAGTCCCGGTATCAACTGATTCAGAGAGGTCTTTTTATAGATCGATTCCACCTCCATCCACTGCTTGTTTTTGATAAATTCTGACAACAGAGGAGCAGCAATCTTTTCAATCGATCGCTGCGGAACTGTTATGACCGATCCGATATAGAATGCAATGGCATAGATGGCGGTCTGATCCAATCCGGCCAGGGAACCGAGCATCAGGATGTCTATATTCCACACCAGCACCGTTGTAAGCCCGCCAAAGAGTGAATAGAACCCGTAGTTCAACATTCCTTTGTAAAGGGGACGTCGCAGAAGTTTGAAATTTGGGTTAAGACGGAATGCCCCCTTTTTCCATATTTGAGTCAGGATGGCCAAAGGCTGAGTGAGATAACTCAACACAAAAAGCGTGATGAATTGGCTAAATGTGATCCACTCAAAGAAATAGAGGCCCAAAATTGCAATAACGATGATTCGCAACAACACCTCATTCGACAGTGAACCTGTTACTGAATCACGCAACGACCGTAGGTAACTGTTTAATACCTCATAGTATAGGATGAACAGTGTGAGTGGCAATACCCAGAGATAATACTCTACAAACAGTGCCGATCGGTCTTCATAAAATTGAATCAGCAGGTCATCAGCCAGAAAAAAGAGGATCGTAAAGAGCAAAAACCCCAGTATCGGAATGGTTATGGCCCAAAAAAGAAATCCGTGCCGAACCGGATCGGCTTTTTTAAAAAACGGATAGTACCGCATCACTACATTATGCATCCCCAGATGGGCGAATTGAGAGCTGATGTAGGATGCTGAGATCAATACCCGGGTCAGGCCATACTGATCCGGGTTCAGAATATGTGGATAGAGGAAAATCGTCAGTATAAAACCCAGCCCAATACCTGTATAGGTAATCAGTGTGTTTGATATGCTCTGTCGTACGATAACTCCCAAAGGCTGAATCTTCTTAATGGTTCGATTTCAATGAATAATGTAGCATCTTTCTTTCCATTATCCTCGCAAAAAACCTTTCATCACCCAATATCGAAATCGCTGCAAAAACCATGCAGCGTGTGCCCGACCCCGGATCAAATACAAAACTGAAAGAAATAGACTCCCTGCTATTTTGAACAATTCACTAAAGAGTTTCTTCACAAATTTCAGAGGTTTTCCTTTCACCCGCAATCGCTCACTTTTCCCGATACCGATCGACTGATTTTCAAGGTATGACTTGGTTAAACGCTGACTCCCTATTCGATGTGTCAAAGCCAACTCAGCCCAGTATCTCATTTGAACCCCATTTTTTCGTAACCGCTCAAAAAATGCTTTTTCTTCACTGCCCAGGAGTGTATTACCCGTTCTACCGAGGGTTGTATCAAACATTCCAAAGGCATTAAAAACCGACTTTCGAATCATCATATTCCCGCCACGGGGAAAATTAGATGCCGGATACATTTGATCTTCATCTCCCAGATCGTGCAAGCCAAACATCGGCATTAACTCTGAGGGAATCCAATTCGGTTCTTTCTCCTCTTCATCAAACGACACGTGAATGCGTCCGCCGGCGCAGAGTGTATTGGGGCGTGAATTGGAGTATGTAAGCGCTGTTTGCAAATAGTTTGCCGGGATCTTAACATCGTCATCAATAAAAAGAAGCGTCGGGGTAGATGATTCCGAGATAGCACGATTTCTTGCATAAGAGAGCCCTTGTCTGGACTCAAAAATGGATTTGAATTCTATATTTGGATTTGACTGTCTGAATCGATCACAAATTTCTTCGGTGTGATCATCACTGTTATTGTTGACTACAATCAGTTCAAAATGTCTTGAATCTGCTGTTTGTGCAGCAATATCTCTCAAGGTATCATTCAGATATCCGGCTCTGTTATACGTACAGATTACAATTGTTATGTGTTGTCCACTTTCCATAAATTTTAAGATAACCTGAGTTCGACATAAAAACCTAAAACCGTCAGTTTGAGCGTACATCGAGCCTTTAGTTATGCTCAAGATAAAATGTGCCGAGATGTCAGTCGAAAACTTTTTATCTAAAGAGTTATCAATCTGCTTCACTCCACTTCACTCCGCTTCGCTGCGTGGGATAAATTAGGAGCATGGGATAAAAAAGGAGCAACTTCGCCTGACGAAAGGCTATATTATTATTAAATCTGCACTCAATTATTCAATAGTAAATGCAGAAATATACAAATGATGAGTGAAGAATTTTGAGTAAACCTGTACAACCACTTGTTACCGCTTATATTCCCACCCGAAACCGTGTTGATTCACTCGATCGTGCTATTCAATCCGTTTTTGAGCAGACCTGGAGTCCGATCGAAATCATCGTTGTGGATGATGCATCGGAAGATAGTACTCCGGCTCTGCTGGATAAATATTCATCCTCACATTCAATTAAAATCATTCGGAATAAAAATTCCATCGGAGCTGCAGCTTGTCGCAATTTAGCTATTCAACAGGCATCCGGAGAATTTGTTGCAGGATTGGATGATGACGATATCTGGAGGCCAAAAAGAGTTGAGCTTTTGTTGGAGGCTTTTGAAAATGGATATGCAGGAGTTTGCTCCCATGACAGGCTTGATTTTGGAAATCGTGAACTTGTCTGGAAAAAGAAACCTTTTATTACCCTTCAGGATCTGCTTTTTTACAATCAGGTGGGTAATCAAATATTGACGAAACGGGAACATATCATTGAAGCGGGAGGGTATGATGAATCCTTAACTGCTGCTCAGGATTATGATCTGTGGATTCGCCTTGCTCACGATTTTGGGGCATTTAAAACAGTTCCGCATACACTTCAAGTCGTAAATATGAAATCCGGGAGAGAGAGTATCACTACAGCTGAAACAAAACTGGAGGGATATATTGCCTGTTTTGAAAAACACGTTTCCAAAATGAATGATGTCCAAAAAAAGTATCAACACTATCGGCTTAAAATTGCAGCCGGTAAAAAAGTGTCCTGGGCTGAGATGTTTAGAAGTGTTCCGGCCTCATTATGGATCAAAGAGATCACCAGAAAAATCTTTTTATAGTCAGGTTTGAGGTGACCGCCCATCTCAAATTCAAAGATTTGGCATTGGTAATCAGGGTCCCCTAGTTCAATTTGAGATGAATGCACATCCTATTTTTAAAACTTCCGCATTGGCAATCCGGTGTCCCTTAGTCCAGTTTGAGATGACTGCCCATCTCAATCTCAAAACTCTCCGGTTTAAAGACCTGAAATCCGTTGCCGGGATAATTTGTCATTTCCCCAAAATAGATCTTTCCATCCAGCAAATAGAGATCTACCCGGATAAAAGTAAACTCTTTTGAGAGTTTCTCAGCTACTCGAATTGCGTCATCCAATTCCGCCGGTTTATCGGGTAACTCCTCCCCGGCCGGGTATAAAATTGTTGCATCGACCGGCTTATATGAACGGGTAAAAAGAAATCGTTTTTGTTCTCTGAATCGATTGATGTCCACTTGAATCAACTTCACAACCCCATTAAAACAGTGAAATTTATAGTCTGCAGGAACATTACCCGATTCGTCCAGAAGCAGTTTTTCAACGATGATCACTCTCTCTAAATCCTTATAGACCCATTCACGGCCAAACTTATAGTAGTCCGTAGAGAGCCATTTGTTGGTTTCAGCCAAGATCTCTTCAAAATTTTCTTCGGTTTTATCTTTGACAATTCGGATAAAACCGGAACCATGACTCGCTTTCAGCACAAATTTATTGGGCAGAGAGTCCCAGTTTGATCGATTTAGTTCTTTGAAAACAGCAATCTGTGGAATCAGATGTTCTTCACCCACTCTGTTTTTTACAAAATTCCGGACTTTGATTCGATCCGCAACTGCTTTTCTCAGGCTATTTCTTTCATAGAGCTTGATATATTGAATTTTTTCAGAAAGGCGAACCGGGTTTTCAATATTCGGAAAATGTCCATGTATCAACCAATAACGTACGCTTGCATATTGCCGGTCCGACAATAGGTGGCGAAATCCGCCCCAAAAAATCTTATTGAGAACCCACTTGATCATTTGGCGTCACCATCACCCGACTCACTACTCTCTTTTCGTTTATAGGTGATGAACAATCCAAATAATCCTGATCCAAAAAGCAGCAATGTGCCGGTTCGGGCCAGCCATTTCCCGGATTCATACCACACCGGTTCCAGAGTCAACTCCAGTGTATGTTCGCCCGCTGGGATTTCGAAACCACGCAATACATAGTTACTTCTGATAATATCAATCTCTTCATCGTTTAATGTTGCAACCCATCCCGGCGGGTACCATATTTCGCTCAGAACAAGAAAACCGGGTTCACTTCGGAATATATCCATTGAAATATGGTTCGCATTGTACTCGGTAACCTGAACGGTTGCCGATGTATCCGGCGACACTGTAGCTTTTAGATCATCTGATACATAAACAATTTCATCGGCACCAAAATCTTCGGATATTCTGCTCAGAACCTGCCGTTGATCTGACAATACAGCCACTGAATCCACAAAAAAGGCTTTGGGCAATACATTTTGATTCTCCATCACCACTCCTTCTTCACTTTCAAAGACAACATCAAAGCCGGGAAGCATCGTTTGTCCGCCCAGTGTGAGGTAACGAATATTCAGCATATTCAATACAGACATATTTAATCCACCCGACTCTATAAACAATGCCTCATCGATCAGATCCTGATAATAGCTCAGCTTAGCTCCGGAATAGCCCCCTCCGGAAGGGTAAAAATAGGATGGCAATGCGTTATTAAATGGATTATCTAAAAATGGCAACGCACGATACGACCATCCCTCATCGGTACGGACTTCATCCTTTATATAGCGATCCAGTTCCCGTTCGCTCCTTTCAATCACACCTTCTTTTGTTTCCGAGCCATCAACCAATGCCCAATCGCTCAGATAGCGTTGATCTATATTTATAATATCGTATGCAAGGATTGCACTCAAAGCCATCATACCTGCATAGACAGGGACTTTACGAACTGCCATAGCCCATATCAGAGCCAAACCAAAGAGAATCAGTATTGCAAATCGTATAGTATCATTTGTAGCTAATGCTTCTCGTTGGGGAAGAAGTTGAGTCTGCATCACTCTCGACACAGCCTGGGATATGCGCGGATCATCGATCGGCACACTGTTTTGTGAAGCCAACTGATCAGCAATGGCCGTTCTTTCGCCTTCTTTTTCAAAAGAAAGTTGGGTAAAACCTATAAATATTGCCACCAAAGCGATTAATGCTGCGATTCCAACCGGTTTATAAAACGTTTTTAATTTTTTCCCGTCTGTAATTTGATCAGTCAGCCATTCCAGACCCAATACAGCGGGAACCGAAAAACAGAACAGGCTAATCATCAACCACATTTCAGGCACCCTGAATTTATCGAAGTAGGGAAAGTAGTCGAACATCAAATTATTCAGAAAAGAAAAATGCTCCCCCAATGAGAAGAACAGCGTGGCGATACCGGGTCCCAGAAAAACCCACTTCAATTCGTGTTTGGACTTCAGTACCCCAATCACAAAAAAGAGAAAAGCGAAAGCGCCGGCGTAATGGGGCCCGCTGGTAAATGATTTGGGTCCCCAGTAAAGTTCTGAGCCCCCATATGCGCCCGGGATCAATAGGGTTAGCAGTTCACCCCAGCCCTGTGACCAGGCGAATGCGTAATTCCGATCCAACCCACCCGTCCCCGTCAGTTCCGAACCGCCTCTCATACTGAATGAAGAGTACTCAAAGGTACTCCAATAGAGCTGAGCTGTGATTAGGATTGCCACAACAGCTGCGCCCATCAGCCACTTGAAATGATTAAAAAATTGTGGCAGGGAATCCGTTTTGAATGCTTTTGTCAGGTCGTAAAAAAACAGGGTCAACAGTGGAAAAAGAAAAAAATAGGTGACTTGTGGATGATAGGCTCTCAGGTGCAGAGTGAGTGCAAGGGCAAATATAAAAAAGACCAGCCAGCGATTCCTTTGCGATCGGGTGATCAAAAAATACCCGTTATAGATCCAGGGGATGTAGATGTAGGCCAGAAATTTGGCATTGTGTCCGGCACCGATGATAATTGGGATGTACGTTGAAAAACCGATGATAATAGCCCCAAAAACAGCGGAAAGTGGCTTCATTCCCATCAAAACAAACATCAGATAGGCGCCGGCCAATAAGATCCACATCTCAGCAGCCGGATAAATAAATCGCAATGCCTTTAGGAGTGTATTGTCTACGTTGGCAATTTGGGGCGGGTGAGAAATGGTTGTGGCCGGCATTCCTGAAAACATATTGGATGCCCAGTGAGCCGTTTCGTTAAACTCTTCCTGATGCTGGATCAGCGATTCCGCTCCGGCACGCCACTGGATCGCATCGTTACCCATATATTGCAGTCCGCCCAATATAGATGTGTGAAAAAGGAAAAGGGGCAGTATAAAAAGAAAAAGCAGGAGTATAGCGTGCTGTTTTTTCCGATTTAATGAACTCCAAAAATTCGGATTTATATTTCCTTGTTGCTTCTTTTTTTTATTGGAGGCCATTTATCGACATCTTCTAATCGTTAACAAAAAGTACCTATTCAATAACACGGGGGACACGAAAATAGTCTGAATCAGCATCCGGTGCATTTTTGAGGGCGTCATCATGACTCAAAGGCTCTTTTGCGACATCTTTTCTAAATGTTGACGCAGTAATCTCCATCACATGCTCAAGTGGTTCCACATTTGAAGTATCCAGCTCGTTGAGTGTATCGATATATCCCAAAATCTTGTTCATATCACCTTTTAGTGATTCAGCTTCTTCCTCGCTCAGTTGAAGTCTGGCAAGATTGGCGACATAATGAACATCTTTATTTGTTACGGACATGGATTCTGATATTTATACGGATAGTATCACCGTCCTTTTAGGGTCGGAAATATTTTGGTTCGATTCGAAATTATCTACATTTGTATGGTTGTAAAGGTAAGAAAGTTTATGGAATAATCAGTAAATGACTCTACTGTTTTAAGTCATTACACATTAACGTGAAATACCATTCAGGCCATACTTGTTTCAATTTACCGGTAAATCCTCTAATATGAAGTTCAAATTAACATCTATACTTATCGAAAAATTGTATGCAGGTATATCTTAACGGGACATTTGTAGATCAAGATAAAGCAGCCGTATCAGTTTCTGATCGGGGTTTTGTTTTTGGTGATGGCGTTTATGAAGTAACAAGAGTTATCGAAGGAAAATTTTTCATGGAAAAAGAGCATCTTGTCAGATTGGGCGAGGGTTTGAGTGGATTGAAAATTGATTTGGATCCTAGTACCAAGCAGCAAATCCCTGAAATCAGCCGTGAGTTAATCAAGAGAAACGGTCACGCCGCCGGCGAGGCTTCAGTCTATCTGCAGATCACCAGAGGCGCTGTTTGGCCCCGGACTCATACGTTTCCCGACCCTCCGGTAAAGCCGACACTTTATTTGTCATCCGGTAAATTCTCGCCACATACCGATCTTCATAAATCGGGTGTTGATACCATAAAATTGCCCGATGTTCGCTGGACGAGATGCAATTTGAAAACAATTAATCTGTTACCGAATACCCTTGCCAAGCAACAGGCGATTGAGGCCGGAGTGAACAGTGCTGTAATGGTTCGGGATGGAGTGGTTACTGAAAGTCCGAATGCCAATATATTTGGCGTCAGAGATGGAGAACTGTATACATATCCTGCCTCAAATTATATCCTCAGTGGCATCACCCGATCCGCTGTAATTGCGATTGCTAAAAATCTTGGAATCCCTATTCATTACAATCCCATTCGTGAAGATGAGCTTTATTCTTTCGATGAGCTATTTTTCTCCGGCACAACGACTGATATCCAACCGATCAACAGAGTAGATGGGAAAAATATTGGTTCAGGCAAGCCGGGAGCAATCGTCAGATCTATTCAAAAGGCCTATTCTGAAATGCTGTATTCGCATTGATAATCATAGCTCTTGATTACTGATAGTAAGCACTTGCCCACAAGAGTTGGTTTGCCTCATAGTGAGTGCACCAGATATCCCGCTTCAAATCTTTGTATCGAATTAAGGTTTCCCATTACCTTCACTCTTCTTGATAAGATTATAACTCAACATCTTTTAAGGGTTTCCCTGATGGTTGACGAATCCATGTTTGATTATTGTTAATCAAAACGAAACAATAACATGAACATCATGAATCATGGAAACATTAGAGAAAAAATCGATCGGCCCGGAAAAGTATAAGAGTAACCTAAATGATGCTGAATTGGCATACTACGAAGGACTCATTCTTGGTAAAAAAAGAGAAACCCAGGAAGAATTGGATTATTTACTGCAGACACTGGAAGAAATTCGCTCGGCAGATGATGACGACAGTTCATCTATTGATCATCATATGGGTGATATGGGTAGTATTGAGGAGAGTATGGACTTGACAAACCGACTCATTGAAAGAAATATTAAATTTATCAATGAACTGAATCGTGCATTGGATCGAATCAATAACGGTACATATGGAATTTGCAGAGCTACGGGGAAACCCATTGAAAAGGGACGTCTTGAGTTTGCACCTCATACACGATACAGTATAGAAGCAAAAAACAGTGGCCTTGATAAGAAAATATTACCGCTATAAAGAGGATATGCCATTTATAGAAGTGTAAATAAAAAAGTCGAGAGAACAGGAGCTGTTCGATTAAGGGTAAAGAGAGAATTTCCGGTTGGGGTTCCGGAAATAAAAAAAGCCCGTCCAAAATAAATGGACGGGCTTTTCGCTTTGATAATCAGGGAATCCTTATTCGTAAGTGAGGCTTCTAACATCCACTGCACTTAGTCCTTTTGGAGTCTCTTCTACACTGAATTCAACTTCTTCTCCCTCTTCAAGACCTTGGTTTGGACCCAAGTTCTCTACATTGTTTCTGTGTACAAAAATATCTTTGCTGCCATCGGCTGGTTTGATAAATCCAAATCCTTTTTCAGTATCGAACCATTTAACGTTTCCTTGTTTTGTCATTGTATTACTAGTATTGGTATTGTTTTAATCACCCAGAAAGGTTCACCAGAGTAGAGTTGGGTTAACGCGTCATTCCTAAGAAGGGCTTACCGGGGTCTTGTTCTATTTAACACTCCTATAATACAGGTTATATCAACCAAATGCTATTTTTAGCCTGAAAATATTTTTTTAAAGCTTATATGAGGCAATTTTCCATTATTTTTTATACAATCTGTCAATCTATTGCCCAATAAAATCCATACTGAACCATGAATAGTAAACCTCCCTCTCTATCTGACACCATTAAACTGTTTCAGTATTATAAAAACCTGACAGAAAGATCCATTTCACAACTGGCTACAACCCAAATACACTCCCCTATTCGAACCGGAATGAGTTCTATTGCTGTTTTGATGAAGCATATCGCGGGTAATCAAATTTCCAGGTGGACAAATTTCAGAAGTGAGGATGGAGAAAAAGAGTGGAGAAATCGTGATAATGAATTTGTCGATGACTTTAAGAATGATGATGAACTCTTCGCCTACTGGGAAAAAGGATGGGCTACTCTCTTCGACGCCCTGCATTCCATACAAAAGGATGAGTTGAATAATATTATAAAGATCCGATTTGAACCCTACACCATATCAAGTGCGATAGAAAAACATCTGACTCATGTCTCATATCATACCGGTCAAATTGTGCAGATAGCAAAATTCCATACCGGTGATAATTGGAATACTCTATCCATCCCTCTCGGTAAAACAGACGAATACAATCGGAAGAAGTACAATGAGAATCATCCTGAAAAATAGATCCTGAACTCTAAACGGTGGAATGATTAATAAGACTTCGGCTGCGATCAGAGTTTGAATTTTAAGTTCTTTCAGTATTTTAGATTCTGAATCTAATTTTAATTGTAAATAAATTGAAATTGTGTTTGCATTGTACCCTTTAAAACATGCATTTTGGCATCAGTCGACTGATTAACATTGATCGGGGTATGATTTTTCTGTTCTTAATCATCAGGTTTCATTTTGTAACTGTTGATTATTACATTTGCTTTGATAAACCATAACAGGAAGGATAAGTATAGAATGAAAGAGTATGTAATTGGTATTGACATAGGGGGCACATTTACCAAAACCGGATTTGTTGACCGGGACGGAAAAATACATCTCGAAAATTCTTCGCCTACAGATCCATACGAAACAGTTGAAGAGTATCTGGAAAACCTCGTTTCAATACTCAAAGAAGCGGAAAAAAAATTAGAGAAACCATACCAGATTGTAGGAATCGGTATCGGTGCACCCAATGGGAATTACCATAAAGGAACCATTGAAATGGCGTCTAATTTGAAGTGGAAAGGGATTATCCCGTTCACAGATTTAATGAAAGAGTACTACGAGCTGCCTATCATTCTTACCAACGACGCCAATGCTGCAGCTCTCGGAGAGAAAGTTTATGGAGGAGCAAAAAATATAAATAACTACGTGATGATCACTTTAGGTACCGGATTGGGCAGCGGGATTGTAGTAAACGGCAATCTGGTCTATGGCCATGATGGGTTTGCAGGGGAATTGGGTCATGTGAATGTTGAAGAAAATGGACGTCAGTGTGGCTGTGGAAATCATGGCTGTTTGGAAACGTATGTATCCGCTCCGGGGATTAAGAGAACACTCTTTGAGTTGATGTCTAATGATACCATGGGATCGGAATTGGTGAATTACACTTTTGAGGAAATGGATGCAGAAGTTATTTATGAAGCAGCAAAAAATGGGGACCCGCTGGCACTCAGTTCTTTTGAGTTCACCGCTAAAATATTGGGGCGGATATTGGCGGATGCTATCGTTACCCTGAGTCCTAAAGCATTTTTCTTTTTCGGCGGGTTATCTAAATCAGGTGATCTTCTGTTAAAACCGACAAAAAAATGGATGGAGCATTATTTGATGCCGCTTTTTAAAAATAAAGTAGAATTGATACCCTCTGAATTGAAGGATAGAAATGCTGCGGTATTGGGTGCCAGTGCTCTTATTTGGAATGAAATTGATACACTCAAATAGGTCAATGTTTACATCTGTAGGGGTGTGACTTTGCGATGGATCTACCACTTTTACCTTACTTAACCTAAAACTAACATGATGAAATGAATACTAATAATCCTTCAAATCCGGATGAAAATGTCAATATGGGAAGAGTCATATTCCTCTCAATTATTGCAGCGATCGGAGGCTTTCTATTTGGCTTTGATAGTGGCGTTATAAACGGTACTGTAGATGCTCTTCAGGGTGCTTTTGATTCTGATGCAGTGGGTACCGGTTTTAACGTGGCTTCAATGCTTCTTGGTTGTGCTGCCGGTGCATTTTTTGCAGGAACTCTTGCTGATAAATTCGGACGAAAACCTGTCTTGATCATCACTTCCATTGCCTTTATAATCAGTGCTTACGGCTCAGGTGCTGCCGCAACCTCAGGAGCCTTTGTAGCTGCTCGTATTTTAGGTGGATTGGCTGTTGGTGCCGCAAGTATACTCGCACCTGCATACATATCTGAAATCGCCCCTGCAAAAGTTCGGGGAGCCTTAACGACACTACAGCAGTTGATGATCGTGATTGGCCTGTTTGTCGCTTTTCTAAGTAACTATATGATCGCCGGAGCAGCCGGCGGAGCTTCAGAAGCTCTTTGGGCCGGTGCTGATGCATGGCAGTGGATGTTTTGGGTAGAAATTATCCCGGCATCAATCTTTTTCCTTGGGCTGATCTTTATACCGGAATCTCCACGATACCTCGTGGCGGCCGGACTGATAGATAAAGCAAAAGCAGTACTGAGCAGTATCAGTAATGATGCAGAAGCAGATGCTAAGATCATTGATATTCAGTCTACACTTGAGAAAGATCGTAAACCCAGACTGTCTGATATCATAAGCAAGCACACCGGCAAACTGCAGCCCATTATTTGGGTTGGGCTTGGTCTTACTACACTGCAGCAGTTCACCGGTATCAATGTGGTATTCTACTATGGTGCTACCCTTTGGCAAGCTGCCGGCTTTACAGAGGCGGATGCGTTGATGCAGAATGTTATTAGTGGTTCTGTAAATGTGCTATTTACATTTGTAGCAATTGCACTCATCGACAAAGTGGGTCGAAAACCACTGTTGATGATCGGTGCGCTGGGTCAGGCTGTCATGTTGGGAATCCTGGCAATTCTGTTCAGTATGGGCACTGCAAATATTGCAACCGGTGATCTTGAACTGGGCGGACTGGGTATTTATGCGCTATTAGCTGCGAATGGTTATATCGCATTCTTTGCCGTTACATGGGGACCGATTATGTGGGTAATGCTGGGCGAGATGTTCCCGAATCAATTCCGTGGAGCCGCACTTGCTGTTTGTGGATTGGTACATTGGAGTTCCAACTTCGCGGTAACGATGACATTCCCGATTTTCCTCGCAAATATTGGACTCGGCTTGTCATATGGAATCTATGCCGCATTTGGACTGATCGCTTATTTCTTTGTGAAGAAATATGTAGTTGAAACGAAAGGACGTACACTCGAAGACATGTCAAGAGACGTACAGAGTTAGCAGCCTGCTCTACGTAGCCTTCTTGGTCTGCGTAGCCTCGGCGAAGTTGACGGCGAAGTTGAGCTATCAGAAGAAAAAATAAAAAGCCTCCGTTTGCAATTGATTTGCAAACGGAGGCTTAATTTTTTGCATTCCCTTTTTGATATCTACCCGGTACTTTGCATCGCAGCTGATACACCGTTGATACTCAAGAAGAGTGCCAGCTTTAACTCCCTGATCTCCTCTTCCGATTCTGCATTTTCCCATCTGTTTAACAGTTCTACCTGCATCACATTTAATGGATAGGTAAACACATTCCGAAACTCAATCGAATTCTGAATCACTTTCCGCATATCCAGGATTTCATTTTGATCTGTAATTTCCAGAATTAATTTTCTCGTCTTTTCATAATCCATCAGGATTGTGTCGTGCAGTTTACTCGACTCTCGATGATTATAGATCCGGGTGGTCAATAAATGCGTTCTGGCAAGCTCTCGCTGTGCATTGTCCACGATTGTACCGAAGAAACTCCACTCATTGTACCACTTTTTCAATGCATCTAATACGGAAGGATCGTTTTTGATCATTTCTTCCATTGCAGTTCCTAAACCATACCAACCGGGTACATTATAACGCACTTGAGTCCAGCCAAATACCCAGGGAATAGCTCTTAGGTTTTCAAATTGAAGGCCTTTGTCGCCGCCCCGCGAAACCGGCCGTGAAGCAATCGGCAAGTTCCCGATGTGTTCCACCGGTGTAATTTTCTTAAACCAGGGCCAAAAACTCTCATCGTCTATCAGTTCTCTGTATGCTTTCATTGAGCCTTCTGCAATCTGATTCATAATCTCTTCCGCCCGATCCCCATCTTGAATCGGCTTCTGCCCTTCACCGGCCGTTACTCTCACAACTGCATTTACAACCTGCTCAAGATGTCTACGGGTAATTTCCGGCAGGGAATAGCGAAATGAGATGATCTCACCCTGTTCAGTAAATCGTATACGGCCATTATTGCTGATCGACGGCAGCGCCAAAATCGCTCTGTTAGAACGTCCGCCGCCCCTGCCAACCGTACCTCCACGGCCATGAAAGAGTCTAAAGTCAATATCATGCTTCCTCAGTAGTTGCCCCAGTTCAAGCTGCCCTTTCTGAAGAGCCCAGTTGGCCATCCAATAACCCCCATCTTTATTGCTATCCGAATATCCGAGCATAATCTCCTGAAAATTATTCCTGGCCTTCAATTGCAGACTATATACCGGATTTTTAATGATATCATCCATCAGTTTTGCACTGATTTCAAGATCTTCAATGGTTTCAAAAAGAGGTACAACATCAATTTTACTCTCTACTGCATCATTCTTGATCCACCATAAACCGGTCTCTTTTGCGAGCATGACAACTTCCAGCATATCACTAACGCCATGAGTCATGCTAATGATATAACTGCCGAAAGCATTTTCATCCAGTTCTAAAATGTTATTTACCAGCTTGAATACATTCAGTATTTCAACCGTTGGTTTACTTAACTTCGCATGAATAGGAGCTAATGGCCGCGGATTTCGAAGTTCCTGAACCAGAAGCTTTACTTTCTCCTCCTCATCTAACTTTGAGTATCCATCATATACATTGGCTTCAGATAGAAGTTCATCCACAGCTTTTTCATGAACACCACTGTGTTGACGGATATCCAATGCCGCCATATGAAAACCAAACGTATTGGCACGTATTTTTAAATCATTAAATTCGCCATAACGCGCTACATCTTCCAACCCATTCTCTTTCAGTGAGTCTGAAATCAGCTCTAAATCATGGATAAAATCGGCGGCTCTATACTCTTGCGATGATTCCAAAATGTCCTGTTCACTCCCTTTGAGATCATTTAACATATTGCGCATCCGATGCATAATATGCGTCAACTTACGTCGATACGGCTCATTTTTATAGTGTCGTTTATACTGAGTGCTGAGTGGGACTTCCTGCTCATCCTTCTTCAAAGATTTTAGCAGATCATCGGATATATTTACCAGATTTTGAGAAATGGATAGATACCTTCTGGTTTTTTCAAGCTCTGTCAGATAGAGTTTCAGTACGGCGCTTCGATGTTCTATAAGAGTCTTCCAGGTCACATCTCTTGTTACATTCGGATTGCCATCGCGATCACTCCCAATCCATGATCTGTATTTCATAATGATGGGCAGATCCGGAACACGGTTATATTGCTGTTCAAAACCGGCCCGGACTTCATCATATAGCCGGGGTATCGTCTTCCAGATTGACGAAGTGAAGTAGAAAAGTCCATTTTCTACTTCATCTTCAACGGTAAGTCGCTCAGACCTCACTTCATCCGTTGAAATCAACAAGGCAATTTCATTGACAATCTGTTTGAGTTTGGCTTCTCTTTCATTGGGGGTAAGATCTTCACTATCCACATCCCCGATCATAGAAGTCACATTCTCTTGTTTATGCAGAATGCTTCTGCGTCGTGCCTCGGTTGGGTGAGCCGTGATTGTTGGTTGAATATCCAGTTTCAAAAAGACAGCAAGAGCGTCATCATAACTATATCCTTCTTTTTTAAAAAACTTCAGCGCATCCGCAATACTTTCGGGACGTGGATGATCTATATCAATGGTTTTAGCCCGTTCTCTATTTATTCGGATAATTTCGTGCTGTTCCAGAGAGTTTACCAGGTGAAAAAAGATGGTGGTGAGTCTTAACAGATCCCGGATCTCATCCAGACTCATTTCACGAATTCTCTCCTGTAGTATTTCATTCTCTTTATCCGTTTTGTCTTTAAATACAGCTGCGGTTTGCGCAGGTAACTCAGCCGACAATTCATCAAGAGAAGTCTGCCCCCTCTTTATCAAATACTCTTCTAATAAACCCGTTAATGAGATTAAATTTTTAGTAAGAGGCTCACTTATTTGAGCCTTTTTCGCGTAAAATTCTATTGTTTCTTTCCAATTCATAGTTCGATTTTAAAGCTTAATTAGCCTATAGATAGCCATTCCATCCATTAAAATCATTTTTCTTTGACTGCTTATCATATCGGAAGCGCTTTTTTAAACCATTTTTGGAAAAATGATTCAAAAAATATCAAACCCATACTCATTTTCGACGTCAAAACCATAGAATTAGTAGTCATAAAAACATAACCTATGGTGAATAAAATGAAAACGTTTTTAACAATCCTCCTCCTTTTTTCTTTGGGAGCTTACTCTTCAATGAACGCACAACCGAACCGTGTAAATGCACAACCCGGGGTTCAAAATTTTATCGTTCAGTATGGTGATGTCTTGGAATTAACTGATCAGCAAAAATCGGAACTTTTGACTCTTCAGGCGGATCGGCGTTCTGCAATGCAGAGTGGCCGTCAAAGTGGCCGAATGGGACAGCAGCAAAGAGCTGTACGCGGACAACAAAAAGGTGTGATGCGGCCCAATTCGAATATTAACCGCCTTGACCGTTCCAATTTTGCAGCCCTTCGAAGTGAACATAGAAACGCTATGATGGACATCTTAACAGATGAACAAAAAGCCAAATTACTTGATATTCAGAGAGAAAGAGTTGAAAACCGATCTGAAGTTCGCATGCTGCAAAACAGAACCCTGGTTGAACGTACCATCTCTGATAGTGATAAAGCTGAAGAAGTTATTGATTTATTAAATCGTATCACTGAAATTCAAAAAGAGAATCAATTACACCGTATTGAAAACAGTGGCGAACCAGATCGTGAAATGATGGTTGAAAATGTCACTGAAATTCGTTCAATTCAGGATGAATTGATGAGCAAGATTACTGTTACCGAGTATCGCACACTCAGACCGGCTTTTGCAAACGGGCGACAGCGATCCGCAGGCAGGGGCATGGGAATTCAAAGAAATCGGTAGTCTATGATCAAATAACGATGGAAAAACTATGGATAATCATATGGACAGAGAGTTCACAAGAAGTGTTGAAGAACTCTATCCTAGACTCCATCGTGCTATGAGAGCCTACCTTGCAGGAAGTTCTGTTGACGCTGAAGATCTTCTTCAGGAAACTTTTTTAAAAGCGTATCTCAATTTGGACACGTTTCGTGAAGATGCATCAATGTATACATGGCTCTATTCAATCGCACGAAACCTGGCAATTGATGAGTTTAGAAAAAGGAAAAAGGAAAAGTTAATGAGCAATACACCTGTTGAAGATCTGGAGATTTCAATTGATGACAATAATGATGGGTTAGAGAATCTTGATCATCAGGTATTAATGATGAGAAAGGCCATTGCTCAACTTCCGGAATTATTGCGATCAATAGTAGTCATGAAAACAATCGATGGGTTAAGCTATCCGGAAATAGCTGAAATAACCGACCTGAATGAAGAAACAATTAAAAACAGAATGTTCAGAGCACGAAAAGAATTGGCAATCATGCTGAAACAGATGGGAATAGAACGATCATGAAAAGTATTAAAAATGAACAAACCGAACGTTTGGAAATCCGTATTAACGATGCGGCAGATGGATTTCTGAATCAAAAAGAGATCGCTGATCTGGAAAAAGATCTTCAAGCTCATCCTGAATTGCTGAAAGATTACTACAGCATCATGGATTTGCCCGATTTTTCAAATATCTACGGTGAGCTTAACGAACATCAAAACAGAAATCAGATCTCTGTAATTCTGAATAAAATCGGACTCACGAAAAGTCAAAATCCTGGTTTGAATTTTGAAAATATCACCGTTCTTTGGTTCAAAAAGTACGCCCTGGCAGCTTCCTTTTTGATACTTGCAATAACCTCTGTTTTTAATCTGAGTCAGCCCGGTGTTGCAGATACTGAGATAGCTTTAGAAGAATTAATTTATCCGGAATCAGATGTCGTTTCCGACGACTATGTGACCTATTTGGATGAATGGATTGAACAATAAAACCAACCAAAATGAATACAAAAACCAAAGTAGTACTCTCTTTTATTTTAATTTTTCTTGTAGGTTTTGCGTCAGGATATCTGGTCAAAAGCACTTTTTCGCTGAGAACCCATCCCGCATTTGAACAGGAAAGAGGGGGTGAAGGAAGATGGCAAGGGCCCGGTGACATGAGTCAGGCCGAAAGAATGGAACGCGGCCGGAATCGCCTGGCAAGAAGGCTGGATCTATCCGATGAACAGCAGAGGCTGTTTTTCCCCGCCATGAAAACATACACTGATGAACTTCGTGAAACCATACGGCAAAATAGAATGAGCGAACACGAATATGTATTACAACGGTATCGTGAATTTCGGGATGAGATATCGGAGACTCTGAACAGTGAACAATTACAAAGAATGGATAGTGTTTTACATCCGGACAGTGTACGATCGAACCGGCCGGATTTTCAAAGAGGGCGAAATTAAACTCGTTACTGTTGGTCCAAAAAATTCAGATAATCTCCGGATTTAATGAGTTTCTCATCTGCAACATCCCATTGATAGGTGTAGAGCCATGAGAGCACTTTAGAACCATCCGCCGTTGATACCTCTGCGAGTACGCGTTGATATTCCCACGGTTTTGGAAACGGTTCAACAGATCCTTCATACTGATCAAACGTGTTCAGGACAACTCTCTTATTTTTGATCTTATAGAGTTCACCGGTCACGGTCTCATCCAAATTTTCAGATAAAATCAATCCGGGATAACTCCCGATATCATATAATCTTCCCGGTACGGTAGCTACTCCCTGAAATTCAGCTTCATGCCGGAGTAAATGCCGAATATCTTTCGATGGGGCAATAGACTTACGCAGGGTTCCATATACGAAAAGGTGATCGCTCTCTATGAAGGGGATTTCTTTAGACACGTTCTAATCCGGATCGTATGCCAGATTCGGCCCCAGCCATCTCTCAAGATCTTTCACACTCATCCCCTTTCGATTTGCATAATCTGCAATCTGATCTCTGCTGATATTTCCAAGATTAAAGTACTGAGCCTCCGGATGGGCGAAGTAAAGTCCACAGACCGATGAAGCCGGCGACATCGCCAACTGCTCAGTAAGGGTGATACCTGTCCGATCTGAAACATTCAGCAGTTCAAACAGGTCCGGTTTTTCAGTATGATCCGGTTGTGCCGGATATCCGGGTGCCGGACGAATTCCAACATAGTTTTCCCGAATAAGCTCTTTATTATCCAGGTCTTCATCTTTTGCATATCCCCAAAGCTTGGTTCGGACTTCGAAGTGAAGATATTCTGCAAAAGCCTCAGCTAGTCGATCAGCCAGAGCCTTTACCATAATGGCATTATAATCGTCATTATCTTTCTCATATTTCGAGACCAGATCTAACACACCATGACCCGTAGTAACAGCAAAAGCACCCATATAATCTTTGATTCCGGTCTCTTTAGGCGCTACATAGTCGGAAATTGCTTTATTGGGCTGTCCACTTCTCTTCTTCGACTGCTGACGCAATGCATGAAAACGATTGATAACTTTTTTACGGCTCTCATCACTGTAAACTTCAATATCATCCCCTACGGAGTTGGCAGGGAAAAGTCCGGCCACACCGTGTGCAGTGAAGAGCTTTTCATTGATAATCTTATCAAGAAGTACGTTCGCTTCATCAAATAGCTTGCGAGCCTCTTTACCCGCTTTTTTATCATTCAAAATATCAGGGAATTTTCCTTTCATCTCCCAGGCGATAAAAAACGGACCCCAATCAATATATCTACGGAGAACTTCCAGCGACATATTTTTATACTCTGTAACACCCGGCTGATCAGGTGCATGAATGACCGCTTTCTCCCAATCAATTTTTGTGCGGTTTAATCTCGCTTTCTCCAGTGAAAGATAGCTCTTCTTTTTATTCCGTGAGCTGTACTGTGTCCTGAGATCTTCATATTCTGTAGCGATTTCATTTACAAAATCTGTTTTCAACGTTTTGGAAACCAATCGGTTCACCACAGTCACACTTCTGGAAGCATCCAGCACGTGTATCACAGGATGTTGATAGGCCGGTGCAATTTTAACTGCTGTATGCATTCTGGATGTAGTTGCCCCCCCAATGAGCAGTGGCACTGAAAAATCCTCCCGTTTCATCTCTGAGGCAACATGAACCATCTCATCCAGTGACGGTGTGATTAATCCGCTCAGGCCAATAACATCCACTTTATGTTCTTTAGCTGCAGAAAGGATTTTGTCGGACGAATTCATCACTCCGATATCGATCACTTCATAATTGTTGCATCGAAGTACCACAGCAACAATATTTTTCCCAATATCGTGTACATCTCCCTTTACCGTAGCCATCAAAACTTTTGCCTTTGGCTCACTGCTTTTGTTTTTCGCTTTTTCCGCCTCAATAAAAGGAATCAAAATTGCGACCCCTTTTTTCATGACCCGCGCACTCTTCACCACCTGAGGCAAAAACATCTTACCTGCACCAAAAAGATCCCCAACTACATTCATACCGGCCATCATCGGCCCTTCAATCACTTCAATCGGCTGCGGATATTTTTGACGCGCTTCCTCAACATCTTCTTCAATATAATCTACAATTCCCTTCACCAGTGCGTGTTTAATACGCTCCTCTACACTCTCTTCTCTCCAGGCATCTTTTTTTACATCTGCAACTCCAGCATCCTGGTCTTTCACGCGATCTGCATAATCAACCAATCGTTCTGTTGCATCATCACGACGATTCAAGAGTACATCTTCCACCAGCTCTTTTAACTCCGGTTCAATCTCTTCATACACTTCCAGCTGACTCGCATTTACAATCGCCATATCCAGTCCGGCCTGAATCGCATGATATAGAAATGCAGAGTGCATCGCTTCGCGAACGATGTTATTTCCTCGAAATGAGAATGAAATGTTACTGAGTCCGCCACTCACTTTAGCCAGTGGCAGATTCTCCTTAATCCATCGAACCGTGTCGATAAAATCGACCGCATAGTTATTATGTTCATCAATTCCGGTTGCAACCGTCAGAATATTTGGATCCATGATGATATCCTGAGGGGCAAACCCTACATCTTTTGTGAGAATATCATAAGCTCGTTTACAAATTTCCCGTCGTCTTTGAAGGGTGTCGGCCTGACCTTTTTCATCAAAAGCCATTACCACTACAGAAGCCCCAAAGTCCAGAATATGACGGGCTTGTTCTTTAAAAGCCTCCTCACCCTCTTTCAGACTGATGGAATTGACAACACTTTTGCCCTGAGTCGTTTTTAAGCCTTCGAGGATGACACTCCATTTTGAGCTGTCGATCATAAAAGGCACCCGCGCAATATCAGGCTCGGCAGCCATCAGGTTGATGAAATTCTTCATCACTTTTTCAGAGTCGAGGAGTGCTTCATCCATATTGATATCCACGATCTGAGCACCCCCTTCCACTTGCTCGCGTGCTACGGAGAGAGCTTCTTCATACTCTTCACCCTTGATCAGGCGTTTAAATTTAGCGGAACCGGTGACATTGGTTCGCTCGCCTATGTTTACAAAATTTGTTTCCGGCCGTATCACCAGTGGTTCCAATCCACTTAATCTCAGATAGGGTTTTGGTTCCGGTACGGTTCTGGGTTTATGCTGTTTCGCCTCCTCAGCAATCGCTTGAATATGATCCGGTGTGGTTCCACAACAACCTCCCACGATATTCACAAATCCTTCCGTAGCATACTCCCTCATTTGAGTCGCCATATAATCCGGCGTTTCATTGTACTCACCCATTTCATCCGGCAATCCTGCATTTGGATATAAACTGGTAAAACAGGGTGCATTTTTTGAGAGATCCTGAATGTAGGGCCGCATCTGTTTGGATCCGAGGGCACAGTTCAGTCCAATGCTTAAAAGTGGACTCGCATGCATTACTGACGTCAAGAACGCTTCTGTGGTTTGACCGGAAAGAGTACGTCCGCTCTGATCTACGATCGTTCCGGAAATCATGATCGGTAACTGCTTTCCGGTTTTTCGTCCATATTGATGAATGGCATAGATGGCTGCCTTACAATTGAGGGTGTCGAAAACAGTTTCAACCAGCAGAGTGTCCACACCTCCATCCACGAGGCCTCTGATCTGCTCCGTGTACGCTTCTGCGAGCTGATCAAATGTAGTTGCACGATAACCCGGATCTTCAACATCAGGCGAAAGGGATAATGTCCTGTTGGTGGGCCCGATTGCACCGGCCACAAATCGGGGTTTGTCCGGATTTTTTGCGGTAAATTCATCGGCAGCCTCACGGGCCACTTTTGCTGCGGCGACATTCAGTTCGTAGGTATGCTCTTGAAGTTTATAATCCTCTTGTGAGATTGGGTTGGCACTAAATGTATTCGTTTCCAGTATATCTGCGCCGGCTTTAAGAAATTCTGAATGAATTTCACGGATGATATCCGGCTGTGTCATGCATAGAATGTCATTATTCCCCTTCAGATCATCAGTATGATCTTTAAAGACAGAGCCTCTGAAATCATCTTCATTCAGGTTATAACCCTGAATCATTGTGCCCATTGCACCATCAAGAACCATTATTCTCTCTTTTAGCAGTTTATATAGAATGTGGTTAGATCCGGACATGAGTAAAAAATTTTTCAATAATATGTTTAAATTGATCTACAAATTTACCTTTTTAAGGTGAAGTTGGTATCAAAGTTAAGCATGATTCAATTTATATAACATGCATAAATAATGCATAGTCAGGTAAAATCGGCATTTTTCGCATTAAAAACATTCATTATTTCATGAAAGTCATAGACCATTACGATAAAGCTACTGAGCCTCTTATATCGTTCGAAATTATACCTCCAAAAAGAGGAGGTGCTGTAAAAGCAGTCTTCGATTCACTGGATTTGGTAATAGAAAAAGTCAAACCTCCTTTTATTGATGTTACTTATCATGCAGCTGAAGCCCACATCGAAGAACAGAAAGATGGAACTCTGAAACGTGTGGTTCGAAGAAAGAGGCCCGGGACAATTGGACTCTGTGCGGCCATACTTCATCGGTATGGAATTGACCCTGTTCCGCATCTCATCTGTGAGGGGTTTACACGAGAAGAGAGTGAAGACGCATTAATTGAGCTCAACTATCTGGGAATTCACAATGTTCTCGCCATTCGGGGAGACAATACCGGCTCACAGGTCTCTTTGAATTTAAATGGTACGATTAACAAATTTGCCATCGATTTAGTAAAACAGATTCAAGAGATGAATCAAGGGGATTATCTTGAAGATATTGTGAATGCGGTGCCTACCGATTTTTGTGTGGGTGTAGCCGGTTATCCAGAAAAACATTTTGAAGCACCGAATCTGGATTGGGATATTAAAAAACTAAAAGAGAAAGTAGATGCCGGGGGTGATTACATCGTTACCCAGATGTTCTTTGATAATGATGTCTATTTTAAATTCGTTGAAAAGTGCAGAAAACACGATATCCATGTACCAATCATCCCGGGATTAAAGATTTTAACAACTCATAAACATCTTAAGTCCCTGCCCAAAATTTTTCATTTGAACTTTCCGGACTCATTGGCGTCTGAATTGGATGCACAACCTGACAATGCAAAGCAGATTGGTATTGAATGGGCAAAACAGCAGAGCCTAGAGTTGATGGAGCGGGGTGTTCCGGGCATTCACTACTATATTATGGGTGACCCGCAACCTGCTTTGGATGTGATTGAATACATTCAAAAGAAATAGCTATTATTGTACTTGAAATGATGAAGTGAGAGTTTATGATCATGGAATAAGGATTTCTGATAATTGAGCAGTCCTACTATCGGGGAATTTGGAATGTTTCTTTCATTCAAAATAAAATCAATCAATACCATAACATATGACATACCTCATAGCGGATAGTGGTGCCACAAAAACCGATTGGCTCTACGTTGAAGGCAGGGATACAACACATATCAAAACACAGGGATTACATCCATCAAATATCAGTGAGATGGAAGATTTTGAAGAGATCAGCGGGCAACTGAATATCTTGAACCCGGACCATGTCCATTTTTTTGGTGCTGGTTGTGGCAATCCGGTCTCGGATGAAATTGTGCAGAGATTTTTGAGGCCTATTTTCCCAAAAGCTAAATTTACGATTAAAAGTGACCTCGAGGGCTCCGGCAGAGCTTTCTTTGGAAAAGGGGATGGTATCGTTGCCGTTTTAGGTACAGGCGCTATTTCTGCCAGGATTAAGGGAGGAAAAGTGTTTAAAAAATCGGCATCTCTCGGTTTTGCTATTGGTGATGAGGGAAGTGCAGCCGACCTGGGCAGGCGCATTTTAAAAATGTATTTCCGAAAAACCTGCAGTGATGACACCTTGCAAGTATTGAAAGAAAAATTAGATCATGTCGAATACCCGGAGATGATGAACCGCATCTACCGGGCCGGCAAACCGAATCGTGAGCTGGCATCCATTGCCGGTATTGTCCTGAAAAAACCTCTTCCCAACGAACTATTGCAGCTGATTCATGAAGCATTTCAAGATTTTATAAAACATCAGCTCTCTGCACTGACTCCAAAAGGGGATGAAGAGATTATTTTCACCGGGAAAGTAGCTGACGTTCACAAAGACATTCTGCTTCCACTGCTTAAAGAGCACGGGTATACCAATACTCATGTCTATTACCCTGTGATCTCTACTTTTCGGGATCGAATTAAAAATGGCGAAATACTATTCTGAACCTGATCAGAGTTCATAATTCCATTACATTATCAAACCATAATAAACTGAATGATTGAATGATCTTAACCGATACCCATTGTCATCTCTATCTCGATCAATTCGAACCGGATATCCGTGAGGTCCTGGATCGGGCCTACAATGCCGGTATTGAACATATATTTCTGCCTGCGATAGAATGGGAATCATTGGATCAAATGCAACGACTGACCCACCCTCAGGTTTCATTCTATAAAATGGCGGGTATTCATCCTTGCAGTGTTGAAGATCATTATCCGATTGATGAGGAGAGATTATTTGAATTGTGCCGCAGTGAAGAGTTTGTTGCAGTGGGTGAAACGGGACTTGATTACTACTGGAGCAAGGAATTTATAAAAGAGCAAAAAAAAAGCCTCAGGATTCACTGTCGCATTGCTAAAGAGTCCGGCAAGCCGATTGTTTTACACAACCGGGAGAGCACTACTGATCTTTTAGATCTGATTGAACAGGAGCAGGATGGTTCATTAAGAGGGGTTTGGCACTGTTTTACAGGGAGTGTCGAAGAGGGTAAGCGTGCACTGGACATGGGTCTGTACCTTGGAGTTGGGGGTGTTTCAACTTTTAAAAATGCGGGTGTTGATGTTGTCATTCAACAGATGCCTATAGAACGACTATTATTGGAAACAGATGCGCCCTATCTCGCCCCATCTCCACATCGCGGTAAGCGAAATGAGCCTTCTTACATCGCGATCATTGCAAAAAAGCTGGCTGCGATTAAAGGAATTTCCGTTGATGAGGTTGCCTCCATTACGACTCAAAATGCATTTGAGTTGTTTGGCATTCACTGAAAAGTGCTGGGGCACGGTTCAGGGTTCACTCCCTCAGCCACTCATTCCTCAACTCCGTCTCAGATCTTAAATCCGCAAACTTTCGGGCTTTCTCAACATTCCCTAAACCAATCAACGTCCGTAAATTTCTGTCATATTCGGATATATTCGACTCTTTCCAGAGTTGATCAGCTAAATCCAACCAATTCGATTTTCCCCGTATTGAGTCTTGCCCTCTTCCAGCCACCTCTCCAATATTTTCATCAATCCTCTCTTCAGCCTTTCTTTCAACTTCATCCCCGGCCTTTTTCTCGGCACTTCCACTCACCTCATCTCTAACCTTTTCGCCAATCTTTCCATCTGCTTCTTTCCCGGCCTTATCGTCCGCTGACCGGAATTCAGTCTCAAAAAATGGCCTCATTTGTTCCACTGCCATCCGGCTGGCTCGTATTTTTGATTCTTTTGAGTAACCGGCTATATGTGGAGTCGCAATAAATGCTTGCTCTGCAACATCATCCCGGAATAGCGGCTCATTTTCCCATACATCCAAGACCATATCACCCAAAGAACCCTCCTCTAATCCCATCAAGAGAGCATTTTCATCCACTACACCTCCCCTGGCTGCATTAATTACCAAGTCGAATGGATTCACCAGCCAATCTTTATTAAAAAGATGGTGAGTCGGGTCGCTCCCGATCTTAGTGAATGGCACATGAAACGTCAGGATATCACAAGAGAGGAGTTTGTCAGCACTAACAGATACAAACCCATCATCTCTATCCTGTTTCGGCGGGTCGTAGCCAAAATTTGGTAACCCAAACTGATTGAGCAGAGATATCACTTCCCCGCCTGTATGGCCGCAACCGATTACTCCGATGCTTTTTTCCCGCAGATCAATTTTTCTATCCAGAGCCCATTTCATCAACACTGTGATCACATACTCCCCAACAGCCACTGCGTTAGATCCGGCGGCATGACCAAACCCGACTCCCAAATTTTTCAGCCACTCTGTATCAATGTGATCAATACCTGCTGTGGCCGTTCCAATAAACTTCAGATTTCCAGATTTTGGCAAGGATTCTGAATTGATCCTGGTAACGGTTCGAATTAAAAGCGCATCATATTCCATTGCATTCGCCGGAAAACCGTCAGCCGGGTTAAATCGATGAATTTCTGCTTCTGAAGGTAAAAAATGCTCTAATTTATAGAGATACTGATCAGCTAAAACTTTCATACCTTCATAATAATTAATTGATTAATCAGTTGATAAAAAGATCCGTCAATCGAAACCGAATTTTTTAATAATCTGTTTGAGAATCCCTTACATTTTAGCAGATTGTCAATACATTACATCATTTTTTTGCTCTGATATTTTCCAATTAAACAGAACAATTTGGAAACTATAGCACTGATATAAGAAGCGAATCGGAACAAACCATTGAAAACAACGAACTTTATATGTTAAAAAAATCAGCTCTATATTTGTTTATATCCATTCTCTTATCATTGAGTTTCACTACAGTTTCACAGGCTCAAGACAATGTTGGGGAAACGGTACGGATTACCACGTCGGATGGGAATGTGTTAATGGGAGTTATTGAGCAAGAGAATGATGATCAAGTCATCATACGGGTCGATGGGATCGGGGAAGTAACCGTTCAAAAATCCAATATCAAAAAATTTGAAATCATTAACCCGGATCGAATTCGAAATGGGGATTACTGGTTCGATAATCCGCATGGAACCCGCTACTTTTTTGCTCCTAACGCCATTGGATTACAAAAGGGCACCGGTTACTATCAGAATGCCTGGATCTTTTTTAACAACGTGAATTATGGAATTTCAAATAATTTTTCGATTGGAGCGGGACTGATTCCGGGATTTTTATTTGGCGGCGGCCTTGATGCCACACCCCTATGGATTCTCCCAAAATTTTCTATACCGGTTTCCGGAGACAATTTTCATCTGGGAGTGGGTGCAATGATCGGGGGCATTATAGGTTCCGGCAGCGGTGCACTGTTCTATGGAAGTGGTACCGTTGGATCTACAGATAAAAATCTGACGGTTGGATTGGGTTACGGAGCGAGTGGCGGAGAGTTATCCAGCACACCTCTTGTAAATATTAGTGGGATGTACCGTGCTAAAAGAACCATTTATATGCTTGGAGAACTCTATGTACTGCCCGGTATTGACGGGAGTGGGGTCGCACTGATGGGGGCCAGATGGGCACCTGAAAACTTTGCCGTTGATTTTGGTTTGATATTACCACTTGAAGATACTGGAGATTTTATCGCCATCCCCTGGCTCGGAGTATCTATTCCTTTCGGCAACAGATAATTTAAAGGTCAATCTAAATGTGATTTTATTGCAATGGCAGACAGGAAGTACAACATGGTCTCCATCATTCGGAAAAAGCGGGAGGGAAATTCTCTCACGAAAGAGGAGATACAGTATTTGATTCAATCATACACATCTGATCAGATACCTGATTATCAGATGAGTGCTTTTTTAATGGCCTCTTTTCTGAATGGATTAAACAGCGATGAAGCGGCTTCTCTTACCCATTCCATGTTACATAGCGGTATTATTGTGGACCTGAGTCATGTAAGTGGGAAAAAGGTGGATAAACATTCAACCGGCGGAGTTGGTGATAAGCTTTCGCTCATTCTTGCTCCCATTGTTGCTTCATGCGGAGTTCCGGTTCCTATGATATCGGGAAGGGGTTTGGGTCATTCCGGGGGTACATTGGATAAACTGGAATCCATTCCCGGTTTTACCGTTGATATAACCCTGGATCGGTATAAAGAGATTATCAAAAAACATAATCTGGTATTGGCCGGCCAGACCGAAGAGATTGCTCCTGCCGATAAGAGGCTATATGCGCTGCGTGATGTAACAGCAACGGTAGAATCTATCCCATTGATTGCAGGCAGTATTATGAGTAAAAAACTTGCTGAAGGAATTGATGCATTAGTACTGGATGTAAAATTTGGATCCGGGGCTTTTATGAAAAATATAGAGGATGCAAAAGAGCTGGCACAAACGCTGGTTTCGATCGGAGAGCAGTTTGGCAAGGAGACCATTGCTTATCTAACGAATATGAATCAGCCTTTGGGTCATGCCATTGGAAATTGGCTGGAAGTAAAAGAGAGTATTGACTGCCTAAAAGGGAACGGCCCTGATGATGTGATGGAAATTACGCATCTACTGGCCGGAACCATGATTTACCTTGGGGCCAAGGCCGGCAGCATAGCTGAAGGGATTGAAATGAGCCGGGAAGCCATTGAAAATGGATCCGCCTTTCAAAAATGGATAGATATTGTAGAGGAGCATGGAGGAGATATCCGTGTCATCAAAAATCCGGATCAATATCCCAAAGTAAAATTCAGAGTGGATGTGCCTTCACCCGGAAGTGGTATGATCACAAAGATGGATACGTATGCAATGGGCATGATTTCTCTGGAGCTTGGAGCCGGACGGAGATCCAAGGAAGATGATATAGATCCTCAGGCAGGCATTATGCTTCACAAAAAAATCGGAGAGTTGGTAGAAAGAGATGAAACATTTGCCACACTTTACACGAACAAGGAAGAGTCTATTGATGATGCTGTACAGAATTTGCAAGCTGCAATTGAACTTGCAGATAAGATGCAAAACCCTCTAAAATCAATCACACATCGTGTTGATAAAGAAGGAATTCATGAATATCAGTGATAAACATTGCGAAATTTGCTAAAACCATTAACTTTATAGAATATCGCGGAAAAGCGATGAGTCAACCTCAATAACCCAAACGATTATGTTTAATAGATTTATCAGAGCCATAAAGTCACTATTTGGTGGATTAGTTTCATCCATCGAGGATCCAAAACTTATACTTGAACAAAATATTCGTGAGCTGAACGATCAGATTCCTCAGATGAACGAGAATATTGCCACTGTTAAAGCAAACTCTGTCATGCTCAGAAAAGAGGTAGATCGGTATGAGAGAAATATCTCAGAAATTACTTCAAAAATAAAAGCTGCAATTAATGCCGATAGAGATGATTTAGCTCAAGGTTATGCTCTTCAGCTTGAGAAATTCCGGGAAAATTTGCAGCAATCACAGCAACAGTTGGAATATGCCGATAAGGCTTATGAAAAAGCGATCAAGGTAAAACAAGCCTTTATGAGGGAAAAAGATCGTAAGATTAAAGAAGCCAGAGAAGCACTTCGGGCGAGTGAACGTGCCGAGTGGCAAGCCAAAGTAGCCGACGCACTCGAGTCATTTGAAATGGGCGGATTGGATCAGACTCATCAAGAGATGGTGAACAGATTGAATGAGAGAACTGCCAAAAATGAAGCCCGAATGGAAATTGCATTGGAAAGTGTGGATACTGAATCCATGGAAATTGAGGCAAATGCAGAAAAATTACGCGCTCAGGAGTTGGTAAATCAGTTCAAACAAGAGATGGGTAAAGAAACTGCACCGGCTAAAAAAGAGAAGACGATTGAAATCGAAGATGAAACCGCATCTAAAGAAGAACCTCAAAAAACCATCGGTAAAGAAAAAACAAAATCTTAATAGATTTCAATGAGCAACAAAAGCGAACAGGAACGAGAACGGCTGAAGGAGGAGTATAAGGATCATTACCGAAAAATCCGGGATACCAAGGAGAAACTGCGCCGTTCAAAATATGTTCAAAATGTCAATGAAGCTTTGAATCAGATGAATACAGATGAACTCCTTTCATCCGTAGATCACTTTTTAGGCAATGTTCGGGATAAAATGAGTCATATCGAAGCCCGGCTTGATGTTGCTATGGAAGGATTTTTGGAAAGTGATGAAGAACAAGAGATAATGGATGAGGAGTTGAGAAAAGAACACGCCCGGGAGTCTTTGAAACAGATTAAGCTGGAGATGGGACTGCTCTACAGTGAAATCGAAGAGCAGGCCAGGGAGATGAAAATTGATAAGACAGTGGGAAGAGGTAAAGAACCCGATCCCAAGCCTTCAAATAGTGAAGCCGATCAGGAGTAGATATGGTAAAAGAAAAAAAACAGAGTTATAACTATACAAAAGAGGCCTTTTTACATCCGGTAAATTTGGTTTGTCTATTAGCCGGAACAGTGGCTGCCCTGGTGATGAGTGATGTCTCTCTTGTATCCAATACAATTCTCACGTTCACTTTTGGAATGGAGCTCATCTATTTGGGTGTGGTTCCCCGTTTACCTGCTTATCAAAAGAATGTGCATCTGAAAAAACGAAGAGAAGAGACGGATGAAAATACGGATAAACAGCTCTTTTACCAGCTCGATACCAGATCTCAAAAAAGATTTTTGGTATTAAAACACATTACAAAAGAAGTCAAAGGTAATTTTGATACGCTTCCATATACATCAAAAGGAATGCTGGAACATATTGAGAAGAAGATGGAAGATCTACTGAGTACTTATCTGACTCTTCTTGATATGAATCGCCGGTTTCAGATCTATATGAACTCCGAAGTTGAAGAAGAAATTCGAAATGAAGTTGAAGAACAAGAGACCAAAATGGAGTCTATAGATTCTGAAACACTCAAAAAAACAAGGGAGCGAAGGCTGAAGATATTGAATAAAAGGTTAAACAAATTTGATGTTGCCAAAGAGAAATATCTGATCTGTGAAACACACCTGGAAACCATAGAGGATGCCATCCGATTTATCTACGAACAATCTATGACCATGCCCAATGCTGAAGATGTCGGAAATCAGCTCGATCATCTGCTATCGGAGATGGAAGAGACAACTCATATTATTGAAGAGTTGGATCAGAGTTTATTGCCCGGATTCGAAGAGATGGATCGTGAACTCGAGTTAGCTCAACTCCGAAAAGAAGCGGAAGTTTTAAAAAAAGAGACTGAGCAGAAAGTAAAAAAAACAAATTGATATGAAGAGTTCTGATTTTGAATTTTTGAAACTCGAACAAAATCAAAATAGGGTATCGGTCCTGACGATAAATCGCCCTGATAAGTTAAATGCTCTAAACAGATCCGTTCTACATGAGCTGGATCAACTGTTCCAAATGCTTCGCAGTGACCCCAAAACCGGTGTATTAATTATAACCGGAGCCGGTGAAAAGGCATTTGTAGCCGGTGCTGACATCAAAGAATTGAGTTCCTTGACGAAACAGCAAGGGGAATCTCTTTCAGCTTCCGGACAGGCTATTTTTGATCAAATTGAATCCTTTAATAAACCGGTTATCGCATTGATTAACGGGTATGCCCTTGGTGGCGGTGCTGAATTGGCTATGGCTTGTCATATTCGCATTGCAACGGAAAATGCCCTTATTGGCCTGCCGGAAGTCTCTCTGGGCCTGATACCCGGCTATGGGGGGACTCAGAGACTTCCAAACCTTATCGGCAAGTCAAAAGCAATGGAAATGATTTTAACAGGACAGCCCATCAAAGCCGAAGAGGCGCTCAACATAGGGTTGGTCAATCATGTTGCATCGACTGCTGATGCAATGGGATACACTGTCAATCTTGCGGAAAAAATGCTCAAAAATGGCCCACTTGCACTTGAAAAAGCTATTGAAGCTATTAATTCTGTATATTCAACCAATAGTTACACAAAAGAAGCCACTCTGTTTGGGCAGTTGTGTAACACAAACGATTTTCGGGAAGGCACAAATGCATTTCTTGAAAAACGTAATGCCGACTTCAAAGGAAATTAACAGATGCCCGAACTTTTATACATTGTGATTGTTGTTTTATTAAGTGCTTTTTTCTCAGGATCTGAGATGGCATTTGTTACAGCAAATAAGCTTAAACTGGAGATTGAGTCACGGAAAAATTCGATTCGGGGTCGTTCACTTCACTTTTTCAATAAAAATCCAGAAAGTTTTTTGACCACGACATTGGTAGGCAACAACATTGTAAATGTTTTATATGCTACCCTTATGGCAATATTTCTGGCTGAACCTATTGCCATCATTTGGAGTAAATTATTTAGTGCAGAACCACTCTCATCAACGGTTTTGATCATTCAAACAATTATTGCCTCTGTGGTTATTCTCATATTTGGAGAGATTCTTGCGAAAGCGATCTTCAGATCACAAGCTGATTTTTTTGTGAAAATGATCGCATTTCCGCTTCGAATTACCAACTGGATATTATGGCCATTGATCCTGATTGCCGATTGGATGTCTGCCCTGTTGGTGAAATTTTTAAAGATTGAAAATGAAAAAAGTTCAAAAGCCTATCGTATTCATGACATGGCGATTATTTTTCGGGAGTTATCAGAGAGTGGCGGAAGCCATGAAATTGATCAGGACGATACTGAACTGCTTCAAAATGTCCTGGAGCTTTCCAATAAGAGAGTCCGGGAAACAATGGTACCCAGAACTGAAATCGTAGCCGTAGAAAAAAATGCTTCAGTTGAAGAATTGAACAGAGCTTTTATTGAATCCGGGTACTCAAAAATACCGGTCTATCAAGACACTATCGATGATATTATCGGGGTTGTTTTTGCGTATGATATGTTTGGTTATCCAAAGAACATCGCCGATATCATCCGTCCGGTCAAATTAATTCCATCCAGTAAAAAATCGAAAGATCTGCTCACTGAATTTCGTCAAAGTAATATTTCAGTCGCCATTGTTATCGACGAATATGGGGGGACTGCGGGGATGGTTACAATTGAAGATTTAATTGAAGAGGTGGTTGGCGACATTCAAGATGAGTATGATAAAGATGATGAAATCATCAAGAAGATCTCTAACAATACCTACTTAATTTCAGGGACTGTAGAATTGGATGAATTAACAGATGAGTATCCTGAAGTTGTTTTGGATGAGACACTGGGTGATTTTGAAACCGTAGCCGGATATATCATTCATCACATAGGCCGCATACCCAAGATTAATGAAGAATTACAGATTTTCGGAAATTCCTTTATCATTTTAAAAGCGACTCAAAGTAAACTTGAAACCATCAAACTGATTATCAATTCAGGTGAATAAGAACCGATGGTCAATAACTGTTAAAATTTCGACATAGGAAGCTGATGATTGAGAATTATCCGGTTTGGGCACAACATTTTGCCAAGAAATATTTAGGGAGAACCCTGAATCAGTTCATTATACATGGCAATGTCCATGATCTGGTTCAGGTTGAAAGAGAAGAAGGAAGTACGTTCCATCGCCTAAAAACTTTTATGGCTGAAGAGTTTTTTGGAGCTCGGGAGATTGTCATTTTTTATGATCGTGCCTCCGGTATCTATTTCAGGGATCATAAATCACAGCAGGATTTTAATCAGGCATTAACCGGCAGGGATACTATTGCCGGTACTGAACACGCTAAAAAACTACCCAAAGATCCGGTTTCTGCATTTAATATTTTGGAGCAGTATTTCCGTTCACGCCTGGATCAAAAAAAGAGTGTCGCGCTTATTATCGATTTTGCTGAAACGATTGTGCCTGCAAATGAAGCGGGCAGTACCGGATCAGAAGATCGAAACTCACTGGTCTATCTATTAAAATGGGCTCATGATCCTCTGTTTTTGGCGGCTGATTTCACAACCGTTCTGTTGACAGAGAATCTCTCTGACCTGAATCGTACAATGATTCAAAACCCATACTCTTCTGAAATCCGAATACCCCTTCCGGATGAGAAGAGCAGACTCAGCTACATTCAACAGGAGTGTGATTCTGAAGTTTACAGTACAATTTCGAAAGTACCCATCCCGGTTATGGCACAAATGACTGCCGGTTTAGGTTATTTGAAGATAAAAAGCATTCTTTCCAATGCCAGTCAGAATAATGAGTTGATCACATTTGAGTCGTTAACTGAAATTAAAAAAGAACTTATTGAGGCTGAAGCATATGGGTTGCTCGAATTTGTTCAGAGTGAAGGCAATCTGGACAGAGTTGCGGGTCATACCAAAGTAAAAACTCACTTGCGACAGACGATTCAGGCACTGAAAATGGGACGTCGGGATGTGATCCCGATGGGGTATTTAGTTTGTGGGCCTGTCGGCACCGGCAAAACGTATTTAGTGACACAATTTTCCGGAGAAGTTGGAATCCCGATGGTAAAACTTAAAAACTTCAGGAGTCAATGGCAGGGTGTTACGGAAGGTAACCTTGAAAAAATACTCAATCTGTTAAAAGCGATGGCCCCGGTTGCTGTCATGATTGATGAGGCTGATGCCTATCTGGGCAATCGATCATCATCCGGGGATAGTGGCGTATCCAGTCGTGTCTTTTCACAGATTGCGACATTTATGAGTGATACATCCAATCGAGGCAGAATAATTTGGTTTCTGATGACTGCACGTCCCGATCTGATGCCGATTGACTTAAAGAGACAGGGACGCGCTGAAGAGCATATCGCTCTATTCCCTCCTGATAACGAAACAGAAAGGATAGAGCTTTTTAATGCAATGAAAAAGAAAACGGGACTAGAATTGGCGGAAGAATATATTCCAAAATCTATTCTTAAGGGAGAGCTAACCCTTTCCGGTGCAGATATGGAAGCTGCCTTGACACGTGCTAAATTTAAAACAGCCTCTGAAGGCCTTGCAAAAACTACTCCGGATATTCTGGATTTCGTTTTTGCCGATTTTCTGCCTCCTACCTATCCTGAAGAAGTTCAGTTACAGACACTCGCTGCGGTATCTGAGTGCACATCAAAATCGCTTCTGCCGGAAAGGTATCGTAAATTAGACCGAAATAAAGTTTTAAGTCAGATTCAAAAATTAAAAGAAACGGTACGATAGAAATGTCTGCAGAGTCACTGGACGAAATCCGAAAGATGATTGATCAGCTGGATGATAAAATAGTGAAAGCACTGGGAGAGCGGCAAAAAATTGTCCAGCAAGTAATCTCCGGGAAGCTGGAAAGAGCTGATGAGATTCGTGATCCGGAGAGAGAAGATAAGCTGCTTGCCAAAATTCGCCGAAAAGCTCATGAAGCAGGGATGGATCCCTATTTTTTGGAACAACTTTTCCGGGAAATTATTCAGCATTCTGTCAGATATCAGACCCATGCATTGGTGGATCATCAAAATGAGAAATCTAAAGCGAAGTCCATTCGGGTCTCCTATCAGGGAACAGATGGGGCATTTAGTCACCAAGCGGCGATCAGGCATTTTGAACAGCGCTATCAGCATGTAGAGTGTATTGGATATACTCGATTTGAAGAAGCTGCCGACGCGGTTGAACGCGGTGAAGTGGATGTATCTATATTGCCGATTGAGAACACGACTGCGGGTTCTATCAATGATACCTATGACCTTCTTAATGAAAAAGAACTTTATATTTCAGGAGAAGAAGTTTTACACATCAATCACTGTTTAATGGCTCCTGCTGAGGTAAAAATTGGAAATGTAAGGCGTATTTTATCACATCCACAGGCCATCGCACAGTGCAGTAAATTTTTATCATCCCTTCCCAGATGTCATGTTGAGACCTATTTTGACACAGCGATGGCAGCGAGAAAAGTACGCGATGATGCGGATCTCTCTCAAGCCGCTATTGCCAGTTCCTATGCAGCTGAGATCTATGGACTGCAGATACTGAAAAGTCATCTGGCCAATCAGGATGAAAATTATACCCGTTTTGTTGTGGTAGGAAAAGAGAGTATCAAATGTGATCCACAGCTAAATTGTAAAACATCCCTGATCTTTGCGACTGTTGATGAAAAAGGCGCTCTTTTAAATTGTCTTAATTTATTGGGAGACAATGGAATCAATATGACAAAGCTGGAATCCAGGCCCCGGATGGGTCATCCATGGCAATCTCTTTTTTATCTTGATATAGAAGGCAACAGAGATGAGCCCAGAATTGCAGACACCCTGTTAAAATTGAAAAAAAAGTCTCAATACTTAAAAGTTCTGGGCAGTTATCCAATTCGTGAGGGAAAGTGGTGATTACACATTGTTAATTAAGAAATTCTAACGTGATTCGACTTTATTTAGACCTGTAATTATTGTTAAATTGTAATAGCAATCGATCCGAGGAAGAGATACCATTCTTATTCGAGTAAATTAACAAATCAAGCATAAATCATGCGCGTTTTAGTCATTGAAGATAATGCAGTTTTGTCGCTAACCCTTGAGGTTATGCTTAAGAAGATGGGTTTTTCTAAAATTCAAAAAGCTTACACTCCAAAAGAAGCGTTAGATTTGATTGATGAATTTAAGCCTGATCTTCTCTTGGTGGACATTAATTTAGATTCTGATCTATCAGGGATTGATATTGTTCGAATAGCGCAAGAAAAACGCCCCCATTCAGTCGTATACACAACAGCGAATTCAGATCAGTATCATCGAGAATTAGCCAATGAAACTCAACACGATGCCTACCTGATCAAACCGTTGAATTTCAGATCTCTTTCGTCTGCAATTGAATCGATCAGTTTAAGACTGGCAGTCTGATATTTCTCATCTCTTTTTTATAATTAATCTCTCTTTTCTTTCTAAATCGACCTATATTTATTACAGATTGCTGGGAGGAATATAACCATCAGAAAAATGTTCATGAAAGAATCCAATATTACAGAAGAAAAAAAGAGAGCTGTTTTTCAACAGATTGAACAATCTCTGAATGAAAATGGGATCAAGATAGAATCAAAAGATGATAGCAGGCCTTGGGGCGGATTTTTTGTGATAGATACAGATTATACCCGGTCGTTTATTGATCATTTTTTTTCTGGAACTTCAATCGGAAAGATAGATACCAGCTTGCACTTGAGTCCAAAAATATTGCTGGTACAACCTGAGCAAAGGCTATCATGGCAATACCATCATAGAAGATCAGAACTTTGGACAGTTGCTGAGGGTGAGGTCGGTGTTATATCGAGTGATACGGATGAACAAGGTGACCTTAAGGTGCTTAAAAAGGGAGATGTGATCCAATTGGATCAGGGTGAGAGACACCGATTGGTGGGTTTAAATGATTGGGCGGTTGTAGCTGAAATTTGGCAGCATTCAGATCCGGATCAACTGTCGGATGAGGAGGATATTGTCAGGTTACAGGATGATTATGGCAGATAGGGGCAAATCATTTTCAGACGATTTAACTGATTAATAGTTTTTTGTGTAAACAGTGATCGTCTTGAACTACTTGATAACTTAATTCCAGGACGACTATTGATAGGCAGTCCGAAGCTTTAGCATAGGACAGTGGCACATTATTTGGCGGAAAGATTCTGTTAAAGTGGATTTACCAATTGATTGAGAAGGGCGTATATAAACGAGTGTGCATCTGAGACGGTTGAAGAGTTGAGAGAGTAGATTGATTTAAGTCCATCCTTTTCCATGTTGATCACGTTGGAATCCCGAAGAATTTTAAGGTGTTGAGAAACGGTTGCTTGGGAAAGGGGTATCTGTTTGGTGATCATTCCGCATGTCATGGCATCCTCTTCGGACAACAGCTCCACAATCTTTACTCTTGCGGGATGTGCTAATGCCCGGGCAAAATTTGCTGTTTTATCGTATGGTTCACCTATTTTATCCGTTTTTTTAACAGCCATAAATTGTATATCGTATATATACGATATTATAGTAATTATTTTAAAGCAATCAAAGTGACTTCCATCTATATAAATAGTAAATTAGAAGTATCATAAACTCCATTTAGAAGCATTCAATCATGAAAAAAGGATACTCTTATCGTGAACTGACCGACCTTATCAACAGTTTAGTATCAAAAACGGAAAAATTTTCATCATTATCCGATGAACTAATTACTACAAAACCCGACCCCTCTTCCTGGTGTGTTGGTGAGATCTTTGAACATTTAGTCATGTTTAATGAAATCTATCTTGATATGATTCGAAGTGCCGTAAAACCGGACGACCTTCCAACTTTCCTGGATGAACATTTCTCTCCACGAATGTTAATCAGTCCGGTAATCCGTTTCATTAAACCGCCTTACAAAATTAAGATTAATACGATCGCTCCAATGTCTCCCCTCGATATAGATAGCGATAATTATCGTCAACAATATGGACAATTACTAATTACAAACCGTGAATTGCTGACTCTGATTGATGAACTTGAGTTCAGAAGATTAGACCTGAATAAAATTAAATTCAGACACCGAATATTCTTTATCAAAATGAGCTTGATTGAATACATTCTCCTGCTGGAAGCACATCAAAGCAGACATCTTTGGCAGGCAGAGCAAACTTTATTTAAAATTAGCAATTAAGTGATAGAAACTGTCATCCTGAATTTATTTCAGGAGGACGTAGTGGGATAGTATATCACTACCGCTTTAATATGAGGTATTCAATCTTATCTCAAACTCACATTATTAAGTTCTATTTACTAAGTCAATTTTAAACCCATGTCTATCCTACTGGTTGCACAACGGCGTGATATGAAACCCTTCAGAGATGCCATTCTGAATGCAGATTCAAATATCGATGTCGAGATTTGGCCAAACACCACCAACCCTGCACGCGTACAATTTGCCGTTGCCTGGCACCATCCTCAACAGATCTGGAAATCATACCCGAATTTAAAGGTCATCTCCTCACTGGGTGCCGGTGTTGATCATCTGCTGAGAGACAACACCATACCGGACAATGTACAGCTCACTCGTGTTGTCGTACCCTCACTCTCAGATCAGATGAGTGATTATGTCTTGACAGCAGTATTGAATATTATCAGAAACAGTGAACTCTATCGAAATCAGCAACTGGAATCTGTTTGGAAATCACATCCGGCCTATCTGAAAGATGAACTCACCGTGGGTGTTATGGGCCTGGGTGAATTGGGCAGCACAACTGCTGAAAGGCTTTATTTAAATGGATTTAAGGTAAATGGCTTGGCACAATCAAAAAAAGAGCTTAAAGGAATAACAACTTATACGGCCGGAACTTTAGGTGAATTTCTGAATCAGACCCATATCCTCGTCAATTTGTTGCCTCTCACACCGAAAACGGATGGCATTTTAGATCTGGATCTATTTAAAGAGCTGAAAAAACCGGCATTTCTGATCAATGTGGCCCGTGGAGAACATTTAATTGAGGAGGACTTGGTGTATGCTCTGGACAAAGGGATCATCACTCATGCTGTATTGGATGTGTTTAGCACAGAACCGCTTCCGGACTCTCACCCGTTTTGGGGACGAAAAAAAATTACAATTACACCGCACATTGCATCCGTTACCGATCCCGATGAAGTTGCCGTCCTGCTGATAGAAAATTATAAACGCATCCTCTCCGGAATGGACCTATTGAATACAGTAGACAAAAAACGAGGATATTAAATCTGGCGAAACCATGATGCGTACGCTTATTTTGTTAGCATTTCTTTTAATCTTTACAGGTTGTCTGAGCCCGATTCAGGATCTTTATCCGCCAAATGAAGAGGACCGGCCGGTTCCGGTTTATGTCGTGAGTCATGGCTGGCATGCCGGTATTGCAATAGAGTCCAAATATATTCAACACCTATTGCCTGATCATCCCAAAATGCCGGAAGGCAGAATCCTCAAGTTCGGATGGGGCGATCTGAGATACTACTCTGAGCCGGATGCCGGATTTGGACTGATGCTGAGAGCAGCCCTTCTACCCACTCGAAGTGTATTGCACGTAGTAGCGACTGATCTACCCATTGAGCGCTATTTTTATACCAGCCGGGTGATTCGAATACAGATAAGCCATGCAGGTGCAGAGCAGCTGGGCATATTTATATCCGATCGGTTTCGTAGAGATGAAGATGGAAATATTAAATTTGTGGCTGATGGACTCTACTCAAACAGTCAGTTTTTCGAAGCATCCGGCCATTATTATCTGCCAAAAACTTCCAACACCTGGACGGCCAGGGCACTTCGTCAGACCGGTTATCCCATCACCCCTATTTATGGTCTAACCTCAGGAAATGTCATCAAACAAGCCCTTAAGGAGGGGTATTCTATTCAGTAAAAGAATCTTCCATTGTAGGAATTCTGCGTTGTAGGATCATTAAGTTGTCAGATTCCTTCATTGTAGAAACCATCTATTGTTACCCCCCTTTTTTTTGGATCCCTTCATTGTTCATTGTAGGAACACCTTGTTGTAGTACTCCCCCCAATGCAGGAACCGTTTAAATCCCGGATTATGCTAAGCTCTTTCCTCTCTCCTGTCCTTCCCGAATGGCCAGCTGGCCACAGCCGGCATCGATATCATCCCCCCGGCTTCTTCGTACCGTTGCTGTTACTTTATGCCGAACCAACGTCTTCATGAAACGGTTTAGGCGATCCTCTCTTACCCTTTTCAGTTCCACTCCGGCGACATTATTATACATGATGATATTCACTTTGGATGGTACCCACTGCGCGATTTTAACCAAATTGCGTGCATCCTCTTCACTGTCATTGAATTCATCAAATAGTAGATACTCATATGTAACCGGGTTTTCGGTCTGAAAGAAGTACGATTTAACCGCTTCTTCCAGTTTTTCAAGGTTTAATGACTCATTGATCGGCATAATCTTATTGCGTTTCACATCATCCGCAGCATGAAGTGAGATTGCCAAATTCATGCCCAGATTTTCAGCAGCGAGCTGTTTAATCTGTTTGGTCAAACCAACCGTTGAGACTGTAATTCTGCGTGGGGATAGATCAATCCCAAGAGGGTCAGAAATAATTCGAATGGATTCAACGACCGACTTATAGTTATGCAGCGGTTCTCCCATCCCCATATAGACAATATTGGTGATTTTCTTGCCAAAACGTTCTTCCGACACCTCATTGATTGCCTGAACCTGATCTACAATTTCCCCATGTGTCAGATTCCTGAAATAGCCCATCTTGCCGGTTGCACAGAATGAACAGCCAAACATACAGCCTACCTGTGAGCTGACACATACTGTAATTCGTTTCGCTACGCCATCATCATAAAAGTCAGGAATCAGAACTGCTTCTACTTTATATTTTTCGGGTCCGTCGAGTTCAAAGAGGAATTTTATCGTTCCGTCTTTAGATTCTTGACGGCTAAACTCATTCGCTTTTTTGATCTCAGCAATTTCACTTAGTTTGGCCCTGAGATCCTTGGATAGATTGGTCATATCGTCAAAAGAGGACACCCCCTTCTGATAGAGCCACTGAAAAACCTGATCAGATCGATAATCCACTAATCCAAGTTCTTCAAGGTACTCGGACAGTTGTTCTTTTGAATAGGTTTTTAAATCCGGTTTCGCGATAATTTCGTTCTCGTTTTCAATCATCCTGAAAGATAACCATCTCATCACTCATAATACAGAAATCCAATAGGGTGAATGAACGGCGCTGAGACAGAACCGCCGGACTATCTATCCGTTTTTGTTTTTAATATTTCCCGGCTCAAAGGTTCTGTGAATTAAACTGCTTTAAGTATTAAAAACGAGGATTCACAACGTTGTTATAGATCGAACCGAATGTGTATGAAAGGCCGAAAGAGAAGCTATAATCATATGAAGTAGGCCTTTGTACCCCTTCAATGATACTGATTGGGTCATTCGGATCTCCGCTAAATTCCAATGACAACTGATCATTGATAACTCTGTAGCTGCCTGAGATGCTCACAGACAACCCTCTCATTACCCGTATGTCAAATGAAGGATTGAAGGTAATCCGGTTAATCGCGGTGTCATGAAAGTAGTGAGAACCGGAAACTCGTATATCGATTCGTCCCCAACGCTGATCATATCGCAGACGGCCACTTACCTCCTGTTCCATGATTAATTCAGAATCTTTCAAAAAGATCGTTGTATTAAAATATCGTCTGTATTGAGGTGAAATTTGATATTGTACCAAAAATCGCCTCTGTTGAAATTCAGAATAGGGGAAAAAATTATATTCAACAGCAGGCGCAATGTATGTTTGCAATGCAATATTATTGGTTCTGTTAAAGCTAGTTCCGGTAAAAACACCCAATGAGAGATGATCTGATACGGAGTAAGCAATCATTCCCCAATAATTACCCCAATCACGATTTACATTCAGTGTACGATCCGTAAGTTCGACATTTCTGCGTCTAATCTCCCCGTGAGCTCTGGTTCGAATCTTCCACGTTTCGGTAGTTCGCTCCGCTTCCAGTCCGCTGTAGAGGCCAAAGTTAAATTCTCTTGCCTGTCCCGACATATTCGATCGGAGGTTTACATCAAATACCCAGTTATTCCAGGGATCTTCAATTACAACATCCTGATCGCCGGAAATTGCCGGTTGTTCATAAAAAACATCCATCGATTCAATCGCTATGGTGTTGGACACAAATGGGATCAGCCCAATTTTAATATATCGATTTAAGCCAATCCGGCGCTCATCAGACGTATCTGTACTGGAGGAAACATATCGGAGAGTATCATTGCGGCCATTCTGGAATCCTATTTCTGAAAAAATCAGATTATATTCTCTGCCACCACCGGCCGTACGTTCATCATTGATTAATAGATAAATAGAGGCATCATCCTGATCTCTCACATAATTTACAAATGTGATGTTAGACCGGATGTAAGTAACATCACATGAATTACAATCCAGATATACATTGGGGATTGGTGAGAGACCGGTATTGCTTTGAGCGTTCAGGTTCTCAGTAATAGATAAAAGGAGGATAAAAACTGGTATCAAGTATCGATTCACGTCTATAATCAGATCCTTTAGGATTAAATTTTCAGAACAAAATGCAGGTTTGATCTACACTTTTACAATCATTTATCGACAATTAAGGAAAGGTACGTAAATTTCATTTAATGCGTGAATGAATCAAATGAATAATTCATTTCATTATTATGGTTAAATTATGCTGATTTTGTATATACTTCTTCAAATTGATGATTCAATAACGATCCTTATATTAACCGATGGACACTGGTGCAATAGATTGTGTCTTTGACTTTTTCAATATCAAATTTTCAATTTTTACACACATGGGCCGTTAAGTGAAATTTATCAGTTCACAGTTATCCTATTTCTTTGCAAACAGGCGGACACAAACCAACATCCGCAAGTTAATGAAGTTTTTGAGCTTGTTGATGGTGATGTACATTCTGTACAGCATATTGTTTCATTACGTCGCACTTTCTGAAGGACAAAGTTACTCCTGGCTAACCGGTTTTTACTGGACTCTGGTAACCATGTCTACTCTTGGCTTTGGTGATATTGTATTCACCAGCGATCTTGGAAAGGCCTTCTCTATGCTTGTCCTCTTTTCAGGAGTCCTATTTTTGCTGGTTATGTTGCCATTTACGTTTATTGAATTCTTTTATGCCCCCTGGATAAAAGCGATGAATCAGGCGAAAGCGCCAAAACAGCTCACTGATGATATAAATGACCATGTCATTATTACCGATCTGAACCCGGTAACCGATGCTTTAATCAAAAAACTGATCGCCTATAAGATCGACTACGTCATACTGGAACCAGATCTTCAGAAAGCTCTCGATTTATCGGAACAGGAATACAAAGTAGTGAATCTGGACCCTACTGATTTTGAGACATATAATAAAATACGGCTTCATAAAGCCAGGATGGTTGTAGCTTCAGGCCCGGATACCGTAAATACAAATGTTACTTTTACGGTTAAAGAATTTAATCCCGGAGTAAAAGTGGTGGCTACGGCAGCTCATTATGACTCAACAGATATCTTGCAGCTTGCGGGTGCAGATCATGTTGTTCAATTAGGAGAAATTCTGGGCAGGTCGCTGGCACGCCGGACTCTTGGCGGGAATGCCCGTGTTCATGTGATTGGCCATATTGATGAATTGGTGATAGGTGAAGCAACTGCACAGGAAACACCACTAATAGGGAAAACTCTGCAGGAGAGCAGGCTTCGTGAAACAACAGGAGCCACAGTAGTGGGGATCTGGGAACGGGGTAAATTTAAACAGCCCAACCCTGAATCGGTGATCACGGACCGATCCGTTCTGGTATTAGCCGGGTCTGTGGATCAACTCAGAAATTATGATGAGCTCGTTAGTATCTATCACGTTTCAGACAAACCGGTTATCATTATCGGTGCGGGCAGGGTTGGAAGAGCCGCCGCCAAAGCACTTCAGGAGAGACATATTGATTATCGAATAATTGATAAAGATCCTGAGAGGATCCTTGACAAGGATAAATTTATACTTGGTGATGCCGCTGATCATTCAATTTTGAAACAAGCCGGGCTGAATGAGGCTCATACAGTCCTCATAACAACCCACAGTGATGATGTTAATATATATCTGACGATTTACTGCAGGCAACTGATTCCAAACATGCAGATCATCAGCCGTACTACGTATGAAAAAAATATCAGTACGATGCACCGTGCAGGCGCCGATTTTGTAATGACCTATGCATCGATGGGGGCGAACTCCATATTCAATATTTTAGAGGGGCAGGATGTGCTGGTATTGGCTGAAGGACTGAACATATTCAACCACAAAGTCAATAAAAGGCTGGATGGAAAGAGTCTGATTGAATCTGATATTCGAAAAGAAACGGGATGTACCGTTGTTGCCATCAAATGCAAAGATGAAGGAATGGTTGTGAGCCCTGAACCACAAAGAATTCTCAAAATGGACCAGGAAATCATTATGATCGGTTCAACCGATGGAGAGAATGCTTTTACACGTATTTATGAAAATGGACGGCATTAATCTGACTGTTATTAATACTTCCAAAACCAGGGTGTAAAAAGTACCAAAACTGTAAACAGTTCAAGCCGGCCAATCATCATCAAGATCAACAACACCCACTTGCCGGCATAGGGAACATGTGCATACTCTTCCATCGGACCGAATGCTCCCCACCCCGGACCTATATTTCCAAGGCTGGCAATACTTGCACCCATTGCTGATTCAAAATCATATCCCATATAACTCATGATCAAGGCCCCAATAATAAAAATCAGAAAATAGGTCACAAAAAAACTGAGTATCGTTTTTAATATAGTCGCTTCAATGACTCGGTTTCCAATCCGTACCGGTATGATTGCCTGTGGATGAATGATTTGCTTAAACTCACGGGCCATGTTTTTTGCAATAATCATCAACCGAATCATTTTTATTCCACCGCCGGTAGATCCCGCACAGCCCCCGGTAAAAAAAAGAGCAAATAATAAAAACCCGCTGAAAGGCAGCCACAATGCATAATCATCTGTTCCAAATCCGGTCGTTGTTAAAATCGACACAACCTGAAATGAGCCGTATTGAAGTGCTTCACCAAATGAATACTCATCCATTATCCACAAGCTTCCGGTTACGGCAACAATAAAAAGTGCCGTCATCAGTGAGTAGAAACGAATCTCCCGATTTTCAAAAAAGCTTTGTGTTTGGCCGGTAAAGAGGCGAAAATGCATCGCAAAATTTATACCTGCCAAAAACATAAAAATAGTAATAATGGAGTCAATATAAACAGAGTTGAAAGCTCCAACAGATGCGTTTTTAGTTGAAAATCCGCCTGTCGCCATGGTCGAAAAAGCGTGATTAATCGCTTCAAACCAATCCATGGATGGATGAATCCACAACAGTAAAAACTGAACAGTGGTCATGCCCATATAAACTGTCCATAGCAGAAATGCCGTCTCTTGAATCCGGGGAGTCAGTTTATCGGATGTTGAACCGGAGTATTCTGCCTGAAACAACTGCATTCCCCCAATACCAAGCAACGGAAGCAGGGCAAGTGTCAAGACAATGATCCCCATACCCCCCAGCCAGTGTGATAGTGATCGCCAGAACAGGATGCTTTTATCGAGCTGTTCAATCGACGGGTTCTGTATTCCATCGCTGGTAATACCTCCAAAGATGGTTGCCCCGGTGGTGCTGAATCCACTCATAGATTCAAATACTGCATCTGTATATGATTCCAAAGTTCCTGACAGTATAAATGGAAAGGCTCCGATTAGGGAACCTACAAACCAGGTAAGGGTTACAATCAAAAATGCTTCCCTCATGCGAAGTTCATGAGCCGGCCAAAATACTTTTAATAATAAACCCCCGACAATCATAGACCCCAAAGCAGTTGTCAAAAAGGCACTCCAGGATGATTCCTGATAGATGAATGCGATGAGCATCGGTAGCAAAAGAAATATTCCCAAACAGAAAATAAGTCCACCCAGGATCCCGGTTACCAGGCGAAAATCAATTCTTGGTCGTTTTTTTGCCTGAAGAAATGAATCCATCATCAGAAGAGTTGTTCAACTTTTTCAATCGCGTTTGGTAAAGCTAAGATAATAACACGATCATCCTTTTGGATTGTTGTATCACCGGTTGCGATCATCGATTCACTCCCTCTGACGATAGCTCCGATCACAATACCCTCCGGCAGTTCAATTTTATGAATTGGGTTATTCAGCACTTTACAGTTTTTACCGGCAATCACTTCAATAATTTCAGCTTTAATTCCATGCAATGCCTTTACTGTTAACATCATCACTTGCCTTATTTGACGATGGATCTCATCAGAGGCCGACGATTTTATATTGACTATCGCATCGATTCCAATGGTCTGACTTAAAGGTACATATTGGCTTTTAGAGACCAATGCAACTGTTTTTTTCACTTCCAGATGTTTTGCCATCAAACACGAAATGATATTCGACTCTTCATCATTTGTCACTGATACAAAGGCATCCATTTCCTGGACCCCTTCCGTTACAAGTAGATTTGGATCTGTAGGATCCCCATTCAGAACCAGTAAATTTCGGTTTTCATTTGCCAGATTGATGGCGGAACCTAAATGTGGTTCAATTAATTTTATTTGCCAGTTAATCGAGTCTTTTGATAGTTTATCAGCGAGTAACCGTCCGACTTCATTTCCACCTGCGATCAGAATTTTCTTCAAGGGCTGGTCGGTATGTCCTGTAAGCTTGATAAATGTTTTCAGGTTTTCTGTTTTGGATATAATAAAGATATGATCCATTGCCATCAGCTGATTATACCCTCTTGGTATGATGGTGGTGCCTCTTCTCAATATCGCTACCACCCGAAAAGGAACATCTATGTAATTAAGAGCAAGTTCTTCAAGATTTTTACCGGCTACTTCAGATCCGGCTTCAATACGTAATCCGATGAGCTGCAATTGTCCGTCGGCCAAAGGAACCACATCACTGGCTGATGCCCGTTTTACCAATTGGAAAATATCTGTAGCTGCGGCTTCTTCAGGATGTATGATCAGATCAATTCCAAGTTCAGAAGGTGAGATCGGTGAATCGGATTGAGTTAATTCATCATTTCTGACTCTTGCGATGACTTTATTCACTCCAAGCCTTTTGGCCATCATTGAAGCAATGATGTTAACCTCGTCACTGCTTGTTACAGCAACCATCAGGTCGGCTTTTCCGGCTCCGGCTTTTACAAGTGTTTTTGGCGAAGTAGCATTTCCTTTGACAATGAGTACATCCAATCTCTCCGAAACTCTATCAAGGCATGACTGTCTTGCATCCAGAACCGTAACATCATGTTTCTCCTCTGATAGCACTTTGCCAAGTTCATATCCTACTTCTCCTGCACCTGCAATAAGTATTTTCAAAGTATCCTCAATTTGTGAATCTGATGAACTTAAATGTAATAACTTCGAGTATCAACAGAAACATTCATCCTGCCCAATTGAAATTTAATCCTGCCTAAAAAAACCGCCATCCTGACGCAGGTCAGGATCTCGCTTACGCGTACAAAAGATGAGCCGGGTTCGTTAGAAACAATGGATTTTACATAGCTCATTGTCTTGAGATCCTGAAATAAATTCAGGATGATGCAATAGGTTGGTTGCCACCCCGCATGTCTTCCCATCAGGAGGACGGTTGATTATGAGGTTACTCCATAACATCTACTGGGAAGGCCCAGTAGGGCCATATATCACTTTTTCAGGTGCCGGTTCAAGAAATTTGTATAGGCTTGATGTAACAAAATAGTACTCTGTTGATTATACGCCACTCCGTGTTCTCCCTTCGGATATATCCGCAAATCAACATCTTTTCCTGCATTGGTAAATGCGGTGATCATCTGCATTGTATTCTGAATATGAACATTTTCATCCATCGACGAGTGCGCCACCATTAGGTTTCCTTGCAACCGGCCGGCGTGTGCCATCACAGAACTATTGGTATAATTTTCTTCATTCTCTTTCAATAAGCCCATATATCGTTCAGTATAAATCGTATCATAGAGTCTCCAATCGGTGACCGGTGCCCCAACTATTCCCGCTTTAAACACTCCGGGATAGAGAACCATTGTCATTGCAGCCATATAACCCCCGTAACTATGGCCTCGGATGGCCATATTTTTACCATCTACCCAGTCATAATTCGCCAGATATCTGGCTGTTTCCACATAATCAGCTGCCTCTTTAATGCCCAGATTCAGATAAACAGACTGTTCAAAATCACGGCCATAACCGCCGCTGCCTCGATTATTGATATTGGCTATCACATACCCTTCCTGTGCAAGATATTGCACCCATGCATTGGTTTCGAATTGGTTATAGACCCCTTGTGCACTGGGCCCGCCATAAATCATCATTATCAGCGGATAACTCTTATCGGGATCAAAATCGATCGGTTTGATTAGATATCCATCCAAATCAACATCTTCGGATGTCGTGAATGAGAAGAGTTCTCTCGGTGCATACACATATCGATTGATGTAATCCGTAACCCCGGAATTATCAACCATCTTTTGTAACATCTCCCCGCCATTGTCTGTTGTCCATAGTTCCACCTGACGCGGAGTTTCAATGTTTGACCAGCGATCGATGAAATATCTACCATTGGGCCCCATCGAAAAGGAGTGCCGACCCGGTTCATTTGTATATTGAACCGAATCAGATCCATCAAATCGAATTGAGTAGAGATGACGTTCCAGCGGTCCGGCTTGAGTGGATTCATAGTAGATACGCTCTTCATCTGAGTTTACGGCAAATACATTGGTCACCTGCCAGTCCCCATCCGTGACTTGATTAATCAGGTTTCCGTCATAATCAAACCTATAGAGGTGTTTGAAACCATTTCTGGCTGAAATCCACAAAAACTCTTCCCGATCTTCTGGGAAGAAAAAGTAATCATCGATACCGGCAAAAAAATCGAATACATCAATCCATCCCTCCTCGGATTTCTCCTCCATTACTACTCTTCCGTTGCCGGTAGTAACATCAAAGAAGTGAAGTTTCAGATCGTTCTGCTGACGGTTCATTTCAACAACAGCTAATGTTGAAGGATCAGATGTCCAGTAAATTCTGGGAACCAGTCCATCGCCCAGGTCCAGATCCAGCCATTGGTTAGCGCCTGTTTCAATATCAACAACACCCATTTTGATGAATGGATTTTCGTGCCCTACTTTAGGATAGGGGATATCAGTGTACTCCGGATATTGTCCTTCATAATCGGTTGAAACAAACCGTTCGATATGGTCTTCATCACTCTGCCAATAGGCGATGTACTGGCTATCCGGAGACCACTTCCAAGCCTGAACAAGGCCAAATTCCTCTTCATAGACCCATCCAAAACGTCCGTTGTACAAGTTGTCTGAAGAGTCGAACGTAAGTTGAGTTTCCTCGCCGCTGTTGAGATCAAAAACAACCATTTCGCCCTGACGATGATAGGCTACTTTTTGTCCATCCGGAGAGAGTTGGGCTGTGAATGCATCATTGGCAATCAGGTCAAAAGTTTCATCTTCAAGTGAATAGTAGTAATAATCGGCAATCCCGGAGTATCGGTATATGGGGCGGAAATCGGTCTGGAAAACCAGATATCTGAAATCTTGTGACCATTGAAAAGATCTAAATTGAAACGGATCGTCGCTGTTCGGGTACGTGTGATCGCTATTTCTGAAGATCAACTCCTCTTCACCGGTTTCAGGATCCATCGCGATGATTTCATTGGTTTCACGTTCAAAAGAGTACTCCATATAAGAAAATCTATTCCCTCCATCGATCCAGGTGATGTTTTGAGGGCCTTGTTGGCCGCTTAGTTGTCCACCGGAGTAGAGAGCGTGTTGAAGCGATTGATAACGCTGACGTTCTTGAGCCTGAGATTGTGTTGTAATAATAGTCAGTAGTAAAACTGCACTCAGAAATATTCGGGCAGCTGAGGTGACTCTACGTTTAAGAATTTCGGAATTCAAGATTTTTTTAATTTTTAAGATTTTGATAAAATCGATCCAATAAAATTGCATATAAATATCTCTTCTTTTTAGTTTTAAAAAGTCTTTATGTGGTATTTGAATTCCGGATCCCTTCACGGGAAGGTAATTCTGAAAGTAAAATTATCAACTTTTTTAAGATTTGGACATTCTGAAATCCAATCACAATGATACTTAAAATTTTACTATTCACTGTAAAATCTCAGGATTATCCACCCAGCTGCAAGTATCTTCAACCAGTGCGATTGCCTTCTCTTTTTGATCGGCTTCAGCGTAGATTCGCAGAACCGGTTCCGTTCCTGATTGCCGAACCAAAAGCCATGATCCATCTTCCAGTATATGCTTTACTCCGTCTTTAAAATCCCAGGATACTACTTTGTTCCCTGCGATAGAGGTCAGTTTTTTTGCTTTACAGTAGGCAGACATCGCTAATTTCTTCCTCTCTTCGGTATGCAAATCAACACGATAATAATTGTGTGGTCCGTATTCATCAAATAATTCCTGTACCAGTTCACTGAGAGATTTTTCGGTCTCCACTATCATCTCCGTGATAAGAAGTCCAATATAGATACCGTCCCGCTCCGGAAGGTGTCCTTTTGCAGCCAGTCCGCCTGATTCTTCTCCGCCCACCAGAATGTCTTCCCGAATCATCTTCTCTGCAATATATTTGAAGCCAATTGGCGTCTCAATAAGCGAGAGCCCATAATCAGCCGCCTGTTTATTGAGCATATGGGTCGTTGAAAACGTTTTTACGATCGCGCCGGTCAGTCTTTTTTTCTTGTGAAGATATTTTGCGAGCAGGCTCAACATTTTGTGGGAGTCTACAAAATTACCCTTTTCATCGACCATCGCAATGCGATCGGCATCGCCATCATTGGCAATTCCAATAGCACACTGATGATCGAGAACAAATTTTGGAAACTGTTCTAAATTCCTTTCAATCGGTTCGGGTGCGGTGCCCCCAAATAGAGCATCCCGATGATTATTGCACTCAACGACCATATCCCCCATCAGATCCTTTATTGTACCTATTGCGGTACCATACATAGGGTTATGTGCAATTTTGATTCCACTCTCTTTTATCTTGTTGATATTGATACTTTTAGCGATGAGATCCAAATATCCTGATCGTAAATCCAGCTCCCGGATCACCCCGGTTTTTAACCCCTTATCAAACGACAATCCTTGAATCGGCCCCTTAATCGTGGTTAATTTTTCCTCTACACCAGCTATCTGTTCCGGGGATGCCGACCCCCCAAACGGTGCTTTGATCTTGAAACCATTATACTCAGGTGGGTTATGACTGGCTGTGATCACAATTCCAAGTGCTTCATAATGCTTGGCCGCCCAGCTGATTGCGGGTGTCGGGACAAATGAGTTCGAGATGCGAACCGGAATACCCAATACAGCAAATACTTCTGCCGAATGTTGGGCAAATTCACGGCTCAAAAAACGGGTATCATATCCAATCACTACGCCATTTGATGTGATTTTCTCATCCAGAATCCACCGGGCCGTGGCTTGTGTGACTCTATTTAGATTGTCAAAGGTATACCCTTCTGCGATAACCGCCCGCCAGCCGTCAGTCCCGAATTTTATTAAACTCATGAATTTTTACTCACTGATTGTTTTTATAAAATAGACATTAAAATTGATGCCAATATTAAATCATGTCTTCTACTTTTTTAAAAGTACGGTAACGTGAAGATTAAATCTAATACACTCTAAAATTGAATTTGAAACTCAAATATAAAATCTTCACTAAATTTTGTTCGTTTCTGAGTGGTGATATTTTTATCTTTGGAGTCTCTCGATTGGGAGATTGAAAATTTATCCTATCTATTAGAAGAAAGGGCCCGTAGCTCAGTTGGTCAGAGCAGTCGACTCATAATCGATTGGTCGCAGGTTCAAGTCCTGCCGGGCCCACAATTATTGAGAGGGTGTAAAAACCCTCTCAATTCCCTTCCAAGCCAAAAAAAAAGCCTAATTACTTACACTAAGTAAGCGAACACAAAGGAACGAAAGTGTACACTTTCATTCCCCTACATTCCCAACTACTATGTACACTACTATGTACAATTTTGGGATGGCCGTTCGCAAAGGCTGCTGAATTTAGAGTTCGCTTACCGAACTTTAATTCAGAAGGCTCCTACTATGGCATTTCTTATCAAGCGCGGTAAATACTACTATGTAAATTTTTACTCTGAAGAACTGGGTAAAAAAAATGTTCGAAAATCATTGGGCACCCGACACAAGGATGTTGCTCAGAAAATGGTAACCGAACTCGAAAAACTGGATTCGTTAGGCAAGATCAATCCCTTCTCCAAAGGATTCAATCCCAAGAAGGTTTTGCAAAGGAATACCAGTGATGAAACTACTGACTGCAACACGGTGAGCGAATCTATTGAGCTTTTCTATAAATCAAAAAACCACCTCTCTCCGGCAACGATTGGAGCCTACCAGCGAGCTTTAGATCATTTTGTGGAATTAAATGAGTTATCGGATGTACACCCAACCAATGTGCTAAGCTACCATTTTGAGAATGTGATTTTCAAAAAAGGTATTACTTCAGCTACAAGGCACTACTATTTCCGGCATTTTCGATCTTGGTGGAAGTTTCTGCTGAAAAAGAACATTGTGGAGAAAGATTATTTCACTATGCTAAAAGAAGATCTGCCCCGAATTAGAGAAAATACCCGGCCTAAAATGATTTCTGAGGAAGAACTTGGAATTCTTTATAAGAAATTCGATGAAGAGTTATCCAGAAAGAAAGACTTGCCCGAATTTGACCCTAATTTGGTTCAACATTGGTTCAAGCCTATTGTGTCTTTGTACTTCTATGGTGGACTCCGAAAACATGAAGCGGCTTATGATCCAGAATTATCCTACTCCGGATTGAAGGGTGAAAATCTGATCTATGAAAATGGAGAGCTAAGCTACATATCACTACCACCCACCAAAGGCCGAAAAGAACGGCTGATTCCAATCATCAATGAATTAAAAAAGGAACTGGATGCGTATTTAAAGATTCGTGGTAAGATAAGCCCCAGTGACTATGTGTTTATTTACACGGGTGGAAATACAAAAGGCCAACCGGTTCGTGGGATGAGAGTGTATCGGGAATTTAAGCGCTATTGTAAGGAAGCTGGAATTCCAACCTCTCGTACTTTACACGGTATGCGACACCAAGCCGTAACTACCTGGATTGAAAAAGGTTTTCATACGGCTGAGGCAAGCTATATGGCAGGTCACTCGAGTCAAAAGGTGACTGAAAAGTACACTCATTTAACGGTAAAGCTTTTAAAAGACAAAATGGACTCAATTTGACCCAAAGTAGATTCTATTTGTTCAGATATTAGGTAATGAATTATTTAGAGGTGATCAATTGGTTTTCGGTGATAGAAGCTAGTCTTTTTAAATTTACTAATTGAACAATTTAAATTAGTCCTGACTAAATGCTGAATTTCTTCAAAGTCGTTGAAACCCAAGCTCAAAGATATCTCTGTAAATGAATTTTCATTATAGCTAAGTAATTCTTTAAAACGCTCTAGTCTTAATAGATCGAAATAATCTTGTATGTTATACCCATTTATTTTTTTAAAGAGCGGGTCTAAAACTAAATATTTAGTTTGGAATTTTGACTCCAATAGTTCTTTGAGACGTGCATTGTCCACGATTTCTTCACTAAAATAAATCCATTTGATTAGAGTGATTTTTATTTGCTCTGACACCTTTTCGTTGTATGAAGAGATAATTTTGAATCCGTAAGGTTCAATAGCTTTTTCTACTTTCTCAGGGTATGGCTGGGGTAATTTATCAACCTTGACCGCAGCTTTATCCCAGTCAATACTTTCCACTATAATATCTTCATGCTTAAAAATATTTTTAATAATTAACAAGCAACTCGGACAAACCATGTTTTTTATGTAAATAGTAGTGACAGTATTTTTCATATTTACACCATTATATTTTTGCTCTATTAAATATAAAGACAGGAGCTTAAATCAGGCTTAAATTACCATAAATAGGTTTTGTCTATCAAAAAAATCACCTTGTAAAACATTTACCGGTTAGGAGCATTGCATAGAAAAGCTCCCTTTCTTACCGGTAAATGCGTTTTAACTAAGTTAATGGGTCGCATATAAAATTGAATTGCCTTCATTATCGAAAAGTCTGACCTCGTATGAATCATTTGTTTCTATGTCCATTCCAGGTGAGGCTGCCGGCATACCAGGTGCAGCGATCCCTATAGCATCAGGTCGTTCTTTGAGCATTCTATTGATATCTTCTACAGGTACATGGCCTTCAACAACATAGTCGTCGATAAAAGCAGTATGGCAGGATGCAAGATTTAAAGGAACATTATTCGTTTCTTTAATTGATATCATTTCACTTGAAACGGTCACTGATACTGGATAACCCTGTTTTCTAAGATAACTTGCCCATCTATCACAACAAGTACATTGTGGATTCTTGTACATGACTACTTCAGGAAGATCCGAATTAATAGACTCAGAAATCCGATTATACTTTTTAGCGAAAGCCCATATTGTAATACCTGAAATGATGATAATACTTAGATAAAGAATTGGTTTTTTATACTTCTTCATGAGTCTTTAAATCTTTGTTAAGAGGTAGGGTTACGTCGTTCATGTTGTAAGAAGTCACTACCCGAGTCTCCTGATCTAATATGAACAGATTTACTAACCGGAGTCACATATATAATTCCATCCCCGGGCTGTCCACTGCGACCCTTGTTTCGAATGATTTCGACTACCCGCTCGGTATCTTTTTCACTACACACCACCACGAGTTTAACAATGTTAGTAAATCGTTCAGCAATGCTGACTGAAAGCTGGGCTTTTTCCGGGTCCGACATTCGACCCAGTCCCATTACATCGATTAGTGTCATGCAGCAGAAACCTTGCGCTTCCAGCCCGTCAATGACTTGTTCTGCTTTTCGTTTGCGAATAAATGCTTTGACTTCATTCATACTTATTACCTTTTTTGTTAGGTCTGGCAAGTTTGAAAAACCTGCCAGATCTTATTTCTGTTTGTCAATTAGTTAATTGTTGATCTTCGCCCGTTGTTTTTGTCAGTTGTTTCACTTCTCGACTCTTCCAGAGGTAGTACACCACTGGGAGTACAACTAAGCTGAGTATGGTTGCAGTAACCATACCTCCAACCATAGGTGCAGCAATACGCTTCATTACAGCTGCACCAGTTCCTATACCCCACATTATAGGTAGCAGCCCGCCGGTGGTAGAAAAGACGGTCATAAATATCGGCCGTATACGTTGGGCTGAGCCTTCCATAACAGCATGCTTAAGGTCTTCAAGGTTGTTCATTTTGTCATTATATTTGCGTTCGTTGTAAGCATTGTCGAGATAGGTAAGCATAACCACGCCAAGTTCAGCAGCTACTCCTGCCAATGCAATGGCACCAACACCCACAGCCACACTCAGGTTATACCCCAGGATATACAGTAGCCAGAACGAGCCGACCAAAGAGAACGGGAGCGTTAGCAAAACGATCAAACTCTCCTGGAGATTCTTGAAGTTGAAGTAGAGTAACAGAAAGATGATCAGCAAAGTGATCGGTACTACTACTTGTAGGCGTTTTTTAGCTCGCTCCATGTATTCATATTGCCCACTCCAGGTTAGGCTATACCCGGAAGGCATGTCCAGTCGTTCTTCCACGGTTTGTCGGGCTTGGTTTACATAGTTTCCGAGATCAGAAGTAGTTAAGTCCACATAAATCCAGCTGGAATAGCGGGCATTCTCGGTTTTAATCACAGGTGCGTCTTTGCGGATCTGCAGGTCGGCTACGTATTCAATGGGTATTTGAGCACCGGAAGGAGTGGGGATTAACACCCGTCCAAGATCCGTCAGGTTTTCACGGGTCTCCCGGGCATACCGTACGTTGACCGGATAGCGTTCGAGTCCTTCCACAGTTTCTGTTACGTTCATACCACCGATGGCAGATTGGATTACATCTTGTACATCACCGGTCGTAAGTCCATACCGGGCAGCTTCTTTACGGTCGATATTGAAGTCCAGGTAATTACCACCCGTGGTCTTGTCAGCGAAGACACTCAAGGTTCCTGGGACATCTCGTACTACCGAGGCTATGTCCGAACTGAGATCGGATAGCGTTTGAAGATCTGGCCCGGTTACTTTTATGCCAATCGGTGTTTTTATTCCTGTAGACAACATATCTATTCGTGTCTTGATCGGCATGGTCCAGGCGTTGGTAAGTCCCGGTATTTTGATAGCTGCATCCATCTCTTGCTTTAACTTGTCGATAGTCATACCCTCACGCCACTCATCCTCAGGTTTTAACTGGATAATGGTTTCAAACATCGACAGTGGTGCCGGATCGGTTGAAGTTTGTGCTCGTCCTGCTTTGCCAAACACCGATTCTACTTCAGGAAAGGTGGCTATAATTTTATCGGTCTGTTGTAACAGCTCCTTGGCTTTGGTAATACTGATTCCGGGATCTGTTGTAGGCATGTAGAGAAGGTCACCTTCCTCGATGGGAGGCATAAACTCAGAGCCAAGACGATTCAGAGGAATTATCGTGAGCCCAAGAATGACAACAGAGGCAAAAACAGTAGTCCACTTGAAACGTAGGACAAAATTGATCACTGGACGATAAATCCAGATAAGAAACCGGGTAATTGGATTCTTATGCTCCGGTTGAATTTTTCCACGAATCAAGTAGCCCATTAATACCGGTACCAGTGTAACAGAGAGCAGCGCTGCGGCAGCCATGGCATATGTTTTGGTAAATGCCAAGGGTTTGAAAAGACGTCCCTCTTGTCCCTCTAAAGCAAAGATCGGGAAAAACGACACCGTTATAATCAACAAAGAGAAAAATAGGGCCGGTCCCACCTCTTTGGACGCATCAATAACAATTCTCCAGTGATCCTTTTTGCCCCTATCCTGTTCGAGGTGTTTATGGACATTTTCAACCATAACGATGGCAGCATCAACCATCACACCAATGGCAATAGCAATTCCTCCCAGCGACATAATATTGGCATTTATACCCTGGAAATACATTACCAGGAAGGCTGCCAAAATACCCATTGGCAGACTAATAATAATTACCAGTGAACTTCGGAAATGTAATAGGAATATTATTACTATTATTGCTACAAATATACTTTCCTCCAGCAGTTTATCCTGCAGGAATTCAATAGCCCGCTTAATCAGGTTGGAACGATCATAGGCCGTTTTGATAGTTACCCCTTCCGGCAGACCGCTTTCAAGTTCCTTCAGCTTAGCTTTTACGTTTTCAATAGTTTGCAGTGCATTTTCCCCAAACCGCATGATGACCACACCGCCTACTGCTTCTCCCTCACCATTCCACTCGGCTACACCGCGGCGCAGATCCGGCCCGAGATGTACGTTGGCAACGTTTCTAACGAGAATAGGGGTGCCATTACCATCGGTTCCTATGGGTACATTCTCCACATCTGCTACAGATTGAATATATCCTTTTCCCCGAACCATAAACTCGGTTTCACTCATTTCTACCAAGCGGCCGCCTACGTCATTGTTACTGCGCTTGATGGCCATTTTAACTTTCGAGAGGGGAATGTCATAGGCCAACAGTTTATCCGGGTCCACTTCTACCTGGTACTGTTTGACATGGCCTCCCACACTGGCTACTTCGGCTACCCCGTCCACACTGAGTAGTTCGTACTTCAGGAACCAATCCTGAATGGAACGCAGTTGTTGGAGATCATACTGATCACCGCCATCTAAGACATATTCGTAAACCCACCCTACGCCAGTTGCATCCGGTCCAAGGGTGGGCGTAACCCCTTCCGGCAGGCTACTACCTGCAGTATTAAGGTATTCCAGAACCCGGCTTCGGGCCCAATACATGTCAGTATCATCTTCAAAAATGATATAGATAAATGAAAGTCCAAAAAATGAATAGCCACGGACCACTTTAGATTTGGGTACCGACATCATAGTAGTGGTTAGCGGATAGGTGACCTGATCCTCAACAACCTGAGGAGCCTGACCGGGATATTTGGTGAAAACAATGACCTGTACATCACTGAGATCGGGAATGGCGTCCACGGGTGTTTGATACATCACGTAGGTACCACCCGCCAGTATCAGGATACTGGCAATAATCACCATAAAGCGGTTATTTACAGATAGTTCAATTATTTTCTGTAGCATTTCTTAATTCTCCAAAATGTTTAAAAAGGTTTGTGCTTTAACTTTGCCCATCGATTCACATATTCATAGTTGAATGGTCGGTAGTGTCGGCTGGCATTTCATCATGATTCATTTCCCCGCCGGTCATATCCATATCTGAATGATCAATAGTGTCGACTTGTGTCTCATCGTGGTTCATTTCGCCACCGGTCATGTCCATATTCTCCATATCAGAGGTATCTTGCTTTTGCTGTAGCATTTTTTGAATCGCTTCCTGCAACCTGCTTTCACTATCGAAAAGGAACTGAGCAGAAGTAACAATTTCTTCACCCGGTTTGACGCCTTCCAATATTTCAATTTCATTGTTTCGTTCACCGCCTTCCATACCCAAGGTTACTTCGCGAGGCTCAAACGCCCCGTCTCCTTTGGCAACAAAAACGATATTACGTTCCCCGGTTCTGATGATAGCTTCATTAGGAATAACTGTTACGTTTTTCTTAGGGCGCGTTTGGATACGGACATTGGCAAACATCCCCGGCTTTAGTTCAAGATTAGGGTTGGAAAATTCCAGCCGCACCTGAACGGTTCGGGTTTTCTGGTCCAGGGTGGGGTATACATAGGCAACGGTTCCTTCATAGGTTTTACCCGGTTGATAGGAAAGTTCCATTTGTGCAGGTTGTCCCTCTTCAATCCAGGGTACCTCGTAGTCGTACACGCTTGTTTGCACCCAAATGGTTGAAAGATCTGCTATTTTATACGCAGGTGTACTCGCTTTTATATACTCGCCTTCTATGGCATTTTTATGAAGCACTATTCCAGAGGCAGGCGATTTTAGCGTAATAGCTTTCTTGACTTCCCCACTTTGTTCCAGTTGTTTTATTTCTGAATCAGGAATGTCCCAATATTCTAGCCGTTGGCGTGTAGCATCAAGTAGGCTACTTCCTCCAGAACGGATGGTTTCAAAACTGCTGGAGGCTACCTTTTTCTGGGTTTTCAGAGCCAACAGGTATTCTCTCTGAGTGGTCACCAACTCAGGAGAGTAGATACTGAATAGCGGTTGCCCCTGTTGCACTATTTTACCTGTATAATCCACGTAAAGCTGCTCAACCCAACCTGAAATTTTTGGACTTACATTAAAAAGTTTTTGTTCATCGTAATCGACTTTCCCAACGGCGCGGACGACTGTTGATAAATCTTTTTGCTGAACTTTGGCCGTTCGAACATTCATATTTTGTACCACCACGGGATTTATTGATATCATCCCTTCCGAGCTGCTTGCTCCATCGGCATATACCGGAACCAGGTCCATACCCATACTAGATTTACCGGGTTCATCATAAATTTCACTTGGATTCATCGGAGCTTGCCAGTACAGTACTTCGCGATCTTCCTTTTGCCTGGTATCTGATTCAGCCTTCGGCATATTCTGCATCTCTTCCGCGGTTTCTGTAGTAGATGCTGAACTGTCAGTAGTTTGTTGTGTTCCCAGCCAGTAACCGCCCAGTGAAAAAGCGACAACTGCTCCAAGGAAAAGAAGTATAGATTTGGTATTCATGATGCTTGTACTCATTATTTAATTTTTGAAAATGGTTTAAAACTCAGTGCCGATAAGTGCTTCTATTTCTGCCATAGCTTTGTGGTAATCGGCTAAAAAGCGATGGTAATCCAGACGAAACTGGAATAGTGTCAGTTCGCTATCGAGTAGAGACAGGAAGTCCACCTTGTCATTCTGATATCCGGATATTGATGATTCCAGGGATTCTTCGGCCTGAGGAATAATCCCTGTTCTGTACAGTTCTAAGAGTCTCTGGTTTTTTTCAAGATCAGTGAGTGACTGTTGAAGCATTTGTTCAATGGAGTTTGCAATATTTTGATAGCGATACTCCATGGAAGATTGTTGAATTCGGGTCTCCTGCACCTTTTTATCCTGCTTTTTATTTAAAAAGAGAGGAATTTTAACATTGAACATAGCCGAGACAAAATCATAGCCCGGCATCCCGTTTTGCAGTTCATTCCGTTGGGTATAAGCAACACCAACTGAAAAATCAGGATATCGGTCTTTTAGTGCTAAATCTACCTTTTGCCCGCTTTGCTTAACGGCCGTTTTCCATGCTGCAAGTACCGGGCTGCTACTGTCGGCTCGCTGAATGAGCGTTTGTAGTTTGCCCGTCCAGGGTTCCGGTTCCATAACAACAGCCTTGCCAAGCGGCGAATCAGCGGGGTCGTTTAATAGGGTATTAATGCGGGCCTGCACAGCTTCACGCTGTTGGAGAAGCTTGAGTTCCTGATCAATCATTTTTGAAAGAGCTACTTGTGCCCGTAATACATCCGGTTGCGTACCTTTACCCACGCCATACCTTGTCTCAGCTATTTCAACGAATTCCTTGAGCAACTCCTGGTTATTTGCAACTGTTGCAAGAGCCTGATCTATGTAATAGAGATCGTAATAAGCCTGAGAGGTGTTTTTTATAAGCTGATTCTTAAGTTCTCTATACCGATGCAAAGCTATCTCCGACTCACTTTTTGCAATATTGCCCTTCAGACTAAGTTTACCGGGGAAAGGGAACGGTTGCATCAGGGATACCTGCTTGCCTGTCATAGGCTCCTGATCAAGTGCAAAGCTGTTGATCGGCAGGTTCATGATATTTAAACCTAGCGTCGGATCGGGTAATGCTTTTACCTGTGATATCTTAGTTTTGCTGGCATCCCAGTCTTTATTTGAAGCCATTAATTCTGGATTTTGTTCTAATACTTTTTGTATAAGCTCATCCAGTAATAATGTGGAGTCTGGTGTTTGAGAAAAACTTAAATTAGATGAAACAAGGAACAGTGATATTCCGAAGAAAAATCCCTTTATCATTATTTTTTTCATTCCTAAATCCTTGGTTTAAAAGGCACAAAGCCCGTAGTTTGATATATTGTATTAAACCCAAACTACGAGGGGAATGCTTAAATGAAGCTTAAATCAAAGGAAATTTTTTTATTCCTCAAGATGAGCTGATTACACCACGATGGTGAGACAGGCAAAAGAGCAGGAAATCAATGCAATAAGGATTGATTTTTGGGGCAAGGACGTTGCTTGATCCCATTGACTTCTGCATGGGGATGGGCCCAAAGGCGAGTGCCTGATCCTCAAGAATCTGGAAGGCGAAAGCGAAACTTGAAAAAACTAAAATGAATCCCGATATGGAAGATATAATTTTAACCTCCACAATTACCTGCCCGGAATGCGGAACACATTCGGAAGAACAAATGCCTGAGGATGCCTGCCAATTCTTTTGGCAGTGCCCGAATTGTAGTGAGATGATAAAACCGAAAAGAAATGACTGTTGTGTATTTTGTTCTTTTGGTGATACTCCATGTCCTCCAGATCAAATGAATAAAAATTGCTCCTAAATCAGGACCAATGCAAAGCTATAATTTTCCATTCTCCATTCTCTTTCTTCAGCACTGCTAACTCAAGGCTGGTTCGGTCAATTTCTCGTTCATTATAGGTCCCGATCATTTTTGTTTGGGACGATACCCAGGCTACATTACCTTCGATGGTTATTTGTTCAGAAATTACTTCACGATTCATTGCACTTAGAAATCTGCCATCTGAATGAAAGTGGTGAGAAAGATACTGTTCTTTTGTTTCTATGTTGTTTCCTTCCAGAATGACGACATCATCATGAAGTAATTTGGAAGCAACTTCCGAGTTATTTTCAACAATGGCATTTTCGAAGTCGCCCAGTATTTTACTAACAGATTGTTCTTCTGACTGTTGAGCCAGGGCTGTCATGGAAATGCTAATTAGCACTATTGTAAGAGTAAATATTTTATTCATAAGGTTTACCATATTGGGGTTTAGTTGTAAAATTTAAGGTCAAAACTTTGCATTCATGTTAACCCAGCGGTCGTAAGTTTCTTGGTCCCATAGATTTTGTATATAGGCAACAACGGCTAATTTTTCCTCTTCAGAAAGTATTTCCCTGAAAGCTGGCATATTGCCACCATATGGTGCTCCGCCATTATTAATAGTTTGTACTAATATTTCCATAGGATGATGCCAGGTATGTGCCGTACCATTTAGAGGAGGTGGCGGGAAGGAACCATCAGGGTTTGGCTTCTTCCAATTTTCTACCAATCCCTGGCCTTTTGTACCATGACAACGGACACAGTTTTCTGAAAATACGACCTTACCCATTTTATATTGTGACTCTGTGTACCACCTGTTATTCTTATAGGAATCATCCACTATTTTGGGTTTGGACCTTTCATTCTCAGAGTTTCCACACCCGGTAAGAATAAAAAAAGGCATCAAAAGCAGTAGGAAGTCAATCTTTAACATTTAATACATGTTTTCTGAGTCATGGTTATTTAATTGAGTTGTGTTAAAGAAATGCTGTCGATGATTACAGTACCGCTTCCATTTAGCCGGAGTCCAACTTTCCCGGTTTCCGGGGCATCTCCATGCCCGTGAACGGCCATCTCCTTGTTAATATACGCTCTGAAATGAGTGCCGTTGACCACTGTACGTACAAACAGTATGCCGGAAGCCGAATAGCTTTCCTCACCAAAAATGTTAGTTTCTCCCCCGATTACCCGTCCCTGTGTGATGGTTCCTTCGGAACTAAGGGTGACGAAATCGTAATTTTGAGCATCTTGCACATGGTTGACCAGCTCCACCTCGCCATCAAAATTCGACAGATCCAGGTAATAATCGACCTGCACATTTAGTAAAGCATTTCGTACAGTAAAAAAGTTGGGAGATGATTCGGGGGTCAATTGTATTAAGTAGTTATCTCCACTTTTAACAACTGAGGGCTGAAGATCCTGAGGAGCTCCTTCAAGCCACTGGAACTTTGATAGCAGCGTACTAACACCATTGGGGCCGATCTCCCATGACCAATTCCCATTATCACTGACTGTGAAGGTTGAATTTGACTGTTGCAGGCTATCTGTTGAGACTTTTTCAGTATCTTGCTGTTCTATCAACTGTCCGGTTCCAGCTCCATAACCAAATACCAACTTGGCACCGTGGTCTCCGGTTTGAAAAAGAAGAAACATCCCGGGCAAAGCTATGACAAATGCAAGGATTCTGAGACTAAATTTGTCCATCATTTTATACCAATGCAGAGCGATTCGTGCCAATGCATATATCCCAAAATACCACACAGTCCAAAATGCCCAGTCAGCATGATTGTTTAATACCGATTGAGCTTGAGAGGGCAAAAACACGGTATCGACGGCTGATTGGCCTGTATAATAAGCAGCGATAGCCGCAACCGCTCCCAATCCATATAGAATAGTGTTTTTCCATTCATCCCACCATTTTTCCGGAATAAAGAAAGTAAGCAAATTCAGTCCTGCCGCCACAACAAGCAGTGCAATGGGGAAATGCACCACCATCGGGTGAATATTAGGTGCCCATTCGGGTATTAAATTCATATCAATCCTTTGTTTTTATCCTTCTTGTGATTATGTAATATTACTTATAAGAAATATCCTTTTAAAAATTGACGCATGTAGGGGAATCTGAAAAAAATGTTAGGGATTGGGATTAATTGCCCTCGATATTTTCTAAACAAGCTGAAACCCAGTTTTATCTTATTGAATATGATGTATTAAAACCACATCCTTATGCCCCCCACGATCCCCAGGGTACTAATCTCGCCGCCTTCCAAACGAGTAAAGTCAGCTGTTTGGCCAAGTTTCCGATTCCATGATATTCCCAAATAAGGGGCAAATTCACGTCGGATCTCATACCTGAGTCTGAAGCCAAGCTGAACGTTATTAATACCAGAACCAACACCCCATTCTTCAACTTCCTGTAAGGCCAAATTAGTGGCAAAACGAGGTTGAGCAATCAACCTTTGCGTAACAAGCAAGTCAAGTTCCCCCTCGAAAGTTGCTGATACATCTCCATCTTCACTAAGTTGAAGACTTCCATCCACTTCGAATAAATAGGGGGCAAGGCCCTGAATTCCAACAACGGCAAATCCTCGGGTATTATTTTCGATAGAGTTATAGGCAAGGTCATATCTTAAACCGGCCTGAAAGTCGAAATAGGAGGTTATGGCACGGCTATATAAACCTTGGAATTCCATTTCTCCTTCTTGTTCAGAGGTCAGCGCTTCACCTTCAGCCTTAAACCAAAATTTGTTGATGTCTGTGCCGAGATAACCCTGGACATCCCACACAATCGGACTTGGATTCCCAATTGAATAATATTCAAAGCGATCAGCTTGAAAAAAGAAGTAGGTTTTATTATCCGGCATAATTTTATTGCTAAATGGAGGGGCTTTTTGGGCAATTACCGAATTTGTTCCCAATAATAGTGAAAACATAAAAAGTGCTAATGTTGGTCTAATTTTTTTAATATTTAAATTCATAAGAGGTAATAATAATTCTACTTTGATTCTTGTTACTATTTTCATCCGTAGATACCCCCATCCTCATCACTTACCTGAACCACCCTAAACATTCCCATTTCCATGTGATACAGAATGTGGCAGTGGAAGGCCCAACGCCCTTTATCGCGTGGAGTTACCAAAGCTGAAATTCTTTGAGCTGGTTGTACTAATAGCGTGTGTTTTCTCGGATTATAGTTACCATTTCCATTTTCCAGTTCCATCCACATTCCATGTAAGTGAATCGGATGTTCCATCATTGTATCGTTGACCAATGTTAAACGGAGTCGTTCATTGTGTTTGAAATCAATAGGCCCATCAACTTGATGGAATTCTTTTCCATCAAACGACCACATGTAGCGCTCCATGTTTCCGGTCAGATGTAATTCTACTTCTCGCTCAGGCTGGCGTTTATCAATATTTGGTTCAAGACTTTTAAGATCTCTATATACTAGCACTTTTCGCCCATCCTTGCCAAGCCCGATGCCAGGTTCATCCAGTCGGTCAAACTGGTAGTTGGCTATGGCCGCGGCACCAATACCATGGTGGTCCGGGCCGTGTTTAACAGGTTCAGCTGCTTTGTTGGTCATCGACATGCCACTGTGATCCATCTTCATACCCCCGTGTCCATCATGGCCCATGCCTTTCGTGTTCATGTTACCATCCATTTCCATACCGGCCATGTCCATTTTCATTCCCATGTCTTTCATGCTGCGTTCGGGGCGTGGACGGAGCTCAGGCACCGGGGCTTCCATACCTTCGCAGGGAGCCAGGGTGCCTCGGGCATAACCACTGCGATCCAACGATTCAGCAAAGATAGTAAATGGTTTTTCTTCATTGGGTTCAACGATCACATCATAAGTTTCAGCGATGCCGATACGGAATTCATCCACGGGGGTGGGCTCAACATTTTGCCCGTCAGCTTGTACAACGGTCATCTTAAGTCCGGGAATGCGCACATCAAACATGGAGCCGGCAGAAGCATTTATAAATCGTAGTCGAACTTTTTCATTTTTGTTGAATAAGGCATTCCAATTTGAATCCGGCCCCATCCCGTTTATTAGATAAGTATAGGTAGCCCCGGTAATATCGGCGAGATCGGTAGCACTCATTCTCATTTTAGCGAATGAAAGGTAATTCCTCATTGCATCTCCAAAACCATCGTTTTTTACATCTTGGAAGAATTCGCCTAAATCCCGTTGTTGGTAGTTATAGTAACCTTCAGCTTTTTTAAGCTTACTAAGTACTTTATAAGGACTTTCAAACGTCCAGTCAGAAAGTATGACGGGGTATTCACGGTCAAATTCAACCGGGTCTTCATCAGCCGGATCAATAATCATTGGTCCATAATGACCCAGTTGTTCCTGTAATTTTGAATGGCTGTGATACCAATACGTTCCATTCTGTTTAACAGGATATTTGTATTCAAAAGTCTCTCCGGGCTTAATTCCATCAAAACTTACTCCGGGAACGCCATCCATCTGAAACGGTAAAATAATGCCATGCCAGTGAATGGAGGTGTCTTCATCCAAATTATTTGTAACACGCAAGAGAACATCTTCTCCTTCTTTTAAGCGGATTAGTGGGCCTGGAACTTTACCATTAATTCCTATTGCTTTTGATATTTTACCATCTATTTCAATAGGAATAGATTCAATAGTTAGATTAAGTGTATTTTTAGGGCCTGAAGGAGTCAGTACTTCTTTTTCAATATTAAAATTGTTGAAGGCGTAAGCAGGAAGAATGGAACTGATACCTGCTACTGCCCCCAAAGAAGCTGTATAGCGAAGGAATTTTCGGCGGGATATAGTTTTCGAATCTTTACTCATTTAACTTGAAACTTTTTTTGTTAAAAAGAACAAGCCCATAAGTCGCACAAAAAGCGAGTTAATTAAATAAAACGCTTCATTTAGTGTACTTTAAAAAAGTAGGTAGTTGAAAAGTAACTCATAGGCTTTAAACTAAGGCGTAATATAAATGGGGAACCTTAAATTAAGCTTAAAACAAAGTTCTTAAATGAAATTTATATTGAAATTTTAAAACCTTATTAATATTCAGATATATGTGGATACTATTAGTTGAAGACGAAAAGCAGCTGGCAAACTCGCTAAAAAGAGGCTTGGAGGAAGAAGGATACGTTGTAGAAGTACAGCACGACGGCGAGGAGGCGGAGCTGCAAGGATTGGTTAATGATTACGATTTGGTAGTTTTAGACTGGAGACTGCCAAATCGCGATGGAAAAGAGATCTTGGAACGGTGGCGCAAAGAAGACCGGAACTTCCCCGTATTAATGCTCACAGCGCTTGTTGATCTTGATCATAAAGTATCTGGCCTTGATGCAGGAGCCGATGATTATATGGGCAAGCCCTTTTCTTTTGACGAACTACTGGCGCGAATTAGAGCATTATCCCGGCGCTCTGCCGATATTTCCAATACCGAAATAGTGACAATTGGGCCCGTTGAAGTTGACGCACGAAAACATAAGGTAACGATCGGTGGAATGTCTCTGACTTTAAGGCAAAAAGAGTTTGTTTTGCTTGAGTTGCTAATGACCCATTTGGGAACCGTATTCTCAAAAACCCAGATTGCAGAGAGAGTATGGGGATCGGCCTACTATGTATCCGATAACACAATAGAGGCTACTATATCAACACTACGCCAAAAACTGAGCGACACTTTTGAGGATCTTGATGATTATAATCTTGGAAAAAATGATCAGATTATAGAAACCATACGGGGAGCAGGCTACCGGTTCAACATTGACTTATTTAAAGATCACAAGGATTCATGAAACCATCCTTTACTTTTTATAATGAGCTTTCCATATCAAAGAAGCTGGCTTTATGGTATGGGTTAAGTTTATTCTTGATGCTTAGTTTGTTTGGATATTTTTTATATGAAACGTTTCATCAATCGATCCACCATAATTATGATCGTCACCTGCTGTTTGAGGCCGAACAGCTGCTTCCATATATCCAAGCTGAAGATTCCCTTTCCATTGATTTGACAGAGTACAGCAGGAATGAAGCACTTAGAGGCGGTGTGGAGTATGGTACGTATGTTCGATTATACGATCAAAATGGCAACCTTGTTTATAAAAGCCCAAACTTTTCTGAAGTAGAAGAACCGCTTAAACGCCAGATCCCTAAAGAAACACAGGGAAATTCTTTCAGCAGTGAGTGGCAGTCATTACCTGCTCGTACACTTTACTATCCAATAAAAGACAACAACGGAAGTCTGAGCGGCTGGCTGGAACTCACTGGTTTTGAATGGACCCTCCATGATGAATTAAACAGGTTCAGGCAGTATTTGTTTTTTCTCATAGCGATAAGCGTTGCTTTTTCTATCCTTGGGGGGTACTGGCTGTCAAGAAAAGCATTGACTCCAGTGGCCTCTATTATTGAAGCGGCAAAATCCATTACAGCCACTGATCTGGATAAGCGAATACCTGTAAATTATCAGGTTCGGGACGAGCTTACTGACCTGGCAGAAACCTTTAATATTATGCTCAATCGACTTCAGCAAGGTTTTGAGCGAGAAAAAAGATTTACTTCTGATGCCTCTCATGAACTTATGACCCCCCTCTCTTCCCTGCAAAGTGAGGCCGAAATTATGCTTAGAAAACCCCGCTCAAACGAAGAGTACCGGGAAACGATTCAGCGAATGCTGGTGGAAGTGAGACGAATGAGTGAAATGGTACACTTGCTCCTTCAACTTTCCAGGGTGGAGTCTGTCCACCGATCAAAACCTGATACCGTTAATTTTAGTCGCATTACAGAAGTGATGACAGGCAAATACAGAGAAAATGCTCAAGAAAAAGAGATACATTTTCAATCACAGATTGATCCCAACCTAAACGTTCGGGCGCATGGAGCTTATATCGAGGAGGTTATTAATAATCTGTTGGAAAATGCCTTGAAATATACACCAGAAGGAGGCTCCATTAATCTGGAGCTTAAACAATCCAGCAGTAAAGCCGTGCTTCATCTCAGCGATACCGGTGTCGGGTTTGATGGTGATAACAAGGACCGCCTGTTTGAACGATTTTACCGTGATACGCAGCAGGAAGTACAGGATCAGCCCGGAAGCGGCTTGGGACTTCCGCTGGTGAAAGCAATCATTGAATTATACGGTGGTAAAATAAGGGCTTACAGCGATGGCCACGGCAAAGGGAGCACATTTGTAGTGGAACTTCCCTTGGCTAAAGAACACTAAACTTAAACGGGTTTGATTGCCTCAATCCGTTTAAAAATACCGCCCATGGTCAACTCCTTTACTTCTTTTATTTTCCATCCGGCGGCTTCAACATTTTCCACCGTATGGCGGGCGATATGAACACCGCTCAGATAATGAATGGGGCCATCCATATTGTTCATTACGGTACCTAATAACCGGTTCCCGGAGCGCATATGTTCCAGCAGGTGAAGTTTACCTCCCGGTTTTGTGACTCGTAGGGCTTCTTTCAAACCCAATATGGGATTGGGCACTGAGCAAAAAACAAAAGTGGCAACCACTTTATCAAAGTGATTGTCAGGAAAGGCCAAATTTTGGGCATCCATTATTTGAAGCCTGACACGTTCGTTTGCATATTTGGAAAGTATCGCCTTTGCCCGGTCCAGCATTTTTGGGGAAAAGTCGATACCAGTGACACGAACATTTTTTGGGTAGTAGGGTATGTTCTTTCCCGTACCTATTCCTACTTCAAGCACGTTTGGACCTTCTACCTGTTTCCAAAGCAGTTTGCGCCATTTGTTATACAATATCCTCTCAATTGGCCATTCCATGAGGTCATACACCACCGAGGTGGCGTTATAGCGTTTTCGGGTATGTTCGGTTTGCAGGGATTTTTTTTTCATACAATAATTATGAAGTTTTATATTGTCCCGCTACGTAAAAAAACGGCAGAGTTAATGAAGATTTAATTAATATAAATGGGAATAGCGAAGATAGTATTTAGTGCGCGTTAAGTTAAATAAATTGGGATGTTGATGAGTATTTGTCAATTCAGATATTCTCTGCAACTAAGTGAAGTTATGGCGCAGTTTATCACTGCGCCATAAATGGTTGGGACTAGAAACTATTTTTAAAAACTGATAACGGCCTCGATCATTATCCCTTTAAACTTTCCATTTTCATATTTGGTCCCGGAGTATCCTTCACCGTCAAAGTTCTGAGTGATATACTCCAGCTTTGCCAGCACGTTTTTGGTAAGGAACCAGCCACCGCCAATGTTAATGCGGTCGATTTCGATATTTCCGTTAGCCGTTTCACCGTCAACAAGATTGTATCGGCCACCGATATAGAAATCTTCCCCGGCACCAAACCGGTAGAGCAGTTCTGCTCCATACTGATTAAAAGTTCGGCGATTGGGTGCTGCTTTCAATTTTCCTGAGGTATTTTCAAATACTCCGTAAAACTCCAGGCCCTGGTATTTGATGAATGGATTGATCATTAATGCAGTCATTTCACCGGGAGCGGAAGGCTGGCCAAAGCCTGGGGTGAAGCTGGGGGCAATACGACCTGCGCGGAAACCTTCGTCCATTACACTGTAGTAACGGGTACCAGCCCGGTCGCCAGAGTATAGATAAATAGAAGGAGACTGTGTTATATCGAGGATGGAACCGGTCAGGCGCAGACGCAGATCGTCATTGATTTGCTTGTCAAACCCAACTTTACCGTACACTGAGGGTTTGGTCTTAAAACCATTCCCAGCGGCATCGGTAACACTTTGGTTCAGTTTTCCGTTGCTAAGACCAATCATAGCGAACATTGGCCCACTGTAGTAATATACCTCACCGGCCACTTCGGTTGTAAACGAATCCATTATGTAATTTCCGACGAACGGGTTAAAAATAGCCTGAGCGTTGTCAGTTCTTCTGAAATGGTTATCCCCGTAGTTTAGCTCCATATGTCCTACCTTAAAGCGCAGCTTATCCATCAATCCGCCCAGAAAATCTTCCTGAATAAAATCAAGTCGATCGACTTGTAGATAACCACCTTTTACATATGCTTCATTATGATTTTGCGATGAAAGGTAGGTGCGTAAGTGCATACGCACACCATTAGCCAGAGCTACATCAAGATCCAGGTTGGAAGTAGCCAGATTAAAGTTCGATTCCAAATCGGAGAGGGAACCTGCTGCATTATCGTGCCGAAGCCCTTGAAACTGAAGGGTATTTGCCGCGCCAATTCGTACTTCAAGACCCTCAAACTTGACGGTTGTCTTGAACGGCGCCTCAAACTGATTGAGTCCGCGCTGATCCTGATACCTGGAATATTGCAGGTCATTGGTAAATTGCCCGAAAACAGTACCTGCACTTAAAAAGAATACAAAAATCACAAAAGTGATTAATTTGATGGTGAGTTTCATAGTAGTGTCCATAAATTAATGATGGTTATTATTAAATTTTTTATAAGATTCCTGATCTTTCCTTTATTCTAATTCCAAGCATTGATTCGAATGGCAATTGAAAATCAAGTTTCCACTCAATATTAATACCATTATCCTTAAAACAAGCTTAAATCAAACAAGCTTAAAATTTTATTTGATTTGATAGTGTAAAATGAAATTAGAAGGCTAACTGATTTTTATCGGTAGTTCTGGCTAGAAAAAATGGTAACTTTGATACTATTATTCGTTATAAAAGAAGCGTTCAAATCAGCTGTATCACAAAATAGCTGCCATTATCTTTACTGGTAAATTTTTGCCATATAATACCCTGTTTCTCGTCAATGATTTCAATAACACGGTACCCAAATCCTTTCACCTTAATGCCCATTACATACACACCAATATCTACTCCCGAGTTAATTTGATACTGCTCGGTCTGCAGGGTATCGTTGGATACCACACGCCGTTCGTAGATGGTAATTTTGCTTTTTCCGCCCAAAAATCCAACCAAACCCTTGTCGATATTCAAAGCAAATTCAATAGGTTTCATCTCCCAGCCGGGCTCGGGAGAAATCGGGTAGAATGTTTTCGAATCTAACAAATTGACTTTAATTTCACTGCCCTTGCCATAGTCGGTAAACGGGAAAACATTCAAAAGCACTTGTTGTTCGTCCGGCCAACAAGTATAAAGAGTTTTGGTACTGTCCTGGAGTTCACCGTTAGCATTATATGAATAAAGTTCAACAGGCAGGCGGTAGGTATTGGTGTTTTCTTGAATAGAGCCGACAATTAGCTTTTGGTATGACTCCAATTCTCCCTCTTTGCTATAGTTACATTTTTTGTATCGGTTGCCATCAATTTCAAACAATAGCATTTCCTCAGATTGTTGGGCCTGAAGGAGGTGGACCGGAAGCAAAACCGCCAAAAGGATAATGCTTAGGAAATAAGTAATGATGCGCATGAGGAATAGGTGCTTATTTAAAATTGTTTTTGTTCGATTGCTTTTGGTAAACTTCATTCCAGCTCCAACCATTACTACGTAACAATCCATGCAATGAACTTCTGCGTTCATTCATTTCATAACTATTTGAAGACATGGCTTGATGCTCTTTTAATGGAACATTCCTGGATTTTAGGTATTCAATATCCAGCGGAAACCTATCGATTTCTTCCGGCATTTGATGGTAATGACGGCGTGCTGTGTCCAAAAATTTGGTAATCGCGTCTCTGAGCGGTGCAATATCCTGTTCCCGCCATCTGTTTGGTTCAACATAATGAATCAAAATTGTTATTGCTTCATCTACATTTACCAAATTGATGGATACTGATTCATCCCTTGCCGTACTGTAGAAATAATGCACAGCCGGGTGGGCATAGTGATTCTGGTTATGTTTATTGATCATCTCCCTGAGCTTGATTGAAAAATCTGGCAACATTATGAAATGCTCTTCTTCACAAGAATACAGATTGATGAGAATTTCTTCAGGTGTATCTCCCATGTTTGCTATAAAAAGGCTGAGATTTCTTTTGTGGATCACCGCCGTGGTCAGGCTCATCAGATAAGTCATGGCGGTAGTTATGAAAATAAAGCCGGCAAATGAAAAGGCGGCCATTATAATCTGCCACCCTTCGGAACCCGATATATAGTCACCTACTCCCAGGGTGGAAAGGGTATATCCGCTTACATACGGCTTGGTAAGAACGCTTGCGGCAGATCCTGTGCCTGCTTCTACTATAGAGCGGGGATCGCTGACGAGCAGCAGGAAAAATCCGATCCATAGAAGCCCAATCCACATTCCAAGTAGAAAAAGGATATGCGTTACCCCGGAGTAGCGCAACGCGTTTCGCCGGGGGATATATCTGTTTAAAAAAAGGAAAAGGGCCGAGAGGAACCTGCTCGTCAACCGTGACAGGTACCCCGCCCCGTTGAAGGAAAGCGTGGTATAGAAAAAGTCGTAAGCAATTACGACAAGAAGGACAATACCCAAAATAAGATAAAATGCATGCATGCTTAGTCGATTTTTAGGTCAGAAACCATTGAACACCGATCCCCACAACTACCGTTAAGACAAATGTGCTTATCCATACGAAGGATGTTCCCGGAGCGTAAGTTCTGATTTGCCCATCTTCGGCTTCCTGAAAAAACATGGGTACCACAATCCGCATATAAACTGCAAGAGAAATTGCGCTGTTCAGGATGGCAACAACCGCCAGCCAGCTATATCCGGATTCTATGGCTGCCCCAAACAGTAGAAATTTGCCGGCAAAGCCGGCCAGGGGCGGCATCCCTACCAGGGAGAGCAGGAAAATGGTCATACCCACCGCCTGCCAGGGCCGGCGTTTTCCCATGCCTTTAAAATCGTCCAGCCGGGTGCCTTCGCCCAAAGTAATGGCAAAAGCGCCTGCGTTCATAAGCAGGTATGCTACCCCAAAAACCACCAGTGAATCAATCGCAAGCGAACTTTGCCCCACTCCGATAACGCCCAACACGTAATACCCTGACTGGGCAATAGTGGAGTAGGCCAGCAGCCGGATCACATTGTCCTGCCACAGCGCTACCACATTGCCAAAGGTCATGGACAGCGCGGCCAGCACGGCCAGGATCAACGGCCAGTCAACAAGGGAAACCGGAAGATCACGAACCACCTGCGCGAGTGCAAACAGGGCCCCTATCTTGGGAACTACCGACAGGTAGGCGGCTATGGAGACGGGTGCGCCCTCGAAAGTGTCGGGCGTCCAGAAATGGACGGGAAACAGGGAAGCCGCATAGCCGATTCCAATTACCAGGGTAATAAAGCCGAACATAACGGCATAAGAGGATAAGTCAGGATTGTTAATCCCGGAAATCAGCGTCGTTCCGGCAAGGCCCGCCCAGAAGGTTAGCCCGAAAAGCATGATGGCTCCGGCTACTGATCCGTAAATAAAGTACTTCATCGCTCCTTCGCTGGAAGGGTCGTTCCTGGGGTGAGCTGCCATGGCCATACCGGCAAGAGTACTAATAAGCAGGCCCAGTACAATGAACATGAGATCTCCGCTGCCCGCCAAAATCATGGCTCCCAAGGCTGAAAAGCCCATCAGGCTGTATATGGTGCCTTCGCGGGCCGAATCTTTCAGCTCCGATCGGCCCAGCAAAGCAAAAAGGATGGTTGCCGGCCCCAGAATGATGACGGCCCACAAGCTGAGTGCGTCAACACGGAAGGTAGTGGAAAAAGCTGTTGTGTCTGTCCCCAGCATATCTACGGCAACACCGGTGGCTGTGAGCATGCCAACCACCAAAGCCCATAGTGCAGCCCGGGGTAATCGGGCCATTTCCAGGCATAACACGATAACCGTGGTGGATAAAACAATAAGCTGTGGTGAAATATTCAGTAAATCAGTTGCCATCGTTATTACAGTCCGAAGAAATTAGTTGTAGCATGAATCATCGAGAGCAGGGAATCGGGATATACTCCAATCAGTATGGTAGCTAATATCAAAGGAACAATAGCCCACAGCTCTCGGCTTCCCAAATCTTTAAGTCCGGTAAATCCTTCCGGCAAGGTACCTAAAAATACTTTTTGAATAGCCCTCAGGTACAGGGCTGTAGTAATCGGCAAGCCAATGATGATGATCCCGACGGCGACCGGGTACACATCAAAGCCGCCTAAAAAGATTTGAAACTCGGCAGGGAAATGAGCCAGCCCGGGCAGTCCCAGAGAAGCAAAGGCCGCGAGCATAAAAAGTCCGCTTAATATTGGATAGGTTTTTAGCAGACCGGTCATTTCGTTCATTTCCCGCGTACCAGTGCGATCCTGAAGAGCTCCTACCAGCAGGAAAAGCACCCCTGTAACCACACCGTGGCTTATCATTTGAAGTACCGCTCCGTCCAGGGCAATCATTCCGGATGTGGTAGTGGTGACGGCTGCTATGGCCACACCAAATATCAGATACCCCATGTGGTTTACACTGGTGTAGGCCACCATCCGTTTGATGTCGGTTTGGGCCAAGGCTACGAAAGCCCCGTACAGCGCTGTAAAGACGGCAATGACGATGACGTAAGGTGCAAATTCACGAAATGCATCAGGCGTCATTTGCAATGGAAAGCGAATAAAACCATAGGTGCCCAGTTTCAGCAACACCCCCGCCAGGATGGCACTTCCGGCAGCAGGTGCTTCGGTGTGAGCCAAAGGAAGCCACGTATGGAATGGGAAAAGCGGTGTTTTAATAGCAAAAGCGATAAATAATCCCCAAAACGTAAGCGTAGCTGCAAGTCCGGTTATGGTAGGATTTGTTATCAACTGTTGTATGTCAAACGTATTGGTATCGGAAAAAAGATACAGCGCCAAAAACGCCAGCAGCAGAAACAAACTGCCTATCAGGGTATAGATAAAGAAAGTTAAAGCCGCCTTTTTGCGATGTTCGTGCCCCCATTTGGCTATGATAAAATACATGCCAACAAGAGTGATTTCAAAAAACACGTAAAAAAGGAAGAGGTCAAGCGAAAGGAATACCCCAAGACAGGCGGTCTCCAGCATCAAAACCAGTTGAATAAAGATATTGGCGCTATCCTTGATCTTTGCAGAAAAAATCAGCGAGGTCAGGAACAAAAATGCCGTCAACAGCACCAGGGGAAAGCTAATGCCGTCCACTCCCAACCGGTAAGCTATGCCTAAGGATGGTATCCAGCTGAGTTCTTCAACTTGTGACAAACTGCTGCCTATACCCTGTATCCAGATCATAATGGCAGCCAACAGGGTGAGTGACGCGAAGACTATCCCAATACCATAGGCGGTTTTGGTTTGTTTGGGGCGGAGTACCATAATGACAAGTGCCCCTATAACCGGCAGGAATGTAGTGATTGAGAGCAATGGTAATGATGAAAAATCCATGATTTACAGATAGGTTAGTGATAAAATAATTAAAGCTAAGATCATACCGTACACCGACCATGCTAGTTCGCGGTGAACCAGTCCCGATTGAATGTTCCGCCCGTATTGGCCCAGTCGCTGGATGGATGCCACCAAGCCGGCAATCCACTCCACAATGCCGCGATCGTCCGTTATTTGGGACCATTGGCCGATGTTCAGATTGAATGTCCCGATTTGGTCGATCACAAAAGCCATCGCACGGTCCGGCACATTGGCCAGCCAGCGCGCCAACATTAAAAACGCCTTGCCAATCTCAAAGACAGATTGAAGCAGAAATTGTTCGATCAGGTTTGCGCCGGTTGCCAGCATCTGAAACGGTTGCACGATAACATTGGTGTAGCCGCCTGCTACGGGATAGTTATCCCGGAAAAACATCCACACCTGGGTTTTAAAGATGGGAGCGGTGGCAAACCAGCCTGCTGCCAAACCAAGAAAAGCAGCTCCAAGCCCGCTTATCATGGCAATGTTGTCTTTTGGAATGGAAAAACCTGACGTTTCAACCAAAGGATCCAGAAACAACCAGCCTGCAATAACAGCCGTTACCAGGGTTAGAAATCCGAGATGCATCCAAGGCAGTTTCTTTGGCTTTTCTTCCGGTTCGCTGTGTCCTTTCCATAAAATTCCGAATGCGCGGCCCATATAGATAGCAGTAAAAAAAGCTCCAATCAGCACAGCGGAAAAGTACCATGAGGCCGGGTCGGCCTGCAGGCCTGCCGTCAGGATGGCATCCTTCGACCAAAAGCCGATTAATGGAGGGATCCCGGCCAGGGCCAGCCCGGACACGGCGAATCCTGAAAAAGCCAGTTTCAGTTTCTTTCCTGAGCCTTTGAGCTTTTCGTAATTTGTGGAATGCATTTCGTGCTGAAAGATTCCGGCTCCCAGGAACAAGCTGCTTTTCATGAAAGCGTGGGCAATCAGGTGGGCCAGGGCCGCGGCCGGATACCCGGCGCCAATAGCCAGCGCCATAAAACCAAGCTGACTTGAGGTGGACGCGGCAAGCATACGTTTGATATCTTCGGAAAATATGGCAGTTGCACCGGCGAGCAGGATGGTTATTCCTCCCACTAAGCCGATCAAGAAAAGAGCGTCCGGCGGGAAAAGAGGGAAGGCTTTAAGCAGCAGAATAATACCTGCCGCCACCATTGTGGCCGAATGCAGCAGGGCCGAAACAGGTGTTGGGCCCGCCATGGCTGCCGAAAGCCAGCTCTGGAAAGGAACCTGTGCCGATTTACCCATTACCGCCAGCAGCAGAGCCAGGGTTCCCACTACAGAAACGCCCTGTACGGGTTCAGCTAAAATCTGGCTGGACCCGCCGGCAAGAATGATCACGAATACCCCGACATAGAGCCCGAGGTCGGCCACCCGGTTCATAATAAACGCTTTGTTTGCGGCGTCACCAGCTTCTTTCTTCCAGTACCAGGTGCCGATCAGCAAATAGGAGGCAAAGCCCATAACCTCCCAGGCTATCACAAACAAGATCCAGTCTCCGGCTAACACCAACAACTGCATGGCCCCCATAAAAAGCGTTATGCCGCTCCAGAAACGGAGTTTTCCTTTTTCTTCTTTCATATACCCGATGGCATACACTAAAATGAAGGTGGTAATCACAGCGACAACCAGAGCAAGTACGGCCGCCATTTCTGTGGCTTCGAGGCGAAAGGGCATTCCCGGAAGCCCGGTAAATTGCAGTTGAGTAACAGCGCCGTTCAAAGCGGCCATAAAAAGCAGTATCGAACCGGCCAGAGAGCCTGCTGCCCCGGTTAAGGCTGCATACCCTATTTTTTTCCGGGTTACGATAATCCAGGCACTTGCCGCCAGTGGAGCTAATATGGTAAGTAATATTGCTGCCATATAGGTACTATCCTTTTAATTCTGCTGATTCTTCCATTTCAACCGTTCCCGAGGTACGGAACCGCTGAGTGGCAATGGCAAAGCCGACGGCTCCTTCCAAAGCCATCACAGTCATGGCTACCAGCACAAACATCTGCAAGGAGAAGGCGTCGGGATGAAGAAAGCGCCAAAAAGCTACCAGGTTGATCATGGCTGCTCCCAGCATCAGTTCAATTCCCATCATGATCATTACCAAATTTGTCTGACTTAAGGCGCCGTAGAGCCCTATACCAAAAAGGACGGCGGCAATAATAAGTGCTGTAATTAATAGCTCCATAGTGTTTACTTCTCCACGCTGTTTTTAATTGACAAAGCGACTGTGATAGAGGCGATCATTCCGGTAAGAATGGTCACCCCGGCGGTTTCAAAGATCATCATCGATCGCTTCAGAATTTCCATACCCAGCAGCCGGTTTTGCTCATGCGGCCCCGGAAACTGAGTAGCTATTGTACCCCAGTCGGCGGCAAGAGCGGCACCGACTATAAATACGGTTACAATTACGCCCGCTGCTATGGAGATATTTTTCTGGTGATACATATCCATCTGTCCCAGCCCGCCCGGATCCATCATGTACATCATCATAAAGATGGCCATAATGCTCATTTCGGTTCCCATCATCATGATTTGCAGAACACCCAAAAATTCGGCTTCCATAACGAGAAATAATATGCCGATGGCCACCATGGACGCCAGAAGTGAGAGAGCTGACCGCACCATAGAGCTGGTCATAAAAACGCGCCATCCAAACCAGATAGCCGCCAGGCCAAAAATAATAAGTAATATGAGTTGTACAGATATCATAACAGCAAGACTACTCCTACCTGAAATATGTTATAAAGGGCTAAGGGTACCCCGTACTTCCAGTTGTATTCCAGCAGATGGTCGTGCCGGATGCGGGGTATAAAATGACCGACAGCAAAAAAAGAGGCCGCTACCAGTAAGGTTTTCAGAAAAGTCCAGACAAAACCGGGCAGCCAGGGGCCCATCCATCCACCCAGGTACAGTACAACCACTGCTACCGACAAAGTTAACACCAAAGCAAGCCGGCCCAGACGAAACAACAGCTTGCGGGCGCCGGTAAGGTCGGCCCAGACCCCTCCTGCCAGCTCACCTTCTGCTACCGGAAGGTCGAAAGGGGGAAGAAAAGCGATGGCCAGCGCCGAAATATAAAACAAAATGAAACCTACCGGCTGATATAGAATATTCCACAAAGACTGTTGGGATTCGACGATGTCTGTCAGAAACATTGATTCAGCCCGCATTACCGTGGCCGTCAATGCCATTACTACCGGCATGGAGTAGGCGATAAGCTGTGCCAGCGCGCGCCAGCCGCCAACCATGGCGTACACGCCGTTAACAGCCCATCCGGCCATCAGCAGGGCCACCATTATATAGACCAGCGCCGCATTGATAAAGAGGGCGCCGGTTCCCAGATCGATGACCACGCTTCCCCGGCTGAACGGCAGGATGGAAATCGTCAACAAGATCACTCCGATAAAAAGGATCGGAGCTGTTTCAAAAAACACCTTGTCGTGCTTTCGGGTTTTGATCTCCTCTTGGGCAAACAGCAGCAAAAATGACCGGGCCGGACCGCTCCAGCTTACGTTTCCCGTCATTGAGCAGCGTTCCAGTACTGCTACAAAATATACTCCTCCCACAAAAAGGAGGGTAATCATAAAACCGCTTAAAAAAGGCGTCATAACAACTATCTGTTAAGGGTTAATTTCCCAGGGTGAAATATCCAGTGAGTTCACGGCTATCAGTGCATCGGCCAGCTCCTGCTGTTCGGTTACCGGCTTTACCAGCCCCGCCAGTGCCACGGAGGGGGTTGTCAGGTGCATATGAGCCAGTTTACCCTCATGAATATGAAATTTTAGTGTTACTATACCACGGGGGCTCTCAATGTGTGCAATACCATTCCCCATTCCGACAGATGGTATGTTGATCTTTCGTGAAGATTCTTTGCCGGAATCGTTTCCCGCTTTTTCTATAAATCGCAGGCTTTGTTCAATTTCGTCCAGCCGTACCATCAGCCGGCTCCAGGCATTGTTACCGGCAGCGGTTACGGGAGTCCACCCGGCTTGCTGATACACGGCTTCCTCTAACCGATGGTCTTTCTCAATTCCTGCAGCCCGGGCTACCGGCCCTGTGATATCGTCAGGCAGCTGACCGGGCACAGCACCGGTAACTTTGTTTTTTTCATCTTTGCTTGCATGATCGTGATGAACATGTTCATGATGGTCATGGGTCTCATGCCCGGTGTGCTGATGCATTTCATGGCTATGATGATCGTGCTCACCATGTTGATGACCTTCGTGACTATGCCCGTGTCCTTCGTGGTGATCATGCTCTTCTCCGTGTCCATGGGCTCCGTGATCATGTTCGTGGCCTTCATGCCCACCATGGTCATGAGGTTTCTGCTCGCCACTTTCTTCATGGCAGTGACCTGAATGGGAGTCCGCATTATGTTCGTGGTGATGGTCTTTATGAGTACCGGCAGCTTCCTCGCTATGTTTCTCCGTTCCCCCGGGGTTGTGGACGGCGGCACTTAATTTCAATTTCAGATACGGCATCTTTTTTATCCGGCGGATAAACCCGGAGAGCTGCTCCATATTTCCGATACCGTTTTGGAAACGGTGGTAATGTTTTATAGCCTGGTCGCGCATCCAGCCGCTGCCCAGTGCTGTGGCAAAAACAGCCAGCCAGTTCAAATGGCTGGTTATTCGTTCTTTTTCCAACAGCACTGCCTCGTACAGGGTTAGCGCAGAATTACCCGCTTCATCAAAAAAATTTAATTGTGCTTTTTGTGCCAATAACCGGTAGGTAACCGGCGCCATAGGGTTGATCGCTTCAAGATATTCCGGCAATGCGGCAGGGTCCTCAGGTATGGATGCAAGCAGGTTACGGCTTGGGAGCTCTTGGTCTGCTTCCGCTTCGGCAACCGTATCCCCGTCCAGCTTCATAGAGAGGCGCAGCCCGCCGGGCATGCCCGGGTGAAAGGGGCCAAACTGCACATCACTCCACTCCATGGGCAGCCCGTCTGTACTGCGGGGAAGATCTTTGGTCATAGCTATCATCGACATAAAGCCCGAACCGTGATCGTGTCCTCCATGTCCGTGATCATGGCCGCCATGGTTATGTCCATGATCGTGCCCTCCGTGTTCATGTCCGTGTTCTTCGTGCTGAGAGTGATCATGTTCTTCATGACTATGTCCTTCGTGGCCATGGCTGTGTTCGCCGTGCTGATGCCCGGAGAGCTCATGCCCTTCTTGCTCGTGTCCATGATCATGATGGTGGGCTCCGTGATCGTGGCCACTATGGGAATCTTTTTTTTCTCCGCTTTGCTGGCCATGGGAATGACTATGCCCTTCAAGCTGGTGTTTGGTATGTTGTGGGTGATCATGGTCATGCGTTCCGTGATCATGGCCGGGTTTGTCCGATGCTCTATGGCAGCCTTTAGACTCCCCTGCTTCTGCTTCCCCTGAATGGCTGTGACCGTGATTTTTATGATCTTCGTGACTGTGGTCATGGCCTTCGTGAGCAGAATGCGTGTGAGCCGAATGATCATGCCCTTCCTTCTTATGGCCGCTAAGATGCCCGTGATCGTGATTACCATGATCATGATTGTGCCCTTCCTCTGCATTACCGTGTTGATGGGCAGAAGGATCGTGTCCCTCATGTTCTCCATGATCCGCATGGCTGTGAGCAGAATGATCGTGGCCTTCGTGGCTGTGACCGTGTCCACTATGCTGTGAGTGATCATGATCTCCGTGGCCATGATCTCCATGACCGTGATGGTGATGATGGTGCATATGGCCCTGCTGCTTACCGGCTTCTTCTATTTCGTTTACCAAGGCTTCCGGCTGATATGGTTCCGGCTCATCTATCCAAGCAAGACTGCTCAGGCACTCCCTGACAGCAGGCAATGCAGTTTGAAGAAAATCTTTTTCCAGAGCAACGTGTACATCAGGGTGAGGCAGTGGGTCAAGATGTTTCGGCCCGGCCAACACCAGCACCCGCGGGCGCGGCATCTGGGCGTAAACAATAGCGGCCTGTTCTGCCATATCCGGATTCATATCACCAATAATCAGCAAAACATTAGCTTCTCTTGGATTGGCTGTCAGTCGTGCTTCGCCGTTCAGAGGGCCAGACTGATAGATACGCAATATATCGGGACCCGGGACAGGAAACAGGCAAAGCTCCCGCGAAGCAGACTTTGCCATCCATCTCCGGAAAAAATTCATTTTGCCTTTTCGTGCTCCGTATCTCATAGTCGTTTCCATTGGCATTTATTGGCGTTTGAGTCCGAGTTGAGTCCAGGTATAAATAAGTCCCAGAAATAAAATCATCAGAAAAACGCCCATGTCAAGCAGGGCCAGAATGCCTACTTCTCTGTAAACCACTGCCCAGGGGTACATGTAGGCCATCTCCATATCAAAGGCCAAAAAGAGCAGGGCATAGCCGTAGTAGTGTACATGATAACGCAGCCAGGCCGGTTTGGGCGCCAGGTTTCCGCTTTCGGCGGGGATGTCCTTGCCTGGCTCGTCCAGCGTTTGGCCCAGCGACTGCTTTATAAGATAAAGCATCCACACTAAACCGGCTGTTGTAATCCCCATGCCGAGCAGGAGTAGATATTGAGTTAAAGGAGCCATATTACTTAGTCATGATGATAAATTTATAAACACAATAATATTCAATTGATTCAAATAACTAAATTCATTCAATAATTTCAAATTCTGCCTCTTACAATTCAGCAAATGCTGTATTTGGTTGATAATCAAAATTTCGCCTGCTGTATTTCGAGTATTGCCACATCTCAGAAACAGGATTTTTGAGTTTATTAAACCTGTGATATATAAAATACAAGAAAATGAATGTTAGTATAGACCAGAGTAAGGTTAACATATCAGATCAGAGTTGTTTAAAAATAATCAGTGTTAAATTTATATTACTGTGAAGGTTCAACTTTTAAACGCCTGTTTTGACGAAGTTTCGTAAAATACAGCCACAGGGCTGGTATTATCACTAATAAGCTGATAATCTGTGAGGTAGAAATTAAGCCGTCAAGATAAACGCCCCGGGGATCATTTCTAAAAATTTCTACAAAAGACCGTGCGACAGAATAAAGCATAATAAAAACCAGGAAGATTTCTCCTTTAAAACGCTGCTGTTTTTGCCACCAAAGCAAAATGCCAAATACTACCAATAGGACAAGCGTGGAATAGATTTGGGTGGGGTGCAGTGGGATACCCGTTGGGGCCATCGACATTGAATCAGTAAAGGTAACCGCCCAGGGAAGATCCGTCGGTTTGCCGAAACTGTCTCCCGAAAAGAAGCAGCCCAGTCGTCCAAAGGCGATGCCCAGCGCCAGGCCGGGCGCTGCCATATCGCTAATTTGCCATAAGTCCAGATCATGTTTTCGTACATACCAAATCCCGGCTCCTAGTCCGAACAAGAAACCTCCATAGAACGTAAAGCCTCCATTCCAGAGCATCAGAATTTTCAATGGATTTTGCAGGTACCACTGCAGGCTGCCATCGAACAGGATAGAGAAAAGTCGCGCACCAATAATGGCCCAGAGGACGACGATGACAGCCAGATCCATTATTTTTTGAGGGTCGACGCGGTTTTTTATGGCCTGACGATAAAGCCACCATATTCCTATAAGAATGCCACCAGTGTGAAACAGGCTAACCGTATGAATGGTAAACGGGCCGAGTTCAAAAAGAATGGGTTGCATAGTTTTTAAAAAATGAGGTTAATGTTAGCATTCTACTTCGGCATAGTCGTGCTCTCCATGCTTACACCATACGCATGAGCAGTTTTCGTGCATACACTGTTTGTCTTCCAGCCGGGTTTTGAAAGCCCGGTTGGCGACCGGAAAAACAATCTTTTTATACCAGCTTGGGTTATACTGAGTTCGGAGGGTAGGAATTATATCGTCCTTTTCTGCCAGACGGTCGAGCATAATGGTATATCCCAGGTCTTCCAAGCGGGTAAACAACCAGCGGTTGGCCAACGACACCTCCATTTTCGGAATGATATGCTCTTTGCACAAGTCAGGATAGGAAAGATGCTCAATGATGCTTTTGGCTGCCAGATATCCAGAGTGCATGGCATAGCGCATACCGAAGCCAAACAAAGCATCCTGAAAGCCAGCATTTTCTCCCACATAATAGATGCGATTGTGTTTAGTAAGTGGTTGATTTAGAGAGAAATTGACATAACCACCAAAATATTTTGAATCCTGTATATCAATATTTACCTGCTTTTTCATTACTTCCAAAGCTTTTTCAAAATAATGGAGGGACTTGGGGAATTTTTCAAACAAACAAGTCGCAAATGTAGCATTACCCTCATGTACCAATAAATAAGCATAACCATGTGGGGCAATATCATCTCCAAGGAAAGCCGCATAGTAATTTTTATGTGTTGTAGAAAAAATGATTCCTTTCGCAATTGCATCACCGCCTTTTGGGCCAGTGCTTATTATTACTCTGCCGTTTTCAGGCACCTTTGTTATTTTTGTTCCCCATTCAAAATGAACTCCTGCTTCTTCTGCTTGCCGCCTCAACCCTTGATCCAGGCTCCACTCGTTAGAACCTCGCTCAATCAAATAAAAGAGCGGACGTGACATCTTAAAATTATATTTTTGGCTGGCAGGATTAAAGAAATCTCCCTTACCAAATGGTGCAAAACGAAAATTTGTGGAAATTCCTATATGCTTTAAAAATTCTTGTGCATCTTCTTCGGTTGACCAGTTTTCGATGCCCTGGAAATCATGATTAAAGCGTTTACCGACCTCATAGTACATTTCGTAAACAGTAACCGGGTATCCGGCCTGGGCTAAATTGATAGCCGCAACAAGCCCCCCTGGGCCGGCCCCAATTATATGTGTGTGTTCCTTTTTCATACCAACCTCCGATAAGGTTAAAAAATTATCAAAATTATTTTTATTGATTCGGTATATCATTGTCATAAAATACACACAGCCGGATCAGGGCTACATGCATAGGGTTTTCGGGGTATAAATATTAGGATAAATGGTAGCTACCATTGCCGGCCAGATAATAGTCTGGATCTTTTAAGAAGTTATCTTCACAAGATATGCAGCAGAAGAAAAGCTGCATTCCTTCATATTCTAGATATTGAGAATCATCTGGGCTTTCTACAGATAGCCCGCTTACGGGACAGATTACATGACGTGACATAACAAACCTCTTATTTTTAAAATGTTAAAAGTCAATGTAAAGAACGACCGAAGTGACCACTTGTCGAATAGCGCTTAACGGCAAACTTAACCAAGTCCCGGTCAAAAATTTCTTTACAAGTAGTTGTGCAGAACGCCCATGTGTTGCCATTGACACTACTTTTGGGAGAGTTTTGAGGATCTATGACCTCTTTTCCGGTTACCACACATTCTTTATTGAGATTAAGATGTTCCATATTGATTGTAGAAATTAAACCCCCGCCCAAAAACTACCGACCTGGCAGTCTCAAAGGCAGGGGTGATTAAACTATTTAGTGATGATGATGGCTATGGTGGCCACCGGTGTTTCCGGCATAATTTGCCGGATTTTCATCAAACGATGCTTTGCAGTCTTCGCAGCAGAAATAATAGGTTGTTCCCATGTACTCACTGCTGGGTGCGGTTGATGTGTCTTCGATTTCGTGTCCCATTACAGGGCAGATGTTTTGTGCTTTCATGGTATCCTCCATGTTATTGGTTGTGATTTATAGATTTATTCAACGATCAGTTTGCCTCGCAGCATACCCATCGCACATTGAAATTCGTATTCGCCAGGTGTATCGGGGATAAATTCCACAGAAATGGTTTTATGCGGGGTTAGCGTAGCCTGCTTTCCGAAGTCCGGAAAGATCACCTGCTCGGAGCAGGCGGCCGTCTCTTCGCGAAGGAAATTCAACCTCACCGGCTTACCGGCATCTACTACAATAACATTGGGACTATATCCTCCCTTTACTTTAATCAGGGCTTCCTGTAGCCCACCTGTACCGCTTTGAACACGGGTGCCCTCCGAGCTGGAAAACCAGAAATACCACGCGACAAGCGCGATAAGCAGGATTCCACCGATTAGTACAAAAATTTCATCAAGTGTCATGATAATCTCCTTTTAAGTTTATTTATTAGCTTTTGAAAATTTTGGTTGGAACTTGCGCAGCCGATTAGCATTGGTAACAACTGTTACAGAACTAAAAGCCATGGCGGCAGCGGCAATCAGTGGCGAAAGCAGGATACCAAAGAACGGATACAACAACCCTGCGGCAACCGGCAAACCGGCCGTGTTATAGGCAAAGGCTCCGAACAGGTTCTGTTTGATATTTCTCATCGTCGCCTTGGAAAGCTGGATCGCCAATACCACACCTTTCAGGCTGCCTTTGATCAGGGTGATGTCGGAGGCTTCGATGGCTACATCCGTTCCGGTGCCGATAGCCAGCCCTATGTCGGCCTGGGCCAGCGCTGGTGCATCATTGATGCCGTCGCCTACCATTGCTACTCGTTTACCTTCATTTTGGAGTTTTTGCACATTCAGGGCTTTATCTTCGGGCAGCACTTCGGCCATAACGCGATCCACACCCACTTGGCGTGCAATGGCATCAGCGGTTCGCTGGTTGTCGCCGGTTATCATGACGACCTCCAGTCCCATGTTCTTAAGTTGAGCTATAGCTTCTTTGGAATCGGTTTTTACGGTGTCGGCTACGGCCACGATTCCGGCAGCTTTTCCGCCTATTGCAACAAACATTGGAGTTTTACCTTCATCGGCCAGTTTGGTGCTTTGATCCAGTAAATTGCCTGTATCGATGCCGTTATCTCTCATCATTTTAACATTTCCGAGAAGTACCTTTCGTCCGTCCACTTCGGCTTCTACACCGTGACCGGGCACGGCGTTAAAATTTATGGGGTTCAGAAGAGTAAGTTCTCGTTCTTCTGCTCCTTTTATGATGGCTTCCCCCAGCGGGTGTTCGGAAGCGCGTTCCACGCTGGCACTCATATTCAGAATCTCATCCTCGCTAAAGCCGTTTGCGGTAACAATGTCGGTCAGCTTGGGTTGTCCTTCTGTAATGGTACCCGTTTTATCTAAGACAATGGTATCAAGTTTCTGTGCGGTCTCCAGCGCTTCTCCGCTGCGGATCAGGATACCATTTTCAGCTCCTTTGCCTACACCTACCATTAATGAAATTGGAGTTGCTAAGCCCAGAGCGCAGGGGCATGCAATGATCAGTACCGTAACGGCAACAACCAAAGCGTAAATTAGTGCCGGGGCAGGCCCTATAAGATACCAGACAACGAAAGCAGCGATAGCCAGGATAATGACAGCAGGGACAAAATAACCTGAAACTTTATCCACTACACGCTGGATGGGTGTTTTGGAACTCTGGGCTTCCTCGACCATTTGTACGATCTGTGCAAGTGCCGTGTCTTTGCCTACTTTGGTGGCCTGGAATTTAAATGAACCCGTTTTATTGATGGTGGCGCCAATCACCTCATCACCCTTATGTTTTTCAACCGGGATGGATTCCCCGGTGATCATCGATTCGTCAATAGCCGAAGAGCCTTCCACGATTTCCCCGTCAACCGGTATTTTCTCTCCGGGGCGAACCACAATAATATCGTCTAATACTACTTCTTCAACGGGTATATCTTGTTCCTTCCCATCACGTACTACACGGGCTGTTTTAGCTTGTAGGCCCATTAGTTTTTTAATAGCCTCCGAACTCCGACCTTTTGCTTTAATCTCAAGAGCTAAGCCCAGATTAACTAAAGCAACTACAACAGCGGTAACATCATAAAATACTTCAGCCAATGCTTCATTTGGAAAGATTTCCGGGAATAATACAGCTACCGTAGAGTACAGCCAAGCTGCCGTAATACCCACTGCAATGAGGGTATGCATATTGGCCGACCGGTTTTTAAAAGCTGCCCAAGCTCCGGTATAGAAATGTGAGCCTGCCCAAAACATTACCGGCAACGTTACCACACCCATGGAGAACCAAATCCAGTACAGCAGGTCGGTACCCCGTTGGAACTGGTCTGGAAGTCCAAGGAAATCAGGATAGCTGAAAATCATTACCGGAATAGAGATAACCGCTGAAAAGATGAATTTCCACATCAATGATTTATATTCTCTATTCCGTGCCTGTTCATTTTCATCTACAGGGTCACTACTACCCTGATTTCCCTCTGCGGTGTTTTGGGTATCACTCCCGTTCTCATCATATTTATGGGAAATTTCTGATACCTGATATCCCATCCGTTCAATGATGTTTTTAAGAGCAGGATAATCAACTTTTGAGGGGATATATTTTACAAGGGCTGCCTCAGTCCCAAGGTCTATGCTCGCACTGAGTATGCCCGAAGTACCTTCAAGTTCCTCTTCAATTTGCGACACACATGAATTGCAGTGCATTCCGGAAATATGAAGCCGTAACTTCGCATACCCGGTTCTATAACCTGATTTTTTTATAGAATCAATTATTTTCGAAACAGAAACCTCAGAACCTTCATATTCAACATAGGCGTTTTCGGTAGCACCATTAACGACTGCTTTCTTAATGCCCGGCAATTTCCGGAGTTCTTTTTCAATGGTTGTGGCACAGGAAGCACAATGCATATCTACAATAGGCAATTGAATTTTTTCAATACCATTTGTCGTTATTTGGTAGGTAGCCGGAGAATCCTGATGCCTGGCAACATACTTTTCTGGATTCTCATCAAATTTTGTTTTGCAGTTTTCCGAGCAGAATTTAAAGGTCTTATCCTTATAGGTACTTTGATATGGAGAATCATTATCAACTTCCATTCCGCATACAACATCCTTAGCCATTGGTTTCTCCGTTATAGGTTTTAATTCGACTTTTTCATCAAGCCTCTTTTTCAAGTTTCTACCCAATGATAATACCTACTACCTTAACACAACCTTAAATGAGCTAAAGAATCTGAAATTAATATTTAGATTGATATACTGAGAAAGATGGTTTTTTATTTAGACCTGAAAGGTGAGCCTGATGCTGGTATGTAGTAAAAAAGCAGAGAGGCAAATAGATAAAGTCCTCCACCTGCAATTAAGACTTCTGTAAAACCCCATTCAATGCCAATGATCATCGCTGTGACAGCTCCTGCGACCGAAGCCAACCCGTTGGCACCCCACATCGCCGCAGTAAATTTCTCCAGTCCATGGTTATTCATCATTCTCAGGGTTAGCGGAAAGGGGAAGCCCATGGCAAAACCAATAGATCCGGTGAGTAAGCCAGCCTGCAATGGCACTGAGGCCGCCGACGCAAGAAATTTGTCAAGGAAAAAGTTATAGGTCAGGCTAAGGAAAAACACAGCGATGGTGCTGAAAATAACGGCGAGTGAAAGACGATCAGTTATCCATGCACTACTTAAGCTTCCTACACCAACTCCGAGTAGTAGTGAAAATAATAGTACAGAAGTGGCTGAGACGGGATTGCCGAGATATAACGACAATTTTTGGAAAAGAGCAATTTCCAGCATCATGAACCCTACTCCAAGCAACAGAAACACCAATAGGAACCACTTCATTTTCTTATGGCGGGCAAACGGCTTGACAAACCCGATTTTTACCTGATCCGGAGATTTTTTGACTGATACCATCATCACTACCACCCCAAGCCCAAGTACAAGCAACCCGTAGAGCTGGCGGAAGGGAGAGGGTAAGGTCTTATCAAAATTATAGAAGAAAGGATTATCATCATAAACCGGAGATATATTGAGGGGAAATTTTTTAGCAAAATTCTCCATAGTCATAGTTCCGTCAGAAAGATCATATAGGTTTTGATCAAACATGCTCCATTCTATGGTGGAAGTTGAATCATTCGGAACAGGTAACAAATAGGAGGCTTGTTCCTGAAAGGGTACAAAATAGTCACCCTGATCATATCCCAACTGATGCAGGGCAGCGTGCCTTTCCTGCATGTCTTTGCCTTCAAAAGGTGTTTTTTTAACTACTAAGGCAGGCATATTATGTTTGGAAACCGAGTAGAGATGATTCATCGCTTGCTGGTTGGGAATCCCTCTTTTTTCAAAAGCTTTCAGTGCCAGCCCTAACAGCCGGTAGAGTTCGGCATTACCATGTGTAACAAAAATAATTCTGCCCTCGGGAGTAAGCCGATCCAGGTAGTCGCTGAAAGCCTCTACGGTAAACAGGTAGTTTTCGGTTAAAGCATAGCCGTCGATGCTTCGGCTGCTTTTGGTTACCGGCAGAGCCAACATGAGGAGATCATATTTTTCAGAAGTATTTCGGATAAAACTGCGCCCTTCAACTACTACTATTTCAACATTGGGCAGTTTTGTATATAAACCGCCATTGAAATCCTCATAATCTTTGACTATTTGCACCAAGTCCGGGTTTACTTCAACAGCAGTGATAGATGATACGCCCCCGAAAAGAGCTACTAACACGTCCCGGCCGCCACCGGGGCCTATAATAAGAGCACTGTCTTTTTCATTCTCATTTAAAAAGTAAAATGGAAAAAATTGCCCGAAGTTGGAGGTCAAATCACTTTGTAATGTTGAATCATTTAACAATGCCTGAAAACTGAACATGGATGTACCGGCAGCTCCATCAACATAAATCATTTTTTCATCGGGTAATTGGTCGTTTTCAACAAGAGTTGTTTGGCCGAAGGCGCTCCATCGCGTTTCGACAACTCTGCCGCTACCGGAAGCATCATACAGTATTCTGTTGATGTCCTTGCTTTGGTTATTTTTGATGGGAAGTATGCCTTGAGGGGCCAGCCAGATACCGCCTGCCGCAAAAAAAAGGGTACTTAACCATAGTATGGATGTACTCCATTTGAGCGATTCGGCTGTCATCAGGATGATCGAAGCCGCCGCTAACACAAATACAACAATGAAGGCCGCTGTGGTTGCCGGAACAGAATTTAGGAGAGGAACTGCCAGCAGGGCAGCTAAGGCACCACCGGCAATGTCAAAACCATACAACAGTGAACTCCGCTCCGGGGCTTGTTGAAAAAAAGAGGCGATAGCCATACCGAAAAACAGGAAGGGTAGTACCGGAAGGAATAAGACGATGTAGGTGATTGGTGTACTCCATGAAGGGGAGGCTGCCTGTGTGAGGTAAAGGATTAGAGCGGTAATTATACCGGCAGCAAGGGCCGTAGAAAGGATGAGCTTGTTTGTACTGATGGAGGGCCAGATTTCCCCGCCTTTTTTCAGCAGCAGCCCACCCATACCCAACCCAAGCATGGCAAGAGACAAAACGGCGAACACGTAATGATAGCTCAGGATGACCGCAAATATGCGCGTCAACACAATCTCATATAGTATCATGCCGAACGATATCAGCGCCAGCGAACAGAGGGTGCGCGTCAAACGGAGGGAATCCATTCCGGGTTTTTCCGGTATCTCAGGTGTAAAATTATTCATTGAATATTTTTATGACAGCCTGGTGTATTCAAATGAATAGAGAATGCCTCAGTCGGTTTTCAGTCCCCATCGTTTGTAGAAAAAGTTATAAATGGGTACATAAACCAGCCCGATGTACGCGCCCCAGGCAAAACTCTCGATAAGTCCGAGGAAAAAACTACCGACCGAAATCCATTCGAAGGCGGGTAATACAATTTCCAGGAACTGATGCATGTGAACGCTTTCAGGTGTTACTAAACCATAAATAACGCAGAAAATAAAACTGACTGCTGTAAAAGTACCTGCCGCCCAGCTTACAATTTTAATATTTAACATGATGAATCACCTTTTGTTTTGTTATTGATGTTGATATTAGAATCCATTTTTATGTATCGGTTTTACAGAATGATATTGGGAACTTGACCTTGAGGACACCCAAAGCATAAAAGAGCCACCTATACCGGCCAAAACGGAAGTAAACAGGATGCTTAGCTTGGCAATATATCTAAGCTCTTCACTTTGGAATGCCAGATCGGTGATAAAAAAGGACATTGTAAATCCAATGCCTGCAATCAAAGCCACACCGCAAAGTTGGCCCCATGTTACTCCTTCTCCCAGTTGTGCAATTTTTAGTTTTACTAAAATCCATGAAAAGCCAGCAATCCCGATAAATTTGCCAACTATAAGTCCTGCCATGATGCCCAAGCTGATTTGCTGGCTCAGAGTATTCAGAATATCACCATGAATATGGATGCCCGCATTTACCAGTGCAAAAACAGGTAGTATAAAAAAGCCGACGATAGGCGATAATCCATGTTCTAATTTTTGTAATGGGGTTTCAGCATCATTGGTTTTACTTTTAATTTTTTCAAGTATCTCCAGTTGACTTTCAGAAATGAAACTTCCTTTAATGGGGGTGGCTTCTATAAATTTCCGGTGAAGGATCGTTAGATTTTTCAGGTAATCTTGTTCCTTAATTTTTACTTTTCCGGGGATGGCAAAAGCGATAAGAATGCCGGCAACGGTAGGGTGAACACCTGAAAAGAAAAAGGCCAGCCAGACCCCTCCAATACCAATGATGAAATAAAACCAGGCACTCCTGACTCCAAAATAGTTACCTCCTAAAAGTACCAGGAAAAAAAGGAAACCATGGAGTAAATCCATTTCTGATATTCCCGAAGTATAGAAAATCGCGATCACCAATACCGCCCCCAAATCATCTACAATAGCAAGAGCAACTAAAAAGATTTTAAGCGAAACCGGTACTCGATTTCCAAACAGGGAAAGTACACCCAATGCAAAAGCAATATCGGTGGCCATTGGTATTCCCCAACCACTTTGTCCAATGCCATTGCCATTAAAGAATGAATAGATTAGTGCAGGGACAAGCATTCCGCCCACGGCGGCCCCAATCGGCAGAATGGCTTTACGGGGATTCGAGAGTTTTCCACCAAGTATTTCACGTTTTAACTCTAAACCAACAAATAGAAAGAATACGGCCATTAACCCATCATTTACCCACAACAGTAAGGGCTCTGATAAGGTATTTCCATTTAGCCCAATGAAAATTTCCATATGAATAAATTCATTGTAATATTCTTTTAAAGGAGAATTTGCCCATAGCATAGCAACAATGACTGCCAATAAAATTGCAATACCGACCCCTGCCTGATTCTTTCCTTTTAGGGATTCCAAAAAAATCACCAGGGGATTTCTCTTTAACGGTCTCATGCTTATTCCCTTATGACAGGTTAATGATGCTGGTGTTTGTTGTTGTCATCTTCGGTGTGGTCATGGCCTTGGTGCGAACCGTGTTTGTGTTTGTGTCCGTGTCCGCCATGCCCTCCGTGCCCGTGTCCGAACATATGCATGCCCACAAATAGGATGATAATCAATATGAGGAACCAGTTTTCAGCTATCCATTCCATAGTATTCACCTTATCGGTTGTTTATTGTTTTCCCGTGCTTTCACACGGGGGGTTGGTTTTCGATTTTTAGTTGTCTTGATTTGTTTTTCAAATTCATGTAAATCTTGTTTCAACTCTTCAAAATCGTCCCGGTTTAGTTCACCACGGGCATAGCACCGGCAAATGTGATCCAAATGTTCCTTTACCGGATCGGCCTTCTTTCGCATCCGCATGAGGACCCATATGATGAGTCCTGCACCGAAAACGACCAACAGGAGCCACCATAACAGCGGAGTATTCCATATATTTTCAAACCACATAAGCGCCTCCATTCGGGGTTAAAGGGTTCGTACTTGTAAAACAGAAAAGGAAAACATCCTTTTTCTATATACAGGTTAACACATGGAGGCTTAAAAGAAGCTTAAATTCGGGGTAAATTTTTTTATGAGTTATGCAGGCTGGGCCGTGATGCCCTGCAGCGCATTATATATAGTACAGGTTTATTGAAAGCGGGTAAACCGGTGTGGGAATTCATAATTCATACAGAGCGCTCCCGTATCAACACGACCACCGAGCGGGCGTTTACGGTGTAAGTGGCCTGGTCTATTGTTTTCTCATCTCCCGGGTTTGCAATGTCGTCAGGACTTGGCAGGCTGGTGTCGATCACCCTTTTCCATTCCCCGGCAGTTCCTTCCTGAATGGTAAAGTCAAGGTTATTCCACCGGGCATTGATCATCACATACAGATCATCATCGCCCTCGGAAGCCCCATCCAGGTAAAAAGCTAAGCTATGAGAATCGGCAGCGATATCTGCCGCGCCTCCTTCGGGACTAAACCATTGCACATCGCCGCGCCAGTACCGGCTCCGAGCCAGGCTTGGATGTTGTTTCCGGAATGCAATCATCCGTTTGAAAAAATCAAAAATTTCCTTGTTTTCTTCTTTCCGGCCCCAGTCGAGCCAGTTGATCTCGTTATTCTGGTTATAGGGATTGTTGTTGCCGTGCTGGGTGTTTAAAAATTCATCGCCCGCCCGGAACATGGGTGTGCCGTTCGACAGAAAAAGCAGGCAGCAGAAATTTTTGGCCTGACGCCTGCGCAGCTTCATCACATCTTCAGGCACATTTTTATCGCCTTCCCAGCCGCAGTTCCAGCTAAAATTCTGGTCCATCCCGTCGCTGTTATCGTGGCCGTTGGCTTCGTTATGCTTCCGGTTGTAAGAAACCAGGTCGTACAGGGTAAAGCCGTCGTGCGAATTGATGAAGTTGACGCTTTGCCAGGCATGGCAGGCATATTCTGCCGAATCGGGAAACAGATCATCGCTGCCGTACAGGCGGGTCATCACAGGGCCCACCATGCCGGGATCTCCTTTTATGAATCGTCGCAGGTCGTCGCGATACTGCCCGTTCCACTGCATCCAGGTGATGCCGGGAAAGCGGACGCCCAGCTGGTAGCTGCTTACATCCCACGCTTCGGCAATAAGCCGGGTTTTTGCAAAGGCGGGGTCCCCGGAAATTTCAGCAATGAGAGGCGGATCGTCCAGGTTCAGCGAACCGTCGCCGTTGCGGGTAAAAATGGAGGCCAGGTCAAACCGGAAGCCATCCACCTGCATTTCCTTTACCCAGAAGCGCAGGCTGTCGAGAATCATTTTACGGACGGCCGGGTCGGCGCAATTCAGCACGTTCCCCGTCCCGGTATCGTTGCGGTAGCGGCGGCGGTCCTCTTCCAGCAAATAATAGGTTTCATTGTCGATGCCCCGGTAGCTGTAGGCAGGGCCGTTTTCATCGCCTTCGGCCGTGTGGTTATACACCACATCCATGATAACCTCGATATCCGCCTGGTGCATGGCCTTTACCATAGCGCGAAACTCGTTCATCAGGGCATCGGGCTTACGGCTGCTGCCGTAACTGCGGTTGGGGGAGAAAAAATTGAGCGGCATATAACCCCAATAATCCTCCTCCTGCGGATCGTTCTGGTGTACCGGCATCAGCTCTACCACGGTTATACCCAGTTCTTTCAGGTAAGGTATTTTTTCAATCAGCCCGCGAAAGGTCCCCTGTTTGTCCGGTGAGAGGCCTGAACTGGCGTGCCGGGTAAAACCGTGTACGTGCAGTTCATAAATGATGGTATCGTGAGTATGTTCAGGCTTTACCGTTTCTTCCCAGTCGAAGGCCGGGGCGTGGGTGTGAATGACTCCCAGGGGTGCTTTGCCTGCATTTGGTCCCGGTTTGCACGCTGCTTCACGATCAAAATCCGGTGGAAAATAGACCGCTTCGGCATAGGGATCGAGCAATATTTTACCGGGATCAAACCGCTTGCCGGAGGCAGGATCGTCAGGGCCCTCTACCCGGTAGGCGTAATAAGCTGCTTTGTGCATAATGGAGTGTGGAACCCGGCAGTGCCAGATATGAGCGGTTTTGTTGATGGCCGGGTCAAACGCATACCGGTAGCAGGGCGTATGAGTGTCACCTTTGGCATACAGCAGCAGCGTTACACCCGTGGCAGCCTCGGAATACAGGGCAAAATTGCAGGCATGATCTTGGCCGATACTGGTAACGCCAAGCGGATAAGGCGTGCCTTCACGCTGCGCCCATTTATTAACCTGTTTTTCTTTGGTCGCTTTTTTGTTCATATCAAGCCTGGCTATGTTTAAATAAGCGGCTCAAAAAATTCGCTTATCAATTTTGAAAGTATTACTCTGATCAAAGGTTAAATTCATTCTCATCAAAACTTGCAAGCTGACGGCTGCGTTTTGTCATGTGCGTTTTACAGCTTCTACCGCTATTCGATTTGATGGATTTTCTGCCCCAGCATCTCCGGTTCCACGAGCACAATGCCTCCCGGGCTCACGTTAAACCGCTGCCGGTCTTCCTCCGGGTTTTCTCCAATTACCGTGCCTTCCGGTATCACGCACTCTTTGTCGATAATGGCATTGACGATGCGGCACCGCGGGCCAATCTGTACATTGGGAAGGATCACGGAATCTTTTACAAAACTCTTTTCTTCTACCCGCACGTTGGTGGACAGCAGAGAATGCTGCACCTCAGCCCCGGAAACAATACACCCCTCCGAAACGATGGAATCTACAGCAAAGCCACGGCAGCCATCGTCATTAAAGACAAACTTGGCCGAGGGGTAGTGGTGGGGTGAAGTCCGTATGGGCCAATCCAGGTCATACAGATTCAGCTCCGGGGAAACCCCGATCAGCTCCATGCTGGCTTGCCAGTAGGAGTCGACGGTACCCACATCCCGCCAGTAAAAGGTGCGGTTGTTATCGAAATCGATAAAGGGATAGGCGTAAATGCGATTGCTGTCGATAACGGGTGGAATAATATCCTTGCCGAAATCGTGAGAGGAATCTTTGTTTTTTGCATCGATCAGGAGTTGTTCCAGCAGAAATGCGGTATTGAAGATATAGATGCCCATCGAGGCCAGTGCCCTGTTTTCCCTCTCGGGCATGGATACGGGATGTTCCGGTTTTTCCTGAAAGCCGGTAATGCGGTGCTGCTCGTTCACGCTCATAATACCGAATCGCCGGGCCTCCTTCAGCGGCACGTCAATACACCCCACAGTCAGGTCAGCCTTTGAGCTTTTATGGAAAGCCAGCATGTGGCGGTAATCCATTTTATAGATATGATCGCCGGCCAGAATCAGTACATACTTGGGGTTGTAAAACCGGATGAGATCGATGTTCTGATAAATCGCATCGGCGGTTCCGGTGTACCAGTCCTCACCAAGGCGTTTTTGAGCGGGAACGCATTCGATAAACTCATCAAGTTCCGAACGCAGCAGCTCCCACCCCCGCATTACATGACGAATCAACGATTGTGATTTATATTGGGTCAGGATACCGATCTTGCGGATATCGGAGTTTACCAGGTTCGACAGTGCGAAATCAATAATCCGGAATTTCCCACCGAAGGGTACCGCCGGCTTAACCCGCCACTGGGTCAGTTCTTTTAGCCGGGTACCGCGGCCTCCGGCCAAGATCAATGCCAGGGTATTTTTTATGTCATTTCCGATATCACAGTAATGTTCAAATGGCTCAAATGATTTCATAGCTGCTTAATTAAAAGTGAATGCATGTTATATTTCGAGCAGTTTTATGGATTATGCCTTCATGACATGATAGGTTAAAATCCTTGCCATACTGAAATTACATGACTACACCTTAAATAGACCTTAAAAAGAATCGAATTTTCTGTGGGAATGTATTTTTCGACATTCACTCTGCATCTAAAAGATGCCCGAGTTTCCATTTAGTTATCACCAGAAATATTGTCTTAAAGGGTTAACATTCATCCGATAAAAACAATGAAGTTATATTGGTTATTTTTTTAATGCTAAATTGAATTTTTTTGCATGTGGGACACATATCTTTTACCCAAACAGGAAGAATGGTGCCCTGAATGCAACAAGAGTTCATAGATTCACGGTTTCCAATACATAAGAAGCCCCTGCTAATTAAAAAATCTACTGAGTGTTATCCTTTAGACTGGTAGCGGGGCGGAACAAAACCGCCCGGGATGCCCTGTTTGGAAAAGACGATCTGCCAGAGCTGGTTCTTGCGTGCCCGGAAACTGCCCGCACTACTGAGCAGGTAATATTTCCACATCCGGTAGAAACGTTCGGAATAGGTTGATTTCAGTTCATCCCACCCCGCATCAAAATTTTGGTACCAGGCCATCAGGGTTTTGTCGTAATGCACGCCAAAATTTTGCCAGTCTTCCATCACGAAGAGACCCTCGGCGGCCCGGGACAGTTGACGTATGGAGGGCAGCTGTGAATTAGGAAAAATGTATTTTTCGATCCACGGATCGGTGGTACGCACCGACTGGTTGCTACCGATCGTATGCAGCAGAAATACCCCCTCATCGTCTAAGCACCGGTGTACGGTTTCCATATAGGTACGATAATTTTTGGTACCGACATGTTCGATCATACCCAGCGAGACAATATGGTCGAACGGTTCGTTGACCTCCCGGTAATCTTGCAGCCGAATTTCTACCGGCAGGCCTTTGCACCGTTCTCTGCCCAGTTCCACCTGTTCTTTGGAAACGGTGATTCCCACCACCTCGGCGCCATATTCTTCGGCGGCATATTGGGCAAAACTTCCCCACCCACAGCCGATATCGAGAACTCGCTGGCCGGATTGCAGGCCTATTTTCCGGCACACCAGCTCCAGCTTGGCCTGTTGGGCTTCATCCAGCATTTCAGCCTTCTGCCAGTATCCGCAGGTATAAACCATGCGTTTATCCAGCATGATTTTATACAGATCGTTGCCAATATCGTAGTGGCGGTCTCCGATTTCAAAGGCTTTCTCTCTGTTTTGGGGATTTGTTATAACCGACTTTATATATTCGAAGATATAGGCCGGTTTTAACGTAAACTGTTCCTCCAGCTTGGCCTCAAGTACCCGGGTGAAAAACTTGTCGAGCGCTTCGGCCTCCCACCAGCCGTCCATATACGCTTCGCCCAGCCCCAGCGAGCCTTTTCGCACAACTTGTTCAAAAAGGCGATCATCTTTGACCTGTACATCCCAGGGCCGGGTACCGTTAATTTGAATCCCGGCCGATTCCAGTTCAGCTTTTATCTTTTTGATAATGCGATTCATGATCGTCACCTTTTCCTTAACTTATTGCACCTTGTTTGCCTTGCATTTCACCACTAATAAAAACGGGTTATTAATAGTATCATTTATAGAAAGTCCTCATTCGGGTTTTAAGAGGAATTTTTAAAACTTCTTCTATTGCTCTGAAAATAGAATACAAACGTAAGGCTTAAAAGAAGCTTAAATCGTGCAGATGCCAGCGAGGTGAGTAAATGATTATTGGCTGACTTCCTGCCTCAGGTACCTTTTAATAATATATACCGGAACGATTAATACAATAATGGAAAATAAAAAATACGGCAGGTGAATATTTATTGAATATAGTCCGGCTCCCAGGAACGAACCGGCGGCAAGCCCCAGGCTGCTGATGGATGCCAGCAGTCCCATCCGCTCACCGACCCGGCTGTCACTTATTTTACTCGTCAACGAAGCCAGACCCGGCGTAACCAGCGCCATGCCCAACGCCAGAATGCTGACCACCATAATAATGAGGGCAAAAGCATTGACAAACATCAAAAGGAAAAGGGCCAGCCCTACCAGCAGATATCCAACGGGCAACAGCCGCTCCTCTCCCCAGCGGTCGATCAGAGAGCCGGTTAGTCCGATCTGGCTGATACTCATCCCGAGTGCACAGGCCATAAAGATAAATCCCATTTCCAAAACGCTATACCCCAGGATCTGCTGTGCGTGCAGGGCGTAGGTGCTTTCGAACATGGAGAGCGCTGCCTGTGCAATCAGGGCATAGATCAGTATCGGGAGCATCTCTCCCTTTATAATGCTTAAAAAACTGAGATTACCCTGTTGGTAGCCGCTTTTTTTACTGTGAGATGATGCATCGGATAGCCAGAATAAAACGGCCATCAGGGCCAACAGAGAAAACCCGCCGGCGATCAAAAAGGGAACCGTGTAGGCGTTTGCCGCCAGCAGCTTCCAGGACCACCCGTTAAACCAATCAACATCCATAAAGAAAGAACTCAGGACCGGACCGAAGATAACCCCAAGGCTGGCCCCTCCGCCCGTCCACGCCAACACTTTGCCCCTGTTTTTAACCGGGCTGAGGTCTGTAACCCAGGAGTTGACCGTAGGCAATACGGCTGCCGAAAAAAGTCCACCTGCTATCCGAAGTACATACAACAGCATCAGGTCGTCCGTCCAGCCAAACAGGATCAGGGAAAGGGCATAACCGCCCATGCCTGTGGCCAACACGGGCGACCGGCCGATGCGGTCAGACCAACGTCCCCAAAACGGAGCTGCAAAAAACTGCATTAAGGGAAAAATGCCGGTCATCAACCCTACATGCATAGCCGGGGAAAGAGTGAACAGTTCATTCGAACGCGCTGATTGTTCTACCAAAAACGGAAGAATGGGTAGTGTCAACCCGTAGCCGATCATTACCAGAAACAGACAGAAAAGCAGGATAACGATCTCTTTTTTGTTCATCGATTCATATTCTATTTACCGATCTTTTTTATAATGCGTATTCTCTCTTCATGACCTTTATTTCAGGTTGTCTTAACAGGCAATGGAACACATCCATATCCCTGTTCAAGGGCTCTTTTTGAAAACCGGTATGCTTCCTCTATGATCAATTCTGTTTTGCTGAAATCCAACATACTTGTAAGATGTGTATTAATACAAAGATCCAGCAGGTAGAGATTGGTATTCTGAGCAATTTTCTGTACATCCGTTCTCAATTTTTGGTACTGTTTGACCTGTGCCGTACGGATGATCATATTAAAAAGCCCGCTCACAGTGTGGCTTAACCTGTGCCGGCAGTCGGTTAAAATACAGTAAATGGAGTCGGCACCTTGTTCGTAAGCGTTATCTACAGGGATGTTATTGGTGATCCCGCCGTCTACCAGTTGGTGTTCATTTATGCGTTTAGGAGGGAAATAGACCGGGAGAGCAGTGCTGGCCATCAGAGCTGGCAGTAACAGCCCTTTTTCAAGGTACACAGATTCGGCTGTTTGTAAGTCAGTTGCTACCACCGTCAACGGAATCTCAAGCTCTTCAAACGTGTCGACCGGCAGCCGTTTCTTGAGGAACCGTTTCAGACCGGTGGGTTTAAACAGGCTGGAGGCATCACCCCATTTCCAGAGAAGTTCCGGGTTGAAACTGTAGAGTTTGCGATTAGAAATCTCCATCCATATTTCTTTCATCCGGGAGATGTCCATGCCGCAAGCAATAAAAGCCCCGTTCAGGGCTCCAACCGAAGTTCCGACTATAAAATCAGGGCTGATGCCCAGTTCCACCATCGCCTGGTAGAATCCGATTTCGGCCGCGCCCTGGGCGCCGCCTCCGCAAAGAACAAGTGCTGCTTTTCCAGACTCCATTTTTATCCGTATTAACCAATTTATACTTTAGCAGGTGAATGGCTGAGATTGAATGCTTTATTTATTTTGGAAAATACCGGCCTTTCATAATATTGATCGTTGATATAAATAACGGGCAATATCAAGGGATTCCCTAATTTAGAGACCAGCCCCTTCGCTTTCCGAGTATCAAATCGCAAGTCAATAAAAGTAAACGCATAGTCTTTTTCCTGGAGCAGATGGACCAGCTTTCGCAGGTAGTCGCACCACTCCTTGCAATATATAATTATTGCTGGTTCATTTTTTTCATCAGGGCTACTATCTGTTTGGTTACTCATGGATTAGATATGTTTTGTATTAAAAAATTTCGTTTTGAATAAAATCCAGGATAAAGCCGGTCAAGCGCTATCCCGTTGGAGGGATGGGGATCATATTGAAGGTTATAATCTGTTAAGAACCACATCCTATTCGCTTTACATCTTTCAGTCAAAACTATGTTATTTGTCTGTATTTTGAATTCATTCCCTCGAATTGAATCGATTAGTCTGGGTTGTCTGAAGAACCGCTGGACGACCGTTGCAGAAACTGTTTCCATTTGCCTTTCACCGGAAGGAAGGCCGGGACGTTCCGCTTGTATTCGAGATATTCTTCGCCAAACTCCTCGATCACTTTCTTCTCTTCTCTTTTGGCAAGCAGAACATAAGCTATAACGATAACCGGGAACAAACCTACGGAGAATATGGTGGGCCAATGAATGACACCCTCTCCAAAAAGCCCGATAAACAACCCGGTGTATTGGGGATGCCTGACCAGGCTGTATAATCCGTCGGTGGCCAGCCTGTTTTCCTGTTTGGCGCGATACAGTTGGCGCCAGCCCTGGATAAAAATGCCAAATCCACCAAAAAGAAGGATATAACCCACGATCATCGAGATCATCATACCCGTTTCACCAACGCCCACTAAAGTAGACCAAAGGTTGGCGTTTAGATCACCACTACCACTATCCAACCCCAGGAACCGAACCATCAGATAAATGGTAAGCGGGAAGCCGTACATCTCCGCATATAATGCGATGATGAAGCCCTGAATCAATCCTGCTCCTATCCACTCCCTCCAAGTTTTTGGGGCCAGATATTTGTATAAAAGCCAAGACGCAATAACGATAACAAAAAGTGCTATAATCCAGGCACCTGAATGTTCAAATCCTCTTTCCATGTATCAATTCCGTGTAGTTTGAAATTTTTGTTAAATGAGGGCTTTGCAAAACCATTAACCTACGGTTCCAAGGAAATGCACTCCCGTTTAATGGGTCCATAACATCGAAAGTACAACCAACTTGAAACAAGAGGCAGCAGATTTTGCTACGCCCTCTTACTAATGAAAACGAACCTTTCTAAATGAACCGTTGCGTAATGCCCAGCGAACGGTTTGTCTTATCAACCGATTTTTTGGGGTCCGATTCGCTGCCGGTCAGCGCACGGATGGCATCAATAGTTTCGGGAATCACGATCGCCTGGTTATCGACCAGGTAGGCGTAATATAGCTCCTCGCCTTCCACTTTGAGCATATCTTCCCAGATGGCCACTTCATACATATCCCCATGGGGACGACCCAGATCCAGCATCAGCTCCTTGACGGCATTATTGGCCGAAAGATCATCGCTCATATTGATAAATGCGGTTCGCGTTGAGGTACTAAAAGCCTCCAGCACGTCCTCCTTAGATACTTCTTTGGTCAATTGCACGGTCCAGTAATGCATATGGGAAAGTGTTTGGGGTACTTTTACCGCGGCAGTTACCACATCCAGTTCGGGATCTACGCTCTGGGCATCCGGGCCCTGGTGACTGGGAATTTCCGGTTCAGGAACCATTGTATTCATGATACCGTTTTTGTGGCTTTCCCACGGATCGGTGGCTCGGCGCAACAGCGTACCACGTGCTTTATTCAGTAATCCCGCTCGTTTTAATGCGCTGAGGGTCCGTACGATAGAGGTGGTGTTGCAGGAGACCACGCGGGTACTTTCCCGATTTAAAGCAGAGGCATAATTATTTTCCGCGCTGAAGGAATGCCCGGTCGTCTCATGCTTTTCCCCGCCCTGCACGATAAACTTCACACCTGCCGTTTTATACCGTTCGGCATTTTGCGCGCCGAATTTTTTCGGAGCACAATCCACCACCACATCAGCGGCCTCCAGCAAATCATCCAGGCCTCCGGCCACCGAGATATTCTGATTGTCCATCGCTTTGCGGCCTTCGTCCGTATTGGCAAATATCGGATACCCTTTGGCGGCTGCGGCTTTAATTCTCCAGTCGGCAGCTACATCACCGATGCCCACCAGTTCCATATCTTCTTGCAAGGTTACTGCTTCCGCCACCCGTTTTCCGATGACGCCATATCCGTTTACGGCTATTTTGATCTTTTCCATAGTTGTATTTTTTAATTTTACTTGTTTAGTTTTAAAACTTTCTTACGCTCCTCAAACTCTTCGCGTTCTATTTCTCCACGGGCAAACCTCTTAGTCAATATATCCATTGCGTCTTCCCGTACATCACTATCGCGCCAATATGGAATCAAATCCAAAAAAACCAAAAGGAGTCCTATAGAGATCACAATCCACCAGATCCAGTGCATACCAAATAAATGATGATTGTAAAACATGGTCAAAGGTTTTTTACTATTGAACGTATGCTGTGCCATCATTCGCAGGCCACAGCAAGTTGCTGTCCGTAAGATAAACCATGAGCCTTAAAACAAGCTTAAATTGAAGTAGAAATTTTATAGTTTGGAGCCGTGTCAGCCACATTCTGTTTCAACAGGCATGATTTTAGTGTTTTTTTATCTCGTAATGCAGTGCCTTGGAAAGAACTCAGGTTCAAATAAGATGAGCATCATTCGGCACCTTGCGGTTGAGAGCTATTATCAGGGCTGCGGTATTTTACATTTCATGCCAGCCCCCGTTGGTTTTTTCAGGGGCCGCTTTATCGAATTTTCAAATGTTGCAGAGGGTTGTTTCATGGCCAATTATTTTAGATAGAACAACGTCAAAAGCTCTTGCAATTCAGCATCCACCTGGTGTTGTTTCACCACTTTTTCAAAAGGCGTCAGGGTCAGGGAATTATTTACAATTCCAGCCATTACGTTTTTGTGTCCCTCCAGAAGCGCCTTTACCGAAGCTACTCCCAGCCTGATGCCCAGCATTCGGTCGAAGGCTGAGGGATGGCCTCCCCGCTGCACGTGCCCCAGGATGCTTATGCGCAAGTCCACTGAAGGATATACTTCCCTGATTTTTGAAGCGACCGGGTCCACCCCCAGCTCATCTCCTTCGGACACAATCACAATCAATTCTTCCTGGCTGTGATAGTGGCGGATCTTTTCCAACAACCGGTTAAAATCCTCACTACTCTTGGGGATCAAAATGCCATCAGCCCCCGTTCCCAGGCCGGAATGAATGGCAATGTAACCAGAGTCCCGCCCCATTACTTCTACCAGAAATACACGGTTATGCGATTCTGCGGTATCCCTTATTTTATCAATATTCTCGATAGCCGTGTTTACCGCTGTGTCGAATCCGAGGGTGTAATCCGTGCCGGCCAAGTCATTGTCAATGGTACCGGGTATCCCGATAAAGGGCAGTGTGCATAGCTCCGAAAAAGCCAGCATGCCGCGAAAGGTGCCATCACCCCCAATGGCAATGAGGGCATCTACCCCTTTTTTCTCCAGGTTTTTCAGGGCGGCTTTTCTTCCTTCCTCTTTGCGGAAGCGGTCGCTGCGGGCTGTCTTAAGGATGGTGCCCCCTTTGTGCACGGTTTTTTGCAGGTCTTTTTCATTCAGGCTTACAATATCACCGTCTATCATTCCTTCATAGCCCCTGAATATACCACTTATCCTCATCCCATTTGCCAGGGCGGCTTTGGCGGCTCCATGCAGGGCTGCATTCATTCCGGGAGAATCGCCGCCGGAAGTGAAAATGCCGATATGTTTGATACGTTCACTCATAATTTACAGTTCCTCCTTTGTACTTCGGTACGCTGGCTACTAAGCATCTTGTTGCTGCTCACCTCTTTTCATTTTCCCTTTAAGCAACTGCGCATTGATGGCTACGATGATGGTACTGAGGCTCATAAACACAGCCGCCACAGCGGGTCCCAGTACAAAGCCGGTGGAATAGAGCACCCCGGCCGCCAGCGGTATGGCAACAATATTATAACCGGTGGCCCAGATCAGGTTTTGGATCATTTTTTTGAACGTAGCCTTGCCAAATAAAATGAGGCTGGCAATGTCCTGCGGGTTGCTGTTCACCAAAATTATATCAGCTGTTTCTGCGGCAACATCGGTACCGGAGCCTACGGCAATGCCAACATCGGCCTGTGCCAGTGCAGGTGCGTCGTTTACGCCATCCCCGGTCATGGCAACAAACTCATTCTTGCCTTGTAGTTCTTTTACGATTTCCACCTTTTGATGGGGCAGTACTTCTGAATAGTATCCGTCCAGCCCAAGTTTATCGCTTACTGCTTTGGCAGTTTTTTCATTATCTCCCGTTGCCATCAATACTTTTATATTGTTCTTTTTAAATACCTGGATAGCATCAAAAGATTCGGGCCTGATTTCGTCGGCCAGTGCTATATATCCGGAGAGTTTGCCATCGATCAAAACGAACACGACTGTTTCTGCGGCATCGCTGTAAGCGTCCTCAGGAATGGCAATATTTTCATCTCTTAAATATCCGGGGCTTACCACTTTTACTTTTTTACCCTCTACATCGGCTTCAACCCCTTTGCCGGTAATGGCATTGAAATTTTCCAGTTTTGGTACGGTAACATTTTCTTCTTTTACTTTTTTGATAATACCAACAGCTATGGGGTGTTCCGAGCTTTGCTCTAAAGCGCTTGACAGGCGAAGGATTTCGTCTTTGGAATAAGCATTATCCACAGATTCAATCCGTGTTACCCCAAAGTCGCCTTTGGTCAATGTCCCGGTCTTATCAAATAACAATGCCGATATTTTTCTGGATTCCTCAAAAGCAGTTCTGTTACGGATAAGCAGTCCATTCTGTGCAGAAATGGCCGTTGATATCGCTACTACCAGGGGAATGGCTAATCCCAAAGCGTGCGGACAGGCAATGATCATGACCGTTACCATTCTCTCCAGGGCAAATACAAAAGGATAACCCAGTATAAGCCATACTGCCAGGGTGCCAAAACCAATGGCCAGGGCGATATAGGTAAGCCATTTGGCCGCCCGGTCGGAAAGGTTTTGCATTTTGGATTTGGTTTTCTGGGCATCTTCCACCAGCTTGATTACTTTGTTCAGGTAGCTGTCTTTGCCGGTATGTTCTACTTTAACTTTTAGGGTGCTATTGCCGTTAATGGAACCCCCTATCACCTTTTCGTTCAATTCTTTTTTAACAGGTTTTGACTCCCCGGTAAGCATCGATTCGTTCAAATAACTGGAGCCCTCTGTGATTATACCATCGGCAGGTACTTTTTCCCCGGGCTTTATCAGTATGATATCCCCTTTTAAAAGTTCTTCCAGCTTCACATCCTCTATGGTATCGCCTTTCACCCGGTGCGCTTCAGCCGGCAGCATGCTCACCAATAATTGCAGGGCTTTGGATGCGCCGAGTACCGATTTCATTTCCAGCCAATGACCCAGCAGCATAATGTCTATCAGGGTAACCAACTCCCAGAAAAAATCTTCTCCTCTTAACCCAAAAACCGTGGCCGAACTATAAAAATAGGCCACACTTATAGCCATCGATATCAGAGTCATCATTCCGGGCCCTTTGGCTTTCATTTCGCCCCAGAAACCTTTTAGAAAAGGCCACGCACCCCAGAAATAAACAAAGGAGGAAAGCGCAAAAAGGATATAGGAATTGCCAGGGAGCAGGTACTCATACCCAAAGAATTCCTGGATCATCGGGGAAAAGAAAAGGATGGGAATACTTATAATAGATGATATCCAGAACCGTTTCCGGAAATCGGCAACCATCATTTTATGGTGGTCGTGGCCGGCCATTCCCATAGGTGCCCCTCCATGCTCGGAATGATCCATTTTTGAGTGATCCATTTTGGTATGGTCTGCTTTTTTCTGTTTGTGCTGCTCGTGATTTTCCATAATGTTTGGCTGTTAGGTAGTGGGATATTTTAAATTGTGTTTTTCAAGATGTTCTGTGAGTATATTGGCAACATAATAGTTTCGAAACCAACGTTTATCAGCCGGGACAATATGCCAGGAAGGCTGATCGCAATTATTTATAAGCATGGTATAGGCTTCTCGGTAAGCGTCCCATTGTTTGGCTGATTGTTCATCTTCTATACTATATTTCCAGCGTTTATGTGGTTTGGAGAGTCGTTCGCTTATCCGCTTTTTTTGCTCTTCCTGTGAAATATGGAGAAAAAATTTCAATATATGGATATCATTCTGAACTAAATGCTGCTCCAGGCTCTTAAGGAGCCGGCACCGGTGATGGATAACTTCTTCCGGCAGGGAGCGGTTGACCAACGGAAACAGGATATCTTCGTAATAAGAACGGTTAAATACTTCGATCATTCTTTTGGGCGGAATGTGGGGATACACGCGCCACAAAAAATCGTGAGCCAGTTCTTCTTCCGTTGGTGCTTTAAAGGATTTTACCTGTATCCCCTGTGGATTCATACTGCTAAAGGCATGACGGATGGTGCCATCTTTTCCTGATGTATCCATTCCCTGCAGGATAATGAGCAATCCATAACGCCCATCGGCATAAAATTTATTTTGAAGCTCAAATAAATCCTGCCGTTTTTTTAAAAGAGCTTCTTTGGTCGATTCTTTAGAACTCCCGGGAGGCGGTTTGGTTGAAGTAGTATTTAAATCTATCACTGTTATAAAATTATAAATTGTGTTTGAAGTTAATGTCTGTGCCGGGGAGCGGTATCAACCTCGTTTTGTTCAAGCAATTTAATCAAGTCCTTGTAATATATGACTCCCACAAGACGATCTTCATCCAGCACGGGGAAAATATGTTGCCCGGATTGCTGAACCTGCGGTAATAACTCATAAATAAGCGTGTCCGGAGTCAAAGTTTGTACCTGTTCTTTCACAAGTTTTATTACGGGATTATCAAAATGACCTTTTTGCATCTCTTCGATAATCAATTTGTAGGATGCGATCCCCACAAAGCGCTCTTCATCAGTTACAACCAGCTCTGGTTCCCGGCTTTCCATAAAGGCGGCAGCTGCCTTTGATACGAAAGCTGTTTGGGAAAGCGCCAAATAATCGGTTGCCATCAGGTCCTGGACCTTTATCTCTCGCAAGGATTCAGTGGCCACAACCTGTTTGGATTCAGCGCCGGCTCCCAGGAATACAAAGATCCCTATAAACAGTAGCCAGGGATTGTAAAACAAGCCGAAAAAGACGAAACCGATAGCTAACAGTTGTCCGACAGAAGCGGCAACCTGTGTCGCCTTGCCTCTTTTCATTTTGAAGGCCAGCAGGGCGCGGAGCACACGTCCGCCGTCCATCGGGAAGGCGGGAATCAGGTTAAACAGTACCAAAATAATATTGATCAGCAGCAGGTCGGCCAGGAAATTACCGCCGGTTATGTGATGGCTCAGTTCCATATCGCTTTGCCCCATTACCAGCATGATGAGGTACAACCCGATGGCGATAACCACATTAACTGCCGGTCCGGCAATGGCTACCACCAGTTCCTCTTTGGGGACTTCGGGCATGCTTTCCAGCCGGGCTACTCCGCCGATGGGAAGCAGGTTGATATCCCGGGTTCCGATGCCATACCTTCGTGCCGCCAGGGCGTGGCCGAATTCGTGGAGGGTGACGCATGCAAACAGGGCAGCAAGGAAAAGCAGCCCGATTAATATTTCAAAAAGCCCGTGTCCCTGTTGCAAATGCATCCAGGATAGCCAAATGACCAGTAAGATGAAGGTCCAGTGAATAAAGACCTTGATACCGGCAGGTTTTCCGATGTAAAGTGACCATTTCATGGCAATAATCGTTATAATTTTTGTTGTTAACTGTCGAACATGATCTCAAGTCACCTTAGCATGTGGGCAGCTGGAGGATTTTCAGTGCCTAATCTTACAGGAATTTCCTGAAGCTGTGCACCGCCCCGAAGCCGGTCAACTTTATCAGCAAGATTGCGAATCAGATTTTTCAGTGTGTCCATAATAAAGTGGGTTAACCGGTTCACATTTCAAGTTCATAATTTAACATACAAACGCATTGCTGAAATAAAGCTTAAACTGGTAAGAGATTTTGCAATTATATTGCTTCTATATATAAGGGTGGCCGTCACTTTACCCTTATAAAGATGATTGGATAGGCTGGATCAAAATAGGTCAATGGACAGCAGCAAGAGTAAAAATTCTTGGCCACTAATTATTTGTAGATCGAAGCAATTCAGACAAGCATTACATAATACTTAGTTACTTGGGTCGCGTTTACTATTACTGATTTCTGCCCCCTATTACTATAAAGCTGAGTAAAATTATAAAACGGCTGTATTTTGGCATAGATGTTCATTTTGCAACGAATTTCGGAAGAGTGTTTAGATTACGCACCCTACCGAAATTTCTTTGCTGGAAAGACATCAACGTTGATTCATTTGTGCCATTGTATTACTGAGCGTTTGGAATGCTCCTCTTTGACTCACTTGCTTCATAAAGTCACTAACTAGTATTAGTGACTCCGTGGTTCTGAGCCCTTTCGGTGATGACCAATCATCAGGATGTGACAAGCAAGCATGGCTACAATTGCTAAAGCGGTTGTTATCCCCTTATTTAAACCAAGTGACGGAGCAATAAATAGAAATAAAAATACGGCCCCACACCCGATCAACATCCACAAAATGTGCTTATTCATTCTTTTAATAAGTGTTATAGGATTTAACTTTTTTATGTAAAAGTACCTCGTCAAACTAATTTCAAGATACCTTATTGGTGATAGCTGACTATCTATTCAGTTGTTTGATTAATTATGATGTTTTTGATGGTCGCTACTTTTCATACCATTATCTTTTTTGTTCATCATACCCTCGCCATCCATATTACCCTGCATCATTTGCATGCACATCATTTGCATTTTCATCATGGAGGAATCCTTCATCATGCTCATCATTTTTGAGTGATCCATTTCTCCATCTTTCATCATAGACTGCATCATCTCCATGTGTTTTTGCATGCGCTCCTTCATCTGAGGATTATTCATCATCTTCTGCATATTACTATCCATCATGGTGCTGTCCATCTTCATGGAACCCATCATTTTTTGCATCATCTGCTTGCGCATTTCGGGGTTTTGAGCCATATGCTCCATCATCATCGAGCGCATGGTAGAATCCTGCATCATTTCCTGCATCTGTTGTTTCTTTTGATTCATATCCTGCTGCTGGGCAAAGCCCATTCCCACAGAAAAAAGAAGTATTGTAAGAGTAAGTGTAAGTGTTTTCATGATAATGGTAGTTTATATATTGTGTTTTAGTTATTAAATATCTTTTTAAAAAAGGACACCGGGTCCCCTAGTACCATCTTTAATACGAATAGCTTCGTCAATTGAAGAAATAAAAATCATGCCATCACCCTCTGTTCCGGTTGAGGCTTTCTTTTGTATGATATCTGCAATTCTTGAGGCGTCTTTCTCGTGAGCGGCAATTTCGATCTTTACCAGTTCTGCATGCATCGCTGGAAAGTCCAAAGAACCATGCTCTTTGGTGGGGTCAATGTATCTACCGGTACCCTCACCTTTAAATACTGTCATACAATCGACTCCGTGATGTCGTAATTCTTTACTAATTTCTTCAAGCAAAATGGGTCTGATCAAAACTTTTAAAAGCTTCATGGCATTGGACTTTGTGTTAATAATAACTGAAGCGTTCCTTATACCGTATTTGATGTTATAACTGGTCCTATTATAAGAACCCTTGCTTAAATTAAGCTTAAATGGATGAGTAGGGTTAGAGTAAAGATTAATGGGGTCCAGATATCATGCTGTGAAAAGTCTAAAATTGTATTTGTTTTCTTCTATTCCTGACTCTATTTGAATATACGTTTAGCAAACTTTTTCTATAAAATTGGTAAGGAATCCCATTCCCACCGCTCTTACTTAGCAAAGGTTTCAGCAAAAAACAGCTTTAAATGACCGAAAAAGAGCTTAGGTTAACAAAAGGCATACACAATTTAGTTCGGGGAACTCTCACTTGGGAGGAGTCTTGGAAATTATTAAGTGAAGTTGTGGAATCAAAAGAGTGGATATGTTTTTGGGAGTTAGAAATACTACTATTTAAATATTACAACAGGTTAAACTAGTTTTTTAAATCTATTCTGCTTTCCCTATAATCCGTTGTTATTCAATTGATTTATAAATGAAGATCAGAAAAGAGTTTCTTTATGGCGCTATTTCAGCATTCGGTACTGAATAAATATCTATCGGGGATTGATGAGAAAAAGGTGAATGAAGCCTGGGGAATATTCACGGCTCATTTTCATAATGCTGAAGTACAGCAAAACATCCGCGAGGCCAAAGAAGAATCCTACCAGGAAGGTTTTCTGGATGACCTGTTCGTGAAAGTGCTAGGTTACACCAAAAATCCTACACCAAATTATAACCTGGTGGTGGAACAGAAGAACCTCAACGATTCAAAAAAAGCCGATGGAGCACTGCTGGATGGTGAGAAAGTCCGTGGGGTGATCGAGCTGAAGGGCACCGAAACTACCGATCTTGGCAAAGTGGAAACACAAGCTTTCGGATATAAGAACAAACAACCGGATGCCCTCTACGTCATTATATCCAACTTTGAGAAGCTGCGGTTTTATATTGACAATGCGGTGGACTTCATTGAGTTCAATCTTTTTACACTCACCAAAGAGGAATTCAAGGTGCTGTGGCTGTGCCTTGGGTATCCCAATTTTGCGAAGGGACTGCCGAAGAAGATCAAGGACAGTTCATTAGCAGAAGAAGAAAGCGTCACCAAGAAACTGTACAAGGATTATTCCGACTTTAAGCACTCGGTGTTTGAAAGCATCAAAAAGCACAACCCGGAATACGATAAGCTGCTGCTGTTCAAGAAAACGCAGAAACTATTGGATCGCTTTTTGTTCATCTTTTTTGCCGAGGACCGTCAACTGCTCCCCCCTAATTCTATCCGCGAAATTATTAAGCAGTGGATGGACCTGCGGGATAAATATGACGCTTATTCACCATTATATGATCGGTTTAAACTGTATTTCGGATATTTGAATGATGGCAGAAACGAGCCAGATAAAGCCGAAATTTTTGCCTACAACGGGGGATTGTTTGCTGAGGATGAGGTGCTGGATAATCTGAAAATTGACGATGATCTGTTGTATAAACATACCAAGCAGCTCAGCAATTATGATTTTGACTCAGAAGTGGACGTCAATATTCTAGGTCATATTTTTGAGCATTCATTGAACGAAATTGAGGAGATCAATGCCGAGCTGAAAGGGCAAAAAGTTGACACTTCTAAAACCCGCCGCAAAAAGGATGGTGTGTTTTATACACCCAAATACATCACCAAATATATTGTGGAAAACACGGTAGGAAAGTTATGTGAGGATAAGAAAGACGAGCTTGGCATTGACGATGAGCGTTTTATAGAAGCAAAGCGGCGAACCCAAAAAGGTATTTCTGACTTGAAGAAATATCGGGAATGGTTGCTAAATATTTCCATTTGTGATCCGGCTTGTGGCAGTGGGGCATTTTTGAATCAAGCGTTGGAATTTTTGATCGCCGAACACAAATACCTTGATGAATTACAGGCTAAATACCACGGAGAAGTGCTGGTGCTATCCGATATTGAAAACAGCATCCTGGAGAACAACCTGTTTGGAGTAGATATAAATGAGGAGTCTGTGGAAATCGCCAAGCTCTCGCTTTGGCTGCGAACCGCCCAAAAAGGCCGCAAGCTTACCTCGCTGAACAACCACATCAAATGCGGAAACTCGCTGATTGATGATCCCGAAGTGGCCGGTGACAAAGCCTTTAACTGGGAAGAAGAATTCCCCGATGTATTCGCCAACGGCGGCTTTGATGTGGTGATTGGGAATCCGCCTTATGTTCAATCCCATTCAATAGACAAAAAGACAAAAGATTATATTTATTCGAACTTTAAAGCTGCTGAATACCAGATAAACACATATGGTATTTTTACGGAAAAGTTCATCGATCTCTTAAAGAATGAATCTTATTATGGATTGATAATTCCAAATTTCTGGCTTTCTACTAAATATGATGCAAAGCTTAGAAAACTTGTATTTCAAGAGAATGAGGCTGAGGAGATTTTGAATCTTTTTGAAGTTTTTGAAGATGCCACAGTAGATACTTGCATACTTGTTGGTAAAAAAGTTAATGCAGAAAGATTCCCTAAAAAGACAAGAGTTAGAAGTATTGATCAAAATTTAAAGTCAATTCAAGAAAGATTGGTATCCATCAGTGCAAAAGATTGGTTTTTTGATGAAGAGAAAACATTCAGCAAAGATGACAAAGAAATTGGAATCTTTTTTCACAAGACATTACAGCTTGAAGGCGAGACAACTTTAAAGGATTATTTTGAATTCAAAAAGGGAATGCAACCTTATGAGAAAGGAAAAGGAACTCCACCTCAAACTAGAGAAATGATGAATGATAGAATCTATCATTCAGACACTAAAATTGATGATTCTTATCTACCATTATTGAAAGCACGTAATGTTCAACGTTACATGCAGAAAGGCACGAGTGGATTTATTAAGTATGGCGAAAATCTTGCTGCTCAAAGGAGCAAAGATTTGTTTGAGGGAAAGAGAATACTTCTAAATAGAATACTTTCTGGTGAGACGATTGATGGATTATACTTGGAAGATGAAATAATAAATAACAGTGACATATTTAATCTTCTTCCTAAAGATGATGATGTTGATCCTAAAATTTTTCTTCCTCTAATCGTAAGTAAACTTTGTGCTACTTTCTTTAAACTTGAAAATATTAATCTCAGTAGAGCAGCTTATCCAAAAATAAATGTAAATACATTGGAGAGATTTCCTATACCAAAGCTGAATGATGAGGTTTCGGAAAAATTGATAGAATTCACAGATAGAATGCAGGAACTTCATTCGGATCTCCATGAGCACACGGATAAATTTTCAGATCTTCTCCTAAGTAAATTCGACATTGAAAAACTCAGCCGGAAACTCCAAAGCTGGCACGAGCTTACCTTCAAGCAATTCCTGAAAGAGCTGAAAAAGAAAAAGGTGGAACTCAGCCTCGAAAAGGAAGCCGAATGGATGGAATACTTCAACCAACAAAAAGCCAAAGCCGAAGGACTAAAATCCCAAATCGCTCAAACTGATAAAGAGATTGATGGGATGGTTTATGAGTTGTATGGGTTGACGGGAGAGGAAGTGAATGTTGTGGAGGGGAGATAATGGGTTCAAATAGAGAATATCTTCTTGAATACTGGCTCGATTTGCGAATTCATGAAAAAGAAGAATTGGAAAAAGATTTAGCAATAAAATTGCAACGATTTGATGTAGAATATGAAATTGATCAGAGTAACAAGTTCTATGTGTTAACAATAAAGGGAGGTAAGAATGATGTTAATGCCTGCTATGAAAGATTTAATGTTTACAAAGAAGGGGTCTTTCGAGCAAGAGACGAGCTTGGGGATGAATTAAGGAAGGAAGCTTACAATATTTTATCTGACATTGAAACTGAACTGAGAAATTTTATCAGTAAAGCTATGATTGAGGTTGTAGGCTTTAATTGGTGGGATCGGTTAATTCCAGATAAATTAAAAGAACGAGCAGAAGAAATAGCAAAGAGTTCAAATAAGAAAGAGGAAGAACTCCACCATCCTATTGAGTTCACAATGTTCAGTGGACTTATTGAAATTGTAACAGGAAAGTTTACTCAGTGGCCAAAAAATAAATCATTAACTGTTTCTGATTTAGAAGAATTACTTCTTGAAAAAAATTCAATGGATGAACTTAGAATTGATCTGGCAGAAAAAAGTAAAACAGTGTCGATATGGGATGATGTATTTTCTAAATATTTTGATGATCAAAAAACATGGATTGAACTCGAAGATGAATTAACTGATCGGGTTATACCAATTCGAAATAAAGTTATGCATCACAGATTGTTACGGATCTATGAAGTAAAAGAATTGAAAAAACATAGAACAAAATTACTTGGTGTTCTTGGTAATGCTAAGCCAAAATTACCAGCGCGTAGTATATCTGACGCAATGAAAAGTATTTCAACTGTTTTTGAGAATATTAAAGTTCAGATTAATTCTGATTTGGCAAATGCATTAGCGTTTCAAGTTTCAACAGAATTTCAAGAATCAATGCAACTTCTTAGAGATTCTCAGTCACAAGCTTTTAAAGAGTTATTTGAATCAACTAACATTGGGAATTTAAAACTTGGAAATAAAGGAATAACTAACGACTCAGACTCAGTCGATGATGATAATGAAGAGGAGTAAGTAATCTTAATCTTTTCCCCAATGCTCCCGTTGGCAATGCCCCGCCAGACCACCCAATTTAACTGAACGACTTCATTAAATATTTTGGACTGAGTTTTCCGTAACTATAATTTTTTTATGACATTGTAGCTTGAATGATATACATTTACGAGTGATGAATTCTTCATCATAAATATGTTATAAAGCTGAATTAAATAAATACTTAGTAATTGAAACACTACCGCAAAATTAGATGAGAGATGAAAAAAATTGATTTGCATATACATACCAAATCATCTATCAGTGATTCTCAATTTGAATTTAGCTTAGGCAAGCTCAAAGAGTATGTGCGTAAACTTGAAATAGATTGTATTGCAATCACTAATCATAATCTATTTGATCTTGAACAGTTTAATACAATCTCCGAGGCTTTGGATATTGATGTACTTCCTGGCATTGAAATAGATATAGAAGGTGGACATTTATTACTAATATCCGAAAATAATCGACTAACTGATTTTTCTGCAAAATGTGCTCAAATACAAAGTTTAATACAGACTGATCAAGATTCAATATCTGTTGAAGAACTTAAACAGGTTTATCCAAATCTGGATCAACATTTGTTAGTACCACACTATGACAAGAAACCTACCATAAATGAAGAAACATTAGAAAAACTCTCAGATCATATTACTGCTGGAGAAGTCACAAGCATCAAAAAATTCATAAGTTGTACAAAAAATGAAGAGGGTTTAACGCCTGTTCTTTTCAGTGATTCAAGGTTTTCTGAAGATTTAGATTCATTTTCTCTTAGACAAACGTATATCGATCTTGATGAAGTAACTCTTGCTGGTATTAAAGCGTGTTTATTTGACAAAAATAAAGTCTTTTTGTCAAAGGAGGATGGTAATAGCAAGTTTCAAGCTACGACTGATGGACTTATGCTTTCTACTGGATTAAATGTAATGCTTGGGGAGCGCTCTTCAGGGAAAACTTATACCTTGGATCGAATTTCATCAGCTTTTGAGAATGTCAAATACATAAAACAGTTTTCACTACTTCAAAATGATGAAGAAAAATTCAAAAAACTTTTAAGCGTAAGACAAAGTAGTGTTTCTGAACAATATCTCAGTGAGTTTAAAAGGGTTGTAGAAGACATAAATAAAGTTGATTTGAAGCAAAATGAAATAGATTTAGAAAAATATATTACTTCATTGGTAAAATATGCAACCGAGACAGAAAAGGAAGATGTTTATTCTAAGACAAAGTTATTTAGTGAAAATCCATTTACTGAAAAAGATTTATCTGGTTTAAAGGATATAATTGAAGCTGTTCAGTTATTAATTGAAAATGCAGAGTACAGAGCCACAATAGATAAACATGTATCTAATGAATCACTGAAAGCATTGGCTTTAGACTTAATAAGTAAATACAATGAATTAGCTGAGCTCAACCTAAAAAAAAATTGGTTAAATGGGTTGATTACTAACATACAAAGTGATTTACGTTTTAGAACAGCATCAACCTTTCCAGAGACTGTAGATTTCTATAGATATCTGTTTGAAAAAGAGAAAGTCAAAAGATTCTCAAGAATTGTAAAAGAACTACAAAAAGAACGAGAAATATACAGTAAGGATATTAGAGGCTTCAAAATAGTTGCTAAAACAAAGAAATATACAGGGGCGCAAGGATTAAAAGATAAGAGCAAGAAAATGCTTTCTTTTCGAGATTCTTTTGACAAGTATGATTCTCCTTATAAATTTTTGCTTGAACTAAAAAAAATAGAGCTCGAAGAAACCGACTATTACAAATTTTTTATTCAAATTGAATATGAAACTTTAAATAAACATGGTTTTGCTATATCCGGAGGGGAACGATCTGAATTTAATTTATTACATGAAATCAATGATGCTTTAAAACATGACATTCTCTTGATTGATGAACCAGAATCATCCTTTGATAATATATTCTTAAAAAATGAAGTGAATGCTTTATTAAAGGATATTTCTAAAAGTATACCAGTAATAATTGTTACCCATAGTAGCACAGTTGGTGCATCAATCAAACCAAATCACATTGCTTGTACAAAAAAAATAATCGAAAATAGTGGTGTAAAATATGAAGTTTATTTTGGCCACCCTGCCGATAAGAAATTAAAAAATGCAGATGGAAGTACCATTGACAACTTTGAAGTCATGCTTAATTGTTTAGAAGCAGGCGAAAAAGCATATGAAAAAAGAAGAACCGAATCTTATGAAATACTTAAAAATTGAAAATAATAAGGCATATTATCTAAGTATCAAAGGTGAAGAACAGGAAGATACATGGATTGAAATAGACAGAATAAGCAAAGACGATTTGTTGATACTCTTGAATAAAGCAATTACATCTGAATTCGAAATGGATGAATACAAAGAAGAAGATTTATCTCACAAGGCGCATCAAATAGTTTACAAAAACATTTTTGAGAAATTCTCAGAGCTTCTTGAAAATAAAAATAGTTTTAAAGATGAAAGTGAAAGCCTTTACAAAAGTGCTTTTGCTAAGTATAGTGATACGGATCAATCTTCAGATGATTAAGTAGCAAACTATGAGGTAGAATTTAACCTCGTTCCCAACGCCCCGTTTGGAATGCCCCGCCGGACAACCCGGCCCGAGTGAGCAGCAAAGGGATTTATCCTCATGCCCAAACGAATAGTCCCCGTAAAACCCCACAAAAGATCAACTCCACTTCGGTCCAGTTTTTGGGGAAGTCAACAGTGAGATATCTTACTCTGTTTAAAATTTGTTTAAAAAAAGTTAAGTAAGGGTTTTCTTTCTTTAATACCTTTGGCCTTAGATGGTGCTAAAAAGACACCTAATTCTACAGGCAATTAATTACATGTTAAAAGAACTTATTTTATATGCTGACGAATCTGTCAAAAGCGGGGAATTCTATTCTAACTTTTATGGGGGATGTTTAATTCGAAGCGAGGATATTGAAACAGTAAAAGAGGCATTAAAAAGCAAAACGGAAGAGTTACACTTAAACAGCGAACTAAAGTGGCAGAAAGTCACATCTCAGTATCTAGACAAGTATTTTGAGCTCATGAATCTGTTCTTTGACTTTGTCCAGGAAGATGTGATCAAAGTTCGGATTATGTTTATGCAGAACAATGTAGAAGCTGTAGGAATTGAGGAGTATCACAAAGAGCACGAATATTTTTTATTGTATTATCAGTTTATTAAACATGCATTCGGCTTAGGCTATATCCCATCTCAAGATGACCCTATCCGCTTAAGGATATATTTTGATCGTTTACCGGATGGATATTCCGGACCATACTGAC
>DEMS01000017.1:55065-91034 GCA_002359315.1 Bacteroidetes bacterium UBA2664 | reverse complement strand
AGGACTGAATTATTCATATATTACCTTAACTAAAAAACGTTGTGCAACAGACACGAAGGTCAGGATCTCAAGGGCTGAAGTCTCCAGAGAAGTGTAAGTTACTTTCAAGAGAAACGCCTTCAAGGAGATCCTGAAATAAATTCAGGATGACGAGTTGGAATGGGATAACGAGTGGGAATGAGGATAATACAATAATGAGCCCTTTTCACTTCTCACTTCTCACTTCTCACTTCTCACTTCTCACTTCTCACTTCTCACTTTTCACTTCTCACTTTTCACTTTTCACTTTTCACTTTTAGTGGATCAAATTAAACAATCTCTCAAATCGTGGTAAAAATCGTTCTCCATCCCAGGAGAAATAGATGATACCGGCTTTGCCAATTACATGGTCGTCCGGGACAAAACCCCAATAGCGGCTATCCTCACTGTCATCGCGATTATCACCCATCATGAAATAATAATCTTTCTGAATTGTGTATTGATTAGTCTCCTCGCCATTGATTATGAAAGTATCCCCTACCCGTTGCACGCTGTTTCTCTCATATCTTTCCAGGATATCCTGATAAATATGCCAGTTATCAGACGATAGTTCGACCTCCATGCCGCTATATGGGACTGTAAATTCAACCATATTATCGTGGTTGGTAAATCCTCTTGAGAAGTTAAAGCCTCTTCTGTTAAACGTTTCATAATCTTCCGGCAACACAAATTTCTCAACACTTACAATTTCAGGCCAATCACTCATCTGCTCAGCAACGTCGGCTGTCATATTCATGATGTATGTATTATTGTTACTTTGTAAAATTGCCGCACCGGCATCATTTACTTTTGCAGGGCTGAGCCGGATTCGATCTCTGGATTCTACCCGATGATTGTACATCAATGTCTCAAATTGATTGGCATCCTCGCCATTTACATAAAGCAATTTATCAATAATTTCTATCCGATCTCCCGGTATTCCGACAGCCCTTTTGATATAATTTGTTTTAACAGATATCGGTGCCACGTCAATCGGATAATTAAATACGACAATGTCGTTTCGTTTAATTTCAGAATAACCCGGAATCCTGAACCAGGGGATATCCACACCTGGAGTATAAATATCTGTAAAAGGCACCGAAAGCGTCATCGGTGTCCGCGGGCCGTATGCAAGTTTGGTGACAATCAGAAAATCCCCTGTTAACAGAGTTTTTTCCATACTTGGGGTTGGAATTCGATAGGCACCGAAGAAAAAAGTACGCAATATGATGGCAGCGATAAAAGCCCAAACCAATGCATCAAGCCATTCTTTTGCCCAATGTTTTGCTGTGTCATTTTCTGCTATCTGCCGCGCTCGTCTTTTGGATACGACCGTTTCTTTTTTGGAGCTATTTTTCTTCTTCAATACCGATGTTATTTGAGTTATCTAAAGGATGGTCTGTCAATCATCTCATTTTTGAATTCGCCGTCTACAAACTGAACAAGATACCACTGATCTCTTTCAGGTGAAAAATAATAATCACTATATTCGGCCGGAGATCCTTCATCACCCATTAACTGTCGGTTCAGAGTTCGTTTAACCTGTGGCATCAGGTCAATATATCGACTTGCGCCCACATAGACCAAACCATTTTCAAAAGGGCCATCCAAATCCAGGACCATTAGAGGCATCTCTCCGTCAATAATAAACCAGTATTCGAATTGAATCGCTTTGCCCGGCCTGAAATTGTTGTTGATTAAATCTTTAATGGTTTGAGTCGGTTCTCCATATACCGCCTGGAGCCGGGATCGGATCTCAATCGTTGGGATTCTATCAATTGTTGTCGGATTGTAGAGCCCTTGTCCGGTCCAATTGATTGAGCTGAATCGTGCTTCAAATGCAGCCCTTTCAGAAAATTCAACTTTGCGAATTTCCGGTTCTGCAAATTGAGCATTTGCCGTTATCCAAACGATACTAAAAATAGTTACAAATAAAAGCCTGCGTAATATGAACATAATATTGGGGGTTATTTTGTTTCTTCATCCATAGACAGAACAGCCAGAAAAGCTTCTTGTGGGATTTCAACCGTACCTACCTGTTTCATTCTTTTTTTACCTTCTTTCTGCTTTTCGATCAATTTCCTTTTACGGGTTATGTCGCCACCATAACATTTTGCTGTCACATCTTTTCTCAATGCCCTTACAGTGTCGCGTGCAATTACCCTGGAACCGATCGCTGCCTGTACTGCTACTTCAAACTGCTGTCGCGGGATAAGTTCCTTTAATTTCGCACATACTTTACGGCCCTGGTAATAAGCCTTATCGCGATGTGTAATACTGGAGAGCGCATCTACCGGTTCTCCGTTAAGCATGATATCTAAACGTACCAAATCACCAACTCGGTATTCAAGAAGTTCATAATCAAGAGATGCATATCCGCGAGTTCCGCTTTTTAAGCGATCATAAAAATCAAATACTACCTCTGCCATCGGTAATTCATAGGTGATCTCAACACGATTATTCTGCATAAAGTGTTGATTTACATAGACTCCCCTCCTCTCCTGGCAGAGCGCCATAATCGGGCCTATATAATCGGCCGGGGTCAGAATACTCGCTTTGATGTATGGCTCCCATACTTTATCCACTTTCCCTGCATCCGGCATCTCACTTGGATTATCCACCTTGATGCGTTTTCCTTCTTCCGTATCCAGTTCATACCGCACATTCGGGACTGTAGTGATGATATCGATATTAAACTCACGGTCGAGCCTTTCCTGAATAATTTCCATATGCAACATCCCCAAAAATCCGGCACGGAATCCAAAACCCAATGCTTTTGATGTCTCCGGCTGATATGTCAGAGAAGCATCATTCAACTGTAATTTTTCAAGGGCCGATCGCAAATCTTCAAAATCTTCCGTCTGAGTCGGAAAAATTCCGCTAAATACCATTGGTTTTACATCTTTATATCCCTCAATGGCCTTATCTGCTCTCCTTTTTTGATGAGTGATTGTATCACCGACCTTGGCATCCTGAAGAGATTTAACACTCCCGATTACATACCCTACTTCACCGGCTTCAAGGACGTCAGTCGGTTCTTTTTTTAATTTCAAATACCCAATCTCTTCTGCAAAATACTCTTTTTTAGTGGCCATGAAATAGATTGGATCCCCTTTCTTCAAACTGCCTTCGATCACTCTCACATATGCGATAGATCCGCGATAGGTATTGAAAATGGAGTCAAAGATAAGTGCCTTTAATGGTTTATCTACCTCTTGTTTCGGCGGCGGAATTTTCTCGATGATCTCTTCCAGAAGCTCATTTACACCGGCGCCGGTTTTACCGGATACCTGAAGAATATCTTCAAATGAACACCCAATCAAGTCGATAATTTGCTGCCCAACACCTTCGGGATCCGCTCCCGGCAGGTCAATTTTATTCATCACCGGGATAATTTCCAGATCCTGTTCTATCGCCTGGTAGAGATTCGATATCGTTTGAGCTTCAATACCCTGTGCAGCATCTACAATAAGAAGTGCACCCTCACAAGCCTTCAGTGCCCTGGAAACTTCATAGGCAAAATCAACATGTCCCGGAGTATCGATCAGGTTAAATGTATAGACTTCCCCATTCGGCCTCTTGTAATCCATCCGGATGGCATGACTCTTTATAGTGATGCCACGCTCTCTCTCCAGATCCATATCATCCAATACCTGCTCTTGCATCTCTCTCTCACTAATAGTCCCGGTTCGCTCCAATAACCGGTCGGCGAGTGTGGATTTGCCGTGATCAATGTGAGCAATAATGCAAAAATTTCGAATCTTCTTCATGTGTGTTTATGGATGGAAAAACTAAAATTACAGAAGCTTTAAATATACGAACTAGAAACGGTCATTGCATAGTAATGTTATGATCACATCTGATAGGCAGAAAAAATACATCTGAATGATTATCTCACTTTTTACAACATCACATCGGCTAATTACCACCCAAAATCACAGTTCAGAGAAATGATTACTTTTTGTCTATTGAAATCCGATCCAAATCGGACGGCAACAGATAGACATCATCATGGAAAGGAATTAATTCTGAACTGTCCATAAAATGCATCGATAGATCTACTCCATCATCGGCTATATCTTTTGCAAAAAATGATCCGTTTATTTTACCGAGTGCCGTTTTAAATAGTTGCTCTTCCGGGTGGCCCAATGGGGGCAGCCCCCCTTCGAGATAGTTAATCTCATGCTGAACAGTGGTTCCGGGCGATGGGGGAAATCCGTCCGGATAATCTTCACCGTCTGCATTAAAAATCTTGAAGACAATCGGCTGCATAGCCAGCTTATGATTTGGGTTTATCTTAGATCTATCCTGACTGTTACTGGGTGAATACATCGCACTTGGCACATCGTATACAGTAATAGACCCTTCATCTTTCCCAAAGGTCTCCGTACCAATTACAATTACTTCGACACCATACGGCCTGAGTCCATTGATTAGTGTTTCACTTGCAGAGGCGGTTCTCCCACTGGCTAATATATAGACTCTGGATAGCCCCAATGAATTTACATCGGAATCGGCATTCAAAAATGATCCTGATTGATCATAGATCGGTACTTTTTCATAAAAAGTAAATGGTTCTGGTGCAACTGAGGATCTTTTGTCGTTATATCTTAACTCCGCAAATGTTGAATTTGCATCAACACCGGAGATCATACTCGCCAAAAGCGCGCTGGTTATTAACGCGCCCCCACCATTGTATCGGAGGTCCAAAACCAGTTCATCGACATTGTTCTCCTTGAACTCAGCAAATCGTTCATTTAGCTCCTCATGGTAGTTGAATCGAAATGAGTTGTAGAGAAGATATCCGACTGTTTTTGCTCCAAAGTAGTACATTTCGGAGGTATGAATTGGGTTTTCATTGATGATTTCTGATTGCACCAGAACCGTTTCATCTAAGTCATCGATTTGATACCAATTTTCTGTTCTGCGTACAGTAGCCATACTTAAATTATAGGTATCATTGTCTAACAAATTCTCATAATTGTTAAGGGTAATATTTTCGCCATTAATTCCTCGAAATACATCTCCTCTTTTGAGGCCGGCTGCATCTGCCGGTGAATCCGGCATGATATATTGGACATATCCAAAAACATTTCCGGTTCCCAGCCCGGTAACACCTCTTTCTTCTATCAAGCCAAAACGAAATCCAAATGACTTCGAAGTACCCAACTGTGCCGCTTCGTGCTCTTCATAATTTTCAATAAACCATGAATTCTTATCTTCATCTAAAATCAGTCTGTCAAAAAGCTCTTCATCACTACTCGGCCCTTTCAATAACTGATTAAACGAAGGAATATCCTCTTTTCTCTCATCAGCCAATTCCGGAACACTCTTCTGCCAGTAGTACCAGAAATTGAGCCCATTCCATATAAACTGTCTCTCTTCCGAAGCTGTAATTTCACCGCTGTCATTGGCTGAAGTCCCCGGATCGCACCCCTGAAAGAGGATGAGTCCGGCAAAGAGATATATGAACAGGTGAAACTTTTTCATTACCATTAAATTAGATTATATGTATTGTCAGCTCTTTTCGTTAGAAAAGTGATTTTTGATGAATATTTTAACTTATAACAGATGAAACTTAAAATTATTTTTACCATCCTTCTTACAACTGTCTTGGTTAGTTGCAAAACTACAGAGCCATCCGGAGATTCCAATACTGAACAACCCTTCAATGTGATTGTACAACATTGGTTTGCGAATCCTGATTCAGACTCTAATTTTACTGAAAGAGGCACGGACGTCACGATTTATTTTCCTGACAGTGATTTTACCATGACTCCGGAATATGTAATATTTAATGAACGAAAATCATTCCCCCCAATAATCACACCCACAGCTGAGAATATATTTAAGGTCGAAGCACGCATCATCCTTGAATCCGCACTATTCCATGAAGCTTCAGAAACAGTAAGTCAACCCAATCAGCTCGTTGTCACAAATAGTGATGGGGAGGAGGTCCGAATGGAAATTCGGGAGTGGGAGACCCTTCCCGCCAGATATGATTGAGGGATTCACTCTTCATCAACCGGACTCAAAAGTTCAACGTGAAGCCTGAATTTCTCATCTTCCAAAGTCATTTCTTCATAAATTTCACGGATCAGGTCAAATACAACATCTGTCTCGCCCTTGACACTGGTGGATAGATAATTTACATCCACTTCCACATCATGTTGTGCAACAAATTCAATAAGATCCTGAACGATCTCTTTTGGGTGATCTGTGTAGAGAGGGATGTATGTAATCTGCGCAATTGTTTTCATACAAGGCTTTTTTCTTTTTTTCGTTGAGATTAAGGAACAATCTTTCATCAGTGAAAGTATAACCATTCAGCTACAAAATAAACTACCCATTTTACCCCTAAAACACTGAAGCCCCGGTTTTGATAGAACCGGGGCTTTCTTTTTTTCTCAACTTTTCCGGATGATCCGGAACCGGGTCAAAATTATATTGGTTTCATATTTACGAATTCCATAGTTTAACTCAGTGACAAAAAATCGACTCCATATCTATCATACAATCGGACACCATCATCGTGTTCACGGGCATCTTGTGCATTAATATCCCTCTTCATCGCACAATTTTTAAACTCCCACTTTCCAAATTTTATTCCTTAAATTAATTATTCTATGAGAACTTTAGACTCTACCACTTCATTACGTATTGCTGTCCAGAAAAGCGGCAGATTAACCGATAAAACGCTCACACTGCTTGAGGGGATCGGGCTGAAATTTGACGACTATAAACGGAGTTTGCTGGTTAAATGCTTGAATTTTGATGTTGAACTCCTTTTGATTCGGGATGATGATATTCCTGAGTATGTAGAAGATGGGGTTTGTGACTTGGGTTTTGTGGGTGCCAATGTAGTAGCCGAAGATGAAGCGGATGTCACTATTATCCGCGGACTCAATTATGGGGTATGCCGGCTTTCCCTGGCGGCTCCGAAAGAGGATAAACTCAAATCAGCCGCTGATTTTGCCGGCAAAAGAATTGCCACCAGCTATCCGGGAATCACCAAGCGCTATTTTGATTCCAAAAATATTAATGTAGACATCGTCACTCTTTCCGGGTCTGTGGAAATAGCGCCCCGTCTGGAGATTGCAGATGCCATTTGTGACCTGGTCTCTACAGGCGGAACACTCAAAGCGAACGGACTCGAAGAGGTGATCAATATCTTTGACTCTGAAACACAGCTTGTAAAAACCAACAAACCGCTCTCTCCCGGTAAAGAAAATCTGATTGAGAGAATTTTACAACGCATTGAAGGCTATCAAAAAGCAGCAAAAAGCAAGTATATCCTGATGAACGCACCCCAAGAAGCGGTATCAAAAATTAAAGAGATTTTACCCTCGCTGAAGAGCCCAACCGTAATGCCACTGGCTGATAATGGAATGGTCGCCATTCACGCTGTTGTTCCTCTTTCTACCTTTTGGGATGTCATGGAACAGCTGAAAGCAGCCGGAGCAACCGGAATTGTAATGCTTCCGATTGAAAGCATGATTGCATAAACAGATATTGCCCGAATTTTCACGACTCACGATTCATACCTCATGAAAACATATCGTTACAATACATTATCGAGTGAGGAGATTGAAAAACTCCTTTTAAGGCCTAAAATTGATTTCAGCACGATTGCTGATACGGTTCAGCCTATTCTTGATGAAGTTAAAAAACAGGGTGACCAAGCCATTCGAACCTATACGAAACAATTTGATGGGATAGATACGGTAGATGTCACTCTTGATCCGAATTCTGTGGAGATATCTTTAGAAGCGGAAATTAAAGCAGCAATCGACAGAGCTCTTAAGAACATCACCCTTTTCCACAAAAATCAAGCGAGTGAAACACTGATTGTCGAAACAGAAACGGGAATATTCTGCAGCCGGATTGCAAAACCTGTGCAGAGAGTAGGCCTCTATGTTCCGGGAGGCACCGCTCCTCTCCCCTCCACGGCAATGATGCTTGGAGTTCCGGCCATGCTTGCCGGCTGTGATACCATTGTCCTCGCTACACCTCCCACCAAAAACGGGACGGTACCCGACTCTATCGTCTATGTTGCACAACAGATTGGCGCTAAATCCGTTGTAAAAGCCGGTGGGGCTCAGGCCATTGCAGGAATGGCTTACGGAACAGAATCGATCCCGAAAGTTGATAAAATTTTTGGCCCGGGAAATCAATATGTTACTGCAGCAAAAATGATCCTGCAAAACAGTGAAGCGATGGTCTCCATCGATATGCCGGCCGGACCCTCAGAAGTGCTGGTGATCGCTGATGGGAGCGCAGACCCCGAATTTGTTGCAGCAGATCTGCTCTCACAGGCGGAACATGGATCTGATAGTCAGGCTATACTGGTTGCAACACCGGATTTTGACACAGAAAATCTGGTCAAAATTCTGAATCAACAACTGGAAGAGCTCCCAAGAAAGGATTTTGCTGACGAGGCCCTCTCTAAAAGTTTCATTCTGATTGTGGACAATTCAGCGGATGCAATGGAATTTTCCAATCTGTATGCACCGGAACATCTCATCATCAATACAAAAGATGCCGATGACCTTTCGCTGAATGTCATCAATGCCGGATCTGTTTTTATAGGCCCATGGACACCGGAGAGTATGGGGGATTATGCTTCCGGGACAAATCATACACTACCTACGTACGGGTATGCAAAAATGTATAGCGGCGTCTCACTTCAAAGTTTTCAGAAATTTATTACCATGCAAAAAGTGACTCAAAAAGGCCTCCAGAGCTTAGGCCCGGCCGTAGAAACCCTTGCCAAACTGGAAGGACTGGAAGCTCATCGCAATGCGGTAGCTATCCGGCTGAAAAAACTAAATGGCGAGTGAAAATCTCATAACAATGAATATTAAATCACTTTTAAGAGAAAATATCAGAAATCTGGTTCCCTATCGCAGTGCTCGGGATGATTATAATGAGGGATTGCTGCTGGATGCCAATGAGAATAGCCTTGGGGCACCCATTCGAAATCAGCTGGACCTGCATAGATATCCATCACCTACCCAGGATGCCTTAAGAAAAAAAATTGCATCCTGGCGAGGAGTCGATTTTGAAAATATTTTTCTCGGCGTTGGAAGTGATGAACCGATCGATCTGATCATTCGCATGTTTTGTGAACCCGGCGATGACTCCATCCTCACCACCCCGCCTACTTATGGCATGTACAAGGTTGCGGCAAATATCAACAATGTGAAGGTCAAAGAAGTACTTCTCACACCAAATTTTCACCTGCAGGTGGATGAAATCCTGAAAGCGTCGGATTCAAAGACAAAAATCCTTTTTTTATGTTCACCCAATAATCCCACAGCTAATAATTTAAAGAAAACGGATCTGCTTAAACTGATTTCAAAATTTCCCGGCATTGTGGTGCTTGATGAAGCATATATCGATTTCAGCGGACAGGAATCGATGGCTGACCTGGTCCAGCAATATCCAAATTTGGTCGTCCTTCAAACATTTTCTAAATCGTTCGGTTTAGCCGGTATCCGATTGGGCATCGCCATCTCAAACCCGGAAATTATAGAGGTGATGCTGAAAGTAAAAGCACCGTACAATATCAATAAACTTACGGCAGACATGGCACTAAAAGCCTTTGATCAGATGCCGGTTATGGAATTAAATATTGAAAAAATTATTGATGAGCGAGACTATATAGCCGAGCAGCTTTCGTACGCAGACGCTGTTGAAAAAGTGTATCCTTCCGATGCAAATTTCCTGCTTTTTAAAATTAAAAATGCAAAAGAAGTCTATCAGAAACTTGCAGAAAAAGGCGTCATCATCCGATACAGAGGCAATGAACCCCATTGTGAAGATTGTCTGAGAGTGACGATCGGGATGCCGGATGAAAATATTCGATTCCTCAAAACCTTAAAGGAGATTCTATCATGAAAATAAGGATTGAACAATCAGCTCTGACCTGTGAAACTGAGAATTTACTCCAGCCAAGGGCGCTTTATGGAATGAAATTACTTCTGGAGTCAGGAGTTGATCTCAATATCCCCATAAAAGATCTCTCCGAAACTCAAAAGTCACTCCTCCGGAATGAAGCCATTACATCCCAAGAAATAGCAGAAGGCCTGGAAGATGGGGTGATCCTATTTGAAGATGGAAATTTAACCTTCAAAAAAGATGAGTCCCCTTTTTCTACAGCAAAAAGTTGGGATCAGTTATGTCGGAAAATACTTTTCCCTGACCGAAAAACGACACTGAAGAGAGACACCAAAGAGACTCAGATATCTTTATCGCTGAATCTGGATGGAACCGGTGAAAGCAGTATCGATACCGGAGTCGTATTTTTCGATCATATGCTGGATCAGATTGCCCGGCACGGGTTGATTGATCTGGAATTGACCTGCAAAGGGGATCTGGAAGTGGATGAACATCACACAATTGAAGATTGCGCGATCGCATTGGGCAGTGCAATTCGGGCTGCAATTTCTGAAAATAAAGCGGGAATCCAGCGTTACGGTTTTGTACTGCCTATGGATGAGGCGCAGGCGACTGTTGCGATTGATCTTTCCGATCGACCCTATCTGCGCTGGGACGTAAATTTAAACAGAGAATATGTTGGCGATTTCCCTACAGAGATGCTGGAACATTTTTTTTATACGCTGGCAATGAACGCCAAAGCAACCTTGCATGTTAAAGCTGACGGCAAAAATGAACATCATGTCATAGAATCCATTTTTAAGGGATTTGCAAAGGCACTTCGTTTTGCTGTAAGCCGAAATGAACGTATAAAGGGAATACTCCCATCGACAAAAGGATTGATTTAAACTGTGATTGGAATTGTAAAGTACAAAGCCGGAAATTTAGCCTCTGTATCTAATGCATTAGAACGGCTTGGAGCAGCTTATTTTATTTCTGATGATCCTGACGAACTGGAAAAAGCAACGGCCATTATTTTCCCGGGTGTAGGTCATGCCGCCGCTGCGATGGATGACTTAAGGGCCAAAGATCTGGACGTGTGGCTTAAATCAACAAAAAAACCGGTTCTTGGAATCTGTCTCGGTATGCAATTGTTATTTGAAACCTCTGAAGAGGGGGATTGCAAAACTCTTGGAATCATTCCCGGCAGACTCAAAAAATTTGATTCCACGCAGGCGAAAGTACCCCACATGGGGTGGAATCAGTTTGATTCCAAAAAAGAGCACCCTCTGATCAATGGGATCGGGAATAAACAGTTTTTATACTATGTGCATGGTTATTATGCGCCAACAAATGAGTATACATTGGCATCCTGTCTCTACATTAAAGATTTTGCTGCGGTGGTTGCTAAAGACAATTTCATGGGGGTTCAGTTTCACCCCGAAAAATCGGGTCAGGTTGGATCACTGCTGCTTCAAAATTTTCTGGATATGGTAAACAGTAAGGCTTGAGTCAATTCAATAGATTCAACTTTCTTCTTTTTTGTAAATGAATTACCCCCCCCCAAAAAAAAATGATACCTGTCCCGATACCTCGGGAGGGGGCTGGGAGGTGTTAGAGTACGACTTTATACTCCCTTTTTCTTTGACCTGGAATCAGCTCACGTTTAAATCTCTTGTTTTTAAAATAGCTCGGTTAAATTGGTTATTATTCTATTCACATCGTACTTTTAGACTCTTTCAAACGGGCTTTTTACGGTAGCCCGATAATTTAATTCGGTTTTAAAGAATGAAGATAATACCTGCAATTGATCTTCTGGATGGACAGGCGGTCCGCCTTCAGAAAGGAGATTATTCAAAAAAGACGATCTATAACCATGATCCTCTTGATGAGGCACGTAATTTTAAAAATGCAGGGTTTTCACACATTCATGTAGTGGATCTGAATGGGGCCAAAAGTGGACAATTTGAAAATTTACCGATCATACGGGCGATGATTGATGAGTTGGGGCTCTCTGTACAGACGGGGGGCGGGGTTCGGAAAAGGGAGGATATTGAATTGCTAATTGAAAATGGGATTAGTGGCGTGATCTGTTCATCCATGGCTGTCAAAAACAGTGAAGAGTGGCTGAAAGCGATTAAAGCCTATCCGGATAAAATGATTTTAGGATTGGATCTGAAGGATGGGAAAATGGCATATGGCGGGTGGCTTGAAACCTCAGATGCCCCGATTGAGTTGTTCCTGCAGCCGATGATTAATGCCGGACTGCGTACCGTACTCAGCACCGATATCGCACGCGATGGTATGTTGAATGGCCCAAATATTGAAATGTATCAGCTTTTGCAACAGAGTTTCCCAAACCTGAACTGGATTGCATCGGGAGGTGTTTCATCCCTCAAAGATCTAACAGACTTAAAAAATCAAGATCTCTACGGGGTTGTTGTTGGGAAAGCATATTACGAAGGAAATATTCAATTGAGTGAAATGGCGCAATTGAGTGAGAAGTGAGACTTCTCCCGTCTCCAGTCTCACATTTCACTTCTCACATTTCACTTTTCACTTTTCACTTCTCACTTCTCACTTTTCACTTCTCACTTTTCACTTCTCACTCTCAAGGATCTTTCACTTTCCCCATAAACAGATTCGTTCCGCTCTCGCGCTCATGAATGATAAAAACGAACGGACGATTCACAATCATCGGTTGAGGCATGGATGTGACTCCAACCCCCACGCTCGTAACCGCTGCAGCTTCCGTACCCTTCTCATCTACAGAGATAAAGGTCTTATGTTTAACCTCACTGATAAAGAGATTTTGAGGTGACGTATCGGCAATACCGCTAAAATCTGCTTCCCACTCATCAAAAGCGATCTCCATGCCCATCGCTTTCAGGATTTCGTTGTATTCGATTTCATACTCCATCTCGAATTTGGGCAAATGAACCGGAATGTCCTGAAACGGTGTCCTTAAATTTGATCTCCAATTATGCAGGTTTTCTGCAGTCACAGCTTCGGAGATAAATTGATCCAAGGGTTGATTCTCATCTGAGGGCATCAATACGGTCATGGAAAAGAGACTATCCCCATAAGGAAGTTCAATCATATGCACCTGTTCAGAGAAATAGGTTGCAAAACGATCCCTTTGTGTCATCATATCCACCTGTTTTGTCTCGCCGGATTCAAGGTAAAAGTCTGCAATTCGAGTATCATCTTCGTCAAACTGATATAACCAATTTCCCTTAAAATAGATCGCATTGATCAGATACATGACCATTTCATCCGGAATTTCATCAATAATTTTTTCGATTAATCCCTCTGTATTTGTATTTACCCATTCGTTGATTCTATTCACGGAAGCGGGATCTTGAAAGTCCAGATCTTCAACGGATGCATCAAAAGCATCTTCTACCCGATTGAGAAAATCTTGTTTAACCTGCAAATCATCATCATGCCAGATCGAATTGGCCACTTTCAGTTTGACATCCGGATCCAGATCAACCAATAGTTTTATGAGTGTTCGATAGCCATCATTGACCTCATCGAGATTCATTCCACTCATTTTAAGTGTCTCTCGCATCGCCTCAAACGTTTCACCCTCCGCACCGTTTAAAGTCATAGAGAGCGCCATCGAAACGCTTAAAGGTGAGATCATGATGTTTTCCTCATCATCAAAATCGACTGTATTTCGAAAAAGTTCATAACTAAACGATTGATCCGCTTCAATAACCATCTTCTCTGTGGCCGTTAATTCGCGGGGCAATTCACCTTTGGGGTTATCAACGCCAACAATCTGATCTCCACAAGATTGAAAAAACAGGATCCCTGCAAACAGCAAGGTGCTGATTTGTATTCCGCGTGTCATGACAATATTCTCTTTTTTGTTCATATTCAGCTTGTCAGTTTAAAATATCAACGAATTCAATACCTGTTTTTAAACGGCTTCCTATCATTAAACGAATTTTATGAAACCTTCTTATATGTAGTACACTTGAAAAGCAGACAGTACCTAAAAATTTTTTATCTTTTGGTTCATAAATTATGCTGACTAAAAGAATCATACCTTGTCTCGACATTAAGAACGGCAGAACCGTTAAAGGAGTTAACTTTATCGGGCTGCGTGATGCAGGGGATCCAATCGAACTGGCTCGCCGCTACACGAATGAGGGAGCCGATGAATTGGTGTTTCTGGATATTACCGCGACGAAAGAAAAACGAAAAACATTGGTAAATCTGGTGAGGGATATCGCAAAAGAGATTAATATACCCTTTACAGTGGGAGGAGGAATTCGTACCGTGGATGAAATCGAAGAAATATTGAAAGCGGGTGCAGATAAAGTTTCCCTTAACAGCTCAATTGTAAAAAATCCCGGCCTTCTGACGGAAGCTTCATCGGCATTTGGTTCGCAGGCAATCGTCGCAGCAGTGGATGCCAAACAAGTTGGTGGCTCCTGGGAAATTTTTGTAAAAGGCGGATCTGAAGCTACCGGCATAGATGCCATCGAATGGATGAAGAAAGTGGAATTATTAGGGGCCGGAGAGATCCTGTTGACCAGTATGGATCGGGATGGCACAAAATCAGGTTTTGATATAGATTTACTGAAATTAGTCAATCAAACAGTTACTATACCGGTAATCGCAAGCGGCGGAGCCGGTACGGTTCAGCACTGTTGTGAGGCTGTACTTAAAGGAAATGCTGACGCTGTGTTGGCGGCTAGTATCTTTCACTTCAGGGAGATCGAAATCTCTGAACTGAAAAAAGAGATGGCACTACAGGGGATAAGTGTCCGAACAATTAACGAATCAATACTTTAAATAATGGCGAAGGAAGAAATCGAATTTTTATATGACCTCGAAAGACTATTAATCAGCAGGCGGGTGGAAAAACCTAAAGGATCATATTCTACCAAATTATTCAAAAAAGGCATCGATAAGATCGCTCAAAAACTCGGGGAGGAGGCTGTAGAAACAATTATAGCATCCAAAAATAAAAAACAGGCGGAAATAGTAGGTGAATCCGCAGACCTGATTTATCACCTCCTTGTCCTTCTCGTTGAAAAGGAAATTCCGTTTGATACGGTTATTCAGGAGATGATGCTTAGAAGTAAAAAATAAGAAGTGAGAAAGTCGCTCTCCGTCCGTTTTTGCAATAAATCTTTCAGCACTGGCAGCAATTTAAACTGAGCATTTCATGAATGTTCGAAATTTTAAGTTCCGGTTTGCCAAATAAGCGGCGCGGCTAAGTCATTGAAAATGAAGGCTAAATAGTTTAAACAAGCAACACAGGTAACCGAAGCTACGACCGCTTCAAAGTTCGCGGGTCAGAATCGGTCCCGGTTGCCGATACCTCCAAAGCGCGGGTTTACGACATTGTTAAGAAGCGAGCCGAAGCGGTAGCGGAATCCGAAGCTGATGCCCGCCTCGTAGTTGGTTTCGAGCTGTCTGCGCCGCAGGAGCACATCTTCCAGGTCTGTGTTACCCTTTGGGAGGTTGATCTGATCGCGGATGAGTTCAAGGAAGCCACCAATCTCGACGGAAAGCCCTCTTGTAATACGAATTTCGAACTCCGTATCAAACTGAAGACTGTTCCGAGACAGGTCGTGCAGGTACTGCGAGGCATTAATGCCTATTGCGATCCCTCCCCATGGCTGGACGACTTTGTACCCTGCGTTGAGTAGATGCTGTGGAAGCACTTGTTCGATTTCGTTATAGATTGTAGTGTCTCGATAGGTAATGTGCGAGGCGCCCAGGCGATATGCAACCGTCAGCTGTCGCCGATTCGCTTCGCGGTAAGGGTAGAGGTTCCACTCCACTGCGCCCATGAAACGGTAGCGCCAGTCCACGTTAGAGAACGTCGAGGTAAGAATATCTCCGTATGCACCGGCTGACCAGTGCGGCGAGATGCTCCGTACGACATAGCTGGTGAATCCGTCGCGTCGGGCCGTGCTCGTGATCGTTCTTTCCTCACGTTCAAATCGATCGTAGTTGTAGTTAAAGAAGGGCCGGAATTGAAGCTTCCAATCCTCAGTCACACGGCTGACATACACCCCGTATCGGGTGTCGTAAGAGCGCCGCTGGGACTCGAAGTCGGCGCTACCATCGGCATAGACTTCGATCGTCCAATGGTTCCAGGGGTCTTCCGTTGTCAGGGTCTGCCCTGTGGTGGATACTTCGGACGGCGCGATATCCACACGCAATCTGTCTCCTATGGAAGTCTGCATCAGGTACGGCACGAGCGTGGCTTCGAGGATTCGGAGAAATCCGTCCCGCTCTTCGGCCTCAGTGGCGTCGGCAGGCGAATTGAAGACGATCGAGAAATCCAGCCCGTTGAAGATGCCCAGGCCGATTACATCGATGGTCCGTGCCACTCCACCTGATCCTGTGCTTTCCTGGGTGACTAGAACGTGAACATCGGCGACTTCACGGTCTCGGACGTGATCCAGATAAGGCATCTCCTGACGTATGAACGTCTCATCGCAGAAGTTACAGTCGAGGAAGAGCGCGAGCCGGGTGGGTGTTGCCATCCCCGCCTCCTGTGCTGACGCAGGGTTGACGGCAGCACATAGCCATAAAAGTACGATCAGACATACCGCAGTCGTGATATTTTCTATTCTTTTCATGAAATTGCGAATCCGGGGTAGCGTAACTGAATAAAGCAGATGACTCGGGCTGAAGGAGAACGACATGCCGTCTACTGCTTCAAAAAATTCTTTTCTGGCTTCCAAATGAAATTTAATAGTCACTTTTGAAGACATTTTCTTACCTCATTTATCACATCAGAAGCAGAATGAAGGGATGCCTCACCAGATTTAAGTGACTCTTTTCTCTTTTGAACTTCATCAATCCAAGCCTGTTCAATTTCAGGATCAATTTTTCCATGAATGCTCTGTAATAATTTGTCAGCTAAACGCGCTTTGTCTTTTTTGTTTAGATTCAGAACTGAATTTTCAATCTCTTTTAAATCGGTAATCATAGGAAAAGTGTTTGGTTTCTCTGAATGTAATTATTTACGATGAAAACCGGAAGAAATTAGTTTTTTGAAAAGTGGGTATAACGGCGTGGTGGTTGTACGGCGGGGTTATTTACTCTAATGTTCAGAAAGAAACCTGAACCGGTCCACAGGAAACACTGGTTATGTCTGCCTCAATCCACAAGTTCGACTCGCAGTTTTTTGCCGAATACTTTGGCGTATTTTTCAAGGGTTGAAAGCCGGATATCTTCCGCATGATTTTCAATTCTTGATACTGCAGTTTTTTTAGTGTTCAATTGCTTAGCCAATTCGTCCTGAGTAAGACCGGCATTTTCTCTGGCTTGCTTTAAAAGCACACCAATTTTGAAACTGCGAAATCCTTCATCGTAGCCTTCGGCAAACTCGGGATCTTGTTTTTTACGGTCGCTGATATAAGCTTGTAAATCACTCATGTTTAATCTCCTTTTCGGGACAGATAATCAGCTTTGCGCTGCTCTGCCAGTTTAATTTCTTTCTTTGGTGTTTTTTGTGATTTTTTGGAAAATCCATTTGTCAGGATGATAAATTCATCACCATCAATGAAACCAAGAATTCTGAAACTGTTCGATCCGATTCTTGCCCGAACCTCCCAGATATCATCTGTGCTTTTCAATTTCTTGAAATATTGAACCGGAACTTGGTCCAGTCTTTCAACCAACTCAAGAACCCATGCAACCTTCTGGGCATGTTTAGAACTCAGTGAGTCCAAAAACTCTTTTACGGGAACTTTGCCTGATTGGGTTTTATAGAACTTGATTTCTTTCACAGAACAAATGTTAACAATTATGTTAACTTAATCAAGCGCTATTTTATTGCGAGAAGAGTAGGTATAACGGTTTGGCAAATAAGCGGCTGGTATGGAAATGTACTACAAGCAACCCACTGTTTCCAGTCCGCTTGAAACGTTTGTTAAGTTTCCGGGGATATTCTCGACTTCCAGAAATCAGGACTTCTTTTTTGATGAAGAATTGCAAAAATGACAATGAGCTCTTCTTCATCTACGAAATAGATGGAAAAAGGAAATCTGTTAGTTAGAGCTCGACGAACCCGGTCACTTTTTACAACTTGATGATGAAGTGGAGAGCGTTTTATTTCCGCAATTTTAGCATCAATACATCTAACTAATTCCTTGCCTAATCCAGGCTCGTTTTCTTCATACCATTGGTAGGCATCATCTAGATCTTCCTGTGCCTTTTCGGTAAGTATTAATGATATTGGCACGGTGGCTTATAGATATTTTTGACGGACTTTTTTCCAACTACTTCCTGTTTCTTTATCTTGTTCAAGCGTTTTAAGCCGTTCTTCAATGATTGCTTTGTGATGCTCTGGAACTTCCACTTCCGATGGGTCAGATGCAATTGAATCCCACAAAGCTTCGACCAAAATCAATTTTTCGCTTTTATTAAGTTGTGAAAGTTCGTCAAGTAATGCTTTTTCCATCGTTATGGCATTTATTAATTGTTATTTCATAAGTTTATTAAAAACGTGGTGGAAAGCAATTCATTGAGTTAAGAAATCTGAAGAGATTGAGAGGGAACTTAACGGTCTGGCGTTTAACCGGCTTGGCCATTTCCAGCTCCCAAAGTGATAAAAGTCTGGATTTACTGCAACTTTTAAAATCTTCTTTAAATGCAATGAACGGCCAAGTCCGCGTTGAAACGCTGGTTAGCTTTCCCTTATCGACTCATATAATATTCTATGATTCAAAGGCCCCAACCCACGCCCCAAACCGGGTGCTGACTGAATTGCTTTATGCACATAGGATTTGGCAGTTTGAATGGCACTGCGAATTTCGATTCCTTGTGCAAGCAATATTGTGATTGCGGCCGACAATGTATCACCAGTGCCGTGCAAGTCTGTGGTTTGTAATTTAGGAGCCGAAAACCAGTAATGTGAATTGGAATCTGCGAAATAATCCACAGCGTTCTCATCGTCGATCAAATTACAAGAAGTAATCAGAACCGATTCACACCCGAGTGAAAGCAGCCTTTTAACGGCCTTTTTGAGGGATCTCTCATCCTCAACAGAGATACCGGTTAGCAGTTCAGCCTCCTTAAGATTGGGCGTAATAAGATGTGCAAGCGGAATCATATCATCAATTAATGCTTGAATAACCATATCCGCCGCAATTTGGTCACCTCGCTTAGTGGAAAGTACCGGATCAACAACCAAAGGAATGTCGGAAAACATACGGAGCCTTCTTACAACTGAACCAATACTTTCACTATCCAGGAAAAATCCAGTTTTGATGCCGTGAGGTAGAATGTCTTCGATCACCAGCGCAATCTGTTGGTCTATGAAACTGGCGTCTACAGCAAAAACATCTCTTACCCCTTCGGTGTTTCCAGCCGTTAAACCAGTAACCACTGACATTCCGTAAGCTCCGAACGCCTGAAACGTCTTGAGGTCTGCCTGTAAGCCTGCACCACCGCTCGGATCGCTGCTGGCTAAAGTTAGCACAATAGGATTCATAACAGTACACTTATGTAAGATTGGTTTTAAAAGGCATTTCAACAAAAGTTTGAAGTTCCGAAAAACCGGTCAAGCAGCTTATTCAAAACGGTTTGATTCTCCTCGAAATGACCTCTGTTAAACATTTCATCAGGCTGTTGAACCCAGGGTCCGCCAGCCAACTCGAGTTCCTGCTTACTGTTAGCAATTAAATCGGCAAGACCCTCTTTGGTCATCTCCAGGTGAAACTGAAGGCCCAGTACGTGATTTTTCCATAAAAAAGCCTGAGTTTCGCAGGCTTCGCTGGATGCCAGTTGCAGAGCATCATTGTGAATTTCAAAGTGTTCCCCGTGCCAGTGCAGAACGGGGTGTGTTGCCGGTAGATAATCGAACACCGGGTGTCTGCGTGCCGTTTCCGTCCATTCCAATGGGAACCAGCCGATCTCTTTATGCTCCATCGGCTTAACTTTTGCTCCTAAGACATCCGCAATGAGTTGTGCACCCAGACAGATGCCCAACACCTTTTTTTCCCGAGCGATACAGTCAGCAATGAATTCTTTTTCACGCTGCAGCCAAGGGTGACGGTTTTCATCGTGAACGCTCATAGGGCCGCCCATGATCACTAACGCATCCACCTGCTCGATATCAGGCAGCGTTTCATTTCTATATAGTTGTGTTCCGGTCAATTCGCGACCGGCCTGCTCTGCCCACAACCGGATGCTGCCCGGCCCTTCAAACGGCACATGTTGTAGATAATGAATATTCATAGGATGTTAATTTGATTAAAAACTCAGGAGGTTTCAATTCCCGGCCAGTAGTAAGAATCGGGGGTATCGCGCTCACCGAAGACGGCCCGCCCCAAACGAATCATTGTGGCTCCTTCCTCAATGGCGATCTCGAAATCGTTCGTCATGCCCATGGAAAGATGCTTCATCTCTACTTCCGGGATACTACGGGCGTCAATCTCGTCCCGAAGTTCCTTAAGTAGCCGGAAACCGGCCCGAACTCTCGGCCAGTCATCCGAAAACAGACCGATCGTCATTAGTCCTTTTATCCGTAGCCGATCAAAATTAGCCACTTTTTCAATAAATGGAATTGCACTTGACGGATCGATTCCATATTTGCTTGATTCGCCGGATACATTCACCTGAACCAAAACGTCTATTGATTGATCCAGTTTCTCAAGTCGCCGGTGCATCTTACGAACAATTTTCATCCGGTCGATCGACTGCACCATCGAGGCAAACCGAACCACCTTGTTCACCTTGTTGCTCTGCAAATGGCCGATGAAATGCCATTCCAGCTCCTGCCAGCAATCTCCAAGTGCCGCTATCTTTTCTTCGGCTTCCTGAATACGATTTTCAGCGACAATGTTATACCCGAAAGAGGATGCCTCAAGGATACGTTCTGATGGAACGGTTTTGGTAGCCAGTACAACGGTTACGGAATCCGGATCGCGACCGGCTGACCGGCAGGCCCGGTCGATGCGCTTCTGCAACTGCCTGATGGTATATTTCATAGAGTCTTTCATTATAAAAGAGTCTTTGATTATAAAATTGAGGCGATGGGTGGATTCGAACCACCGTATGGAGCTTTGCAGGCTCCCGCCTTACCACTCAGCCACATCGCCTTTGGATTTACTCAACCTTCTGCAACGGGTTCATATTCAGGGCAATCAATTCTCAGATCGTTGGATTTCAGCGGCTTTTCCAGCAGGCGGCAGTAATGCGGCTCATCGGGATCGTTGCTTCGCATAAAATACCGGCACTGAAAGCACATCCGGTCCACGGCAATGATCCCAGTTCGCTGAAGGTTATAGATGATCTCCAGCAACGAACTCAGCATCACTTCCTTTTGTCCGGCCTCAAGTGGGGCGATTTCCTGTTTGATTTTATTGGCAAAAAAGGAAGCCTTATGAGCGGTTTGTTCCCCTTTTTGAGTCAATACCAGGTTTTTCCGTCTCCCGTCCGAGAGGTCGGGTTCTTCCTCTACATATCCTTTTTTAAGCAGGGTACGCACCGCCTCGCTGGCCGTTGGCTTGGTGACGTTAAACTCCTCCGACAGCCGCTTCACACCCGTTGCCGAATCCCGGTGGTAAAACAGATAGATCAAAAACTGAATTTGTAGTGGACTCAGATTGTGTTTTTTATTCTCATTCCAGAGTTGCGTGCGGAACGCCTCTGAAAGTCGCTCCAGGGCCACGACTATTTTGGCTTCCACACTCTGGTTTTGAAAATCGGGATCAAAAACGGATTTCATAAATTTATTCTTTGGTGACAGTATAGGGCAATGACAAATCACCGGAAAGAACGCTGTATACATTGTAAACTCCAAGCATTGGACGCGATTCATCCGAGGTATTTACCCTCATAAAGGCGGAAACCGCATCGAAGCTGAAATCAACGTTCCCTCTCACACGATATTTGGGAACTACCGCAAAGATTCGGTTGTCTCTGGTTACCACCTGAAATCCGGGGGAGTCCATGTACATCGGCATCCCGGGATTGGTAGGCGGCAGTACCACGGATTCATCGCCTTCGTCAAATTCAAGAACCGACAATCCACCATCCACGCGGTCATCGGAATTCAGCACAACCCAGTGTGGATGCCAGATGACGCCGTCATTATCATAATTTCCATCCCCTCGTTCATCCCAAAGAGGCGTATCATCAAAATCAGGATGTGACGTCAGCGCAAGGGCTACAATTCCCTCCACATTGTTGAAGCCAACAGCGCCTGGAGAGAGGGTGGTAGGGAAAACATATCCGAGAACGGGAGCACCGTCAAGCTGTCCGGCTGCTTCTGGTATTGTTTCTCCCGCTTGACCAGTTACCTCAATTTCAAAGACAAGTATTTCCAAATCCGGCATGTACCTGACTTCTGCATTTTGGATTGCAAGATCTGAACTTGATGTAAACCGTTCCAGACCGTGCTGGGCATGTACGTTAATTAATCCGCAAAAGAAGAGTATAAATGAAAAAGTAAATAATTTATCCATTTTTGACCTCCTCAAGTGATGCTCCAAAATTAATGTGAAACACCTGGTCATCCAGGACCAATGCCGGTACTGAATTCACACCAAATTCTTCAGCTTCCTGAATTCTGTTCTGCTGTTCGCCGAGATGTACAATTTCCGTGTCTACTTCAGCCGGGTTTATATACTTGACAAGTTCTTTTTCTGCGTTAACACAAACCGGGCACCCGGCGTGGTAAAATTTTGCATTTTTCATAGGTTGACTATTTAGTTCTAATTATAGTTAGTATTACTAACTAATTTAATTAATCGAACGTTCACTGTCAATACCTTTAAATTATTTGAATGAGATAAGGAATCTGGAAAATCAGAAAGGGAAGCTAACGGTGCGGCGTTTGTGCAGCCGGGCGACCAACGTTAAAGTAAGACAAAAACGTGAACCGGTCTGCACGAAACGCTTGTTATACACCCTTTCACTCAGTTGATTTATCTGTTTGAGACTCGATTGATTTATCGTTATTTGTAAACCTGAAAGTTGATTTCCGAACCGTTTTTACAGGTTTACTTTCTAAATCATCTCCCTCAAATGTTTCTTCAAGATTAATTGTCACATCTTGAGCTTGTTTAATGAAGGAAGTAATGTAAATATTTCTACGGATTGACAATTCTTCTTCTGCCATTTCATTAAACTTTGCAATAACTTCTCGTGCATTATCCAACAAATCACCATCAAGTACACGTTCTAAGTAATTAGAAATGGATGAAATTTCAGTTAGAGGTGTGATTTCTGGATCATCTACATTGATTACTTCAGCTAAAAGAGCTCTATCATCTTGCATTATGTCGATGACTTTGTACATGAGATAATCACTTAATTCAGGAATTGATCCCTTTGCTCGAAGTAATTGCTGATTTAATTCCTCAGCTTGGATTTTATTGAAGTAATCATCCATATTTCCAAGTGAGTCAAATGTTTGTTTATTTTCAGATTTAGAATCTTTCTTATTAGATGTATTGTTAGAATTTTTCATTTCATTATATATTTAAAAGTTACTTGTTATATCCATATCTGTCTTCAGATACAGCCTGAAAATATTTAACAGGTTTATGAATTTTTCGGCCATTTCCATTTTGGTATCCATCGTTGTAACCATATCTATTTGTTGCTACTGCATTAAAATAACTTCTTGGCTTTTTGATAGATTTGTTATTCCCATTGCGAAACGAACCAGAGTGAGATGACCAGTTCTTGTTTTTTCGGTATGCCATTTTTTTTGACTTTAATTTTCTTGTCAACCTCAAGTGAGGTACAATCAATGATTGATTGCACTTAGTATTAGTCGGTGAAAAAATCAGCCTCCCCCGAAAAAAAATTAATATTTCTCACAAATTATCTAATAACCATAATTTAAAGGCGAATAATTAGGTGATACCATAAATTCTCATCATGTTCGTAGCAATACGCTTTCGAACTCTCGAGAGTTTGTGTTCAATTTTTTTAACCGTCCAATGGTTACTTGATGTATGGTTATTTAGAAAGTCGGCAATCTCTTGATATGAATTTTCTTCCAAATATTGCTCCAATGCCAATCGGTCAGTCTTCTCTAATAATTTGATTTGTTTACGAAGTAGTTTTTTTTCCTCAGTTTTTTCTAAAATGTCAGTTTCCACTTTTGATGGCAATTCTTCAATTTTATCTTCTAAGTAATAATCAAAGTTTTGCTTTTTCAAAAATTCTTGCGATTTGTGTAATAGGTTATCGAACTCAACTTTAGACAGACCTGATTTCTTATGAATCAGTTCATAAGAAAATTTTTTCCGAATCATCACAAAAGCTAGTTGATGTCTTTTATCCAACTGTTTTATCTCTTTCGGTATATATCTATTATCTCCATTTTTATGCCGTAACCAATCGTTCCGCAACCAATTTCTACCATTTAAAGGATTTACGATGCTATTAATATATGTTTTAAGTGTTGCATTGTTTTTCGAATTGAATTCACAGCACTTTTTAAAAAGGTATTCTGACAACCACAAGTAGCAATCGCTTCTTTCATCGTTTACCACAATAGAACCACCTTTTAATCTTATTCTATTCTCTTCTCGAATATCATGAGTGCTAACCCTAACTAATTTAGCTACTCCAAATAGAATTTCATTATGAAACTCTTTTAAAAATATTCTTCTATAGTCTGCCTCATCATTACATACATGTTTGGCAAAATCTATTTCTTCAATAGCTTCCAATATTTGAGTTAGTTTAATTGGTGTATAACGGCTCAGCGTTTGTGCGGCTGGCTAATATTTTCGAATTCACTTACTAAGCGTGACCCAGTCCGCACGAAACGCTTGTTATACGCATTAATCACTTGAAGAAGATCATTTTGATTCAAGCCCATTTCTGAAATTATTAATGATTGCAAAGCTAAGTCAGGAATCAAATCATACTCATTACATAATCGTATAGCTTTATTTGCAATACTTTGAGACTGATTTATTTTTGAATGATTCAAACTTAAAACACCAGTTTTTAATGTTTTGAAAAAACCTCTTTCATAAATTGTTCCTCTAGAAGTAAAAACTATTGAATCAAGCGATAAAGCTGCGGATTTTGATATTGACCGATACATATTTTCATCGTTATAATTTCCATTAACAATGCCAATTGTTCTATTTGCTGACCAGATATCAATTTGGATATCATCTGTAACTACTCTATATCCACCTAGCTTTGTTTTTTCAATATTTAATAACTTGTTTTGACTAAATATGTTTTTAATCATATCATCAATTTCAGTTACACCAGCATTAACTACTAAATCTAAGTCATTTGTAGTATTACCCATTTGAGTTATCCATACCCTTATTGTACCACCTACGATAGCCCAAGATTTATTATTTAACTCAATTTGCTCAAATAATTTATTGCATACAGAGAATGATCTAATAATGTCATCAAGCTTTTCCCATATTAGATTAGAGGAGTTCTTATGTTTTGATAATTTTGGATTCATGGTCATAAAGACATGCCAGAAAGTTGTTGAAAATGATTAATAGCATATCTATCTGTCATTCCAGACACATAATCTGCAATTCTTCTAATATCTTTTTCATTGTCTACTTCAATGTCAGTATTTAATGATGGATAAAATGGCAAAGTTTCAAAAAGTTTAGTATTAGCTGATGCTTCATTATAATAGATATCAAGTAGTCCGGATATAGCTTTTTTCCCACCAGCTTCAATTCTAACTATGTCTGGTTTTCCAAAAATACTATTTTCTAATTCTTCGATTGCTTTATAAAAATCACAATACTTACCTCCTGAAATGAGATCACTATCGAAAGTTCCATTTTCTAGTTTCTCTATATTTTCTATAAATACCTTTTCGCACTCCAATGCAAATAATGTAGTCGCATTTACTCTAAAATCCTGATACGCCCAAATATTTTTATCCTTTTCACTACCAATGTCTATTAAACTTCTTCTTTCTTCCATTTTTTTTAACAATTCAGTGGTATACTCTGACTTGTGTTTAGCCAATACTGATTTTACTTGATCATATGATATATAGTCCAGCTTCATTCCATCTTCTAAATCTACAAGTCTGTTGACAATATCATCAGCAGCTTCTACAATATAAGAAAGTGGGTGTCTTTGACCTTCACTTAATCCGACAAATTCGCAGACTCTTTCAAAATGATGCTCTTCGGATTGAAAAACGCTTGATTTGCCACGCTTTCTTAATTTTGGGATAGGATTTTTGCTAAAGTCAAACTCAGGTAAATTAGGATATTTCAACATAGCTGCTAAGGTGGAAGCTGTTAAATTCATTCCATATTCTTTGCCATGATGTTGCAAGCGAACTGCTATTCTAAAACCTTGAGCATTACCATCGAAAGATCTATAATCAGCAAAAGTAATATCATGCTTGTCTGCCCAACTTCGTATTTCAAGTTCACCTTCATGACCAAAAGGTGGATTCCCAATATCATGAAGTAGACATGCTGTTGCTACAATTTTCCCGAACTTATCTCTGTAATCCTTATCACCAATTCGGCTTTTTAACTTTTCTGCTATTACTCTTGCTATTCGTTCTCCAATAACTGCTACTTCAAACGAATGGGTTAAGCGTTTCCTTACAAAGTCTGTAGAAGCTAAAGGGTTTACTTGTGTTTTGTCTTGTAATCTCCTAAATGAAGAAGAAAATACAACTCTATAGAAATCAGATAAGAAATGATTACCCTCATCATCTTTTGATGGTGGTGCTTCTTGACGTAACCTATTACCTGTAATTAACTTTTCCCATTTCTCCTCAATAGCTGTCATGTTTATTTGTTCTTATGATTATTATTCTGATGCGTATAACATATAATTATACGCTCATCCCATTAAGTATAATCAGGTAAAAAATTAGCCTAAATCATTCAATATCACAATGATCGATAAAGATTTGGTCAAATAAAGTTCTGAAAGGTTAAATAAAAGGACCTAATAATGGGGGAGTATAAAAATGATTATAGTTCATTTATTACATTCTTTTTTGTAAGGATACTATACTCCCAGACACCTACTTTACAGCTCGTTTCACATCTCACGTCTCACTCCCACTATCCTGCCGGATAAATATAATTCGCTTCAAAACTTAGCGGTATTCCCAGCCACCAGTAGATCAGCAAGAAAATCGTCCAGGCGATTCCAAATATGATGGAGTAGGGTATCATCATCGAGATCAGTGTCCCAATACCCGTATTTTTCACGTAACGCTGACAAAAGACCACTACAAGCGGGAAATACGGTAACAAGGGAGTTATGATGTTGGATACGGAATCACCCACCCGATAGGCAGCCTGAGTTAAATCCGGTGAGATGCCCAATTGCATCAACATCGGTACAAAAATAGGTGCGATCAGCGCCCATTTAGCCGATGCAGAGCCTACCAATAGATTTACCATTGCACTTAAGAAGATAATCCCCACGATAGTCATCTGACCCGGCAGAGCTAAAGCTTGTAAGAAATTTGCTCCTTTAACAGCGATCAGAAGGCCTATATTTGACTTGCCAAAAGCATCAATAAAAAGTGCACAGAAAAAGGCCATTACAATGTAATACCCCATACTCTCCATCGCTTTTGTCATGTTATCAATCATGTCCTTGGAAGACTTATACTTGCCTGAGGCGTATCCATATACAACACCCGGAATCAGCAAAAAGATAAAGATAAGAGGCACGATAGCCTGCATCAGCGGTGCATTAAAAGAGAACAGTGAACTTACTTCCGGATTATCCCAACCCGGATCTCTCAATGATGAGCTTTCCGGCCATGCCCACAAAAAGAGCCCGACAATACCGGCTAACATCGCAAAAAAACCGAACCAAAAAGCACGACTCTCTTTCGGTGAAACCTCCTCCATTTTTGGCATTTCGTCCTTATTTCCATCAACTTTGATCCCTGCAAGTCGCGGTTCAACAATTTTATCAGTGATATACCAGCCAACCGTTACAATTAAAAGACAGGAGGCCGCTGTAAAATAGATGTTATTTAATGGATTTAACTCAATAGCAGGATCCAATATTCTGGCAGCCTCCAGTGTAAAACTCATCAACAGCGGATCGATAGCCGATGGAATAAAATTCGCAGAAAAACCCCCGCTCACCCCCGCAAACGCAGCTGCAATTCCGGCTAAGGGGTGACGTCCGGCAGCGTAAAAGATCACACCGCCAAGAGGGATTACCAACACATATCCGGCATCGGCTGCTGTATGGCTCACAATGGCGATTAAAATTAACATCGGAGTTAAGAATGTAGCCGGTGTAAATCCAAGCAGTTTTTTGAGCCCGGCATCAATCCATCCCGAGTGTTCAGCCACACCCACACCAAGCATCGCAACCAATACAATTCCCAACGGGGCAAAAAGTACAAATGTTCGGACCATGGATGCTAAAAAGCCTGCCAGGCTATCTCCCGTCAGCTGATTTTGAACCTGTAGTTCTGCGCCGGTTAAGGGGTGTACTTCTCCAAAGTCAAAGGGTGAAAGAATGGCTGAAAAAACCCAAACTATGATTAAAAGAAAGAAAAAGAGCATCGCCGGATCGGGCAGTTTGTTTCCAAGCGTCTCAATACCGTTTAAAAATTTATCGAAAATAGTTCCGCTTCCCTCCGAAGATGGAACATTTTTGGGGGTGTCCTTTTTTTCTTCAGCCACAATAGTCGGGTTAAGTTGTCATTCAGAAAACTAAGCAGAAAATAAGAGATTCAAAGTTCTTAACAAGAAATTTTTTTTTAGATATGACGATATGTTGTCACTACCTGCTGTTAGTTTGAGAACAGATCGTTAGAAATGAATCCGTTTGATTCATTCTTCTGACGTTTCATTAAGAGAGCACTCCGCTGAGAATGAGCACTCATGCGGAATCCACACACGGGAGTTATGGCGAAAGCCATAACTCTTGTTTTATATCCTCTGACCATCCATCCATTCATTCAACCAGCAATCCTTCTACCCTTCTACCCTTCTACCCTTCTACCCTTCTACCCTTCTACCCTTCTAACAAATAAACCAATCGGCCTGTTTTATTCATCAGTGATCATCCGATGATCCAATCGGATCTCTTTTATAGAGTCTCTTCACAGTGGGAATGATTACGATCAAAAAGATTCCCAATGAGATCAAAATCAGTACAGATTCGTTGATTGTCTCTAAACCCAACATTCGCGAACCGGCCCTGAAGAGGTTGGTCAATCCGATTAATATGGTAAGATAGACTACAACGGACATTGTGCCATTGGTTAGCTTTCCGTTACGATAACCAACGGGCAATACATTCTCACTATTCATCAGCAGAAAAAGGATTACTGCGATAATGGGTAAGATCACTCCATTGAGTGCCTGTGCCAATATGATGATGGGAACCGGCTGCAATTGAATGAGTCCAAAAAGCAGTCCGGTAGCCAGCACACCGATCCAGACTCCTCTAAACCATTTTCCTGTTTCTGCCCAATCCGGATCATTTTGATCCTCTGACAAAAGTGATTTGGCTGTAATTGATGCTGCAAGTGCAGCTGTAAGTGCTGAACTCAATCCGGCTCCAAAAAGTCCGACCGCCAGCAACAGATTTGCGCCGCTCCCTAATTCATTATTTAATGTCTCTGCAAGTGATTCAAAAGAAAACTCACCAATTACTGCCGTTCCTGTTAGCAGAATGGAGATGGAGATGAGCCCTCCCAATCCAATGGCAATCATCATACTCACTCTCATTTCGGATGGTGATTGATCATGTTTTAATCCCGAACCCAGAAAAATACTATAGGGTACGACCGTCGTTCCAATCAGCCCGAGTACTAACAATTCGGAACCGGGCTCAATGGAAGGTCGGAGTCCGCCGGCAAGAATGTCTGAAAAATCATGGGGCATCATAACAACCGTAATAAGAAAGCAGAGGCCCATAAAGGCAACGATGATACCCAGGAATGCTGCTATTTGCCGGATAGAACCTTTCCAAAGCAATACGGCTGCAATTAAACCAATTCCGGTTACAATCACAGGCAGAGGAATCGTGGCTGTGATCAATTGGATACCGGCAACTGCACCCAAAATATTCCCTGCTTCATAAGCTGCGCAGCCGGTAATCACAGCAATCAGGGCGAGGGTTATGGTGAACCTGCCCAGTCTTGTACTGCCATACTCTCGTCTCATGGCTTCCCCCAGATTCAACCCTGAGACAACGGTAATCCTTGCGGATGCTTCTTGCAAAACGTAACAGGCAATCGTCGAAAAGACCAAGGCCCAAATTAACGAATAACCGAATCCGGCACCTGCAGATGCAGCAGTCGCGACCGTACCCGGGCCGATGAATGCGGCCGAAATAACTGACCAAAAAAGGATATGAAACAGTCTGTTTTTCAGAGCAATGTGGTGAAGTTTTTAATAACTCGTTATAATCAAAGAGCAGATTTTCGAATCTCCAACTTATGGGTAAGGATTGTCACTTTGCTCCATCATTTCACTTCTAAGATGTACTCAAACACCCCCCTACGCCCCCCTTATTAGGGGGGAATTTAAAATTAACTCAATTCTAATTTTGTCATCTCATATCTCACGTCTCACTTTTCATCCCGAGGTATCTGGACTATCGCTGCCGCTCCAGCTTTTCACTATTCACTTTTCACTTTTCACTTTTCACTTTTCACTTTTCACTTTTCACTTTTCACTCCAAAAGCTACTCTTCTTAACATAAAAATCAAATTAACTAAAGGTTTACCCTTCCTACCTGATTGTATTCCTTTGATAAACTTTTCATACCTTTAAACAGAAGATAAAAACCTCAATATTCAATGAAAATTCTCTGCCAATGGACTTAAAAATATCAGGAAAAGTAACGGAAATACTTGAAACACAGTCAGGTGAAAGTAAAAATGGCCCTTGGAAAAAACGGGATTTCATTTTAGAAACCGGAGGTGAGTACCCAAAGAAAGTTTGCATCACTCAATGGGGAGATCAAATTGAAACAAACAGTGTACAAAAAGGGAGTGCGATTACCGCATTTATTGATATTCAGAGCCGCGAATATAACGGGCGATGGTATACAGATGTAAAAGCCTGGAAAATTGAAAATGAAGGCGGGCAGACAGGTTCTGATTCATCCTCACCTCAAGCATCCTCTAAACCGGTTCCTCCATCTATCGATTTTTCAGATATCGATGATGGGGATGATGGGCTACCTTTTTAAGGGGTATTGAATAATGATATAATACACCTCACAACGTCACATCGAGCGAAACGCAGGAGCGTATGCGACTAAGTGTAGTCGAGATGCTCTTCGCCATGGCAAGAAGTTCTCGACTACATCCCGACAAAAAACAGTCGGGATTGCGCTCGAACCGACGGTTTATTTGGTGATTGTTCCCTTCATAATACTCGAACAGTAAGATTGTTTCATAGACAAAAAAAAAGACAGGCCTTTGGAGCCTGTCTTTTTTAGTAACCAATATTAATTCCGATTTACACCGTCACTTATTTAATTAGCTGGAATAATCTCAATCAATACAGTCCTGTTATAGAATCTTTCTTCCGGATGTGTATTTCCAAAAGGTGAACGAGTTGAATTTTTCCCAAAACCTTCACTTTCAAATCGGACATCTGTACGATTTGTACCTGCCAGTGCCCGCACAATAATACTCCTTGCATTACTTGCTCTGGCTTGTGACAACTGCATGTTATGATCTGCTTCACCGATGGTATCGGTAAACCCATGGATGCGAACCGTTGCTCCTTCGGGTATCGATGGCGCTACAACATCAGTTAGAAAACGTTCTTCAACAGATGAAGCTGTTGAACTGTCGAATTCATAAATGACACTGTATCTCGAACCAACCTCCAATGTATCAGGTTCCCATCGGACGACTTCTACCGTGGATTCTTTACGAACCGTTCTGCCATCTGTTGTCTCTCCGATCATCGTTACCTGGTATCTGCCATTCGATCGATTCCCTAGGATCGTTGCTCCCGGCAAACTGACACTCGCATCGGTATATGGACCAAAATTCTGAGTATTGCCATCTTCATCTTCTACTTCCAGACTCCATGAGGCAAAATTCCTGTATGCGTTACCTACATTGAATGTTACATAACTATCTGATGGTGCTACTTGCGCAGAAGAGCTTGTAATCGGTTGTGACATATCCGGACCTGTTCGATAAGCCCTTAACAATGAAGCGGATCTGCTCTCAATAGTAACCCTGCTGTCTTCCTGACGAAGCAGAGCCAACTGATCACCACTCTGACGTTTCAATGATGGCAAATTAGGACTGATTCTGCCTTCTGTAGTTATTCTGGATGCATTGATTCCAAAAATATCCACCAAATAGGTTTTTACAGACTCTGCTCTCATTGTAGCATCCTGTGCACCCCCAACGGATGACCCGACAAGTGTAATGGTTGATGTCGGATTTTTTACCATTCGATCACCCAAAATGTTCAGAATATTGTAATAGACTGTCATCTGACGAACTGAACGCGCTGCAAATGGACTCTCATTTAGACCTGCTAACTGATTATCATTAAAATCCGATGCCTGTGATCTGTTTATTAGTATGTATCGATTTGGGATCGTTGTTGATTCCTGATTAAAAAACAGATAGTTCCGAATAGGAAAAGATTCTATGAAAATTCGCTCAGCCGGTGCATTAACCGGAGAATTGACCGTAAAATTTACAGCCGGCAGAGGTGCGGCAACAATGGGTGCCGGAGCCGGTAGATCGATACGTTTTCCACGTCCGAATTTAATAGCCACTCCTGCACGAATCGTGGTATTATTCCACGTTTCAATTGAACGGGGTGTTTGGCCAAAATAGGGGTGATAGGTTATAAACGGAGATATCATATACTGAGTACGGCTGGACGTTGAATTGATTGGTATATCAATACCTGTTCCTATTTGCATAGATAACTGTGTTTTTTCCATCTCACTGAAATCATCGTTTACATCCATCGGATCTGATGAATTTGGGAAATCAGGATTAACACCTTTATTGTATTCAAATGATTTATCTCGTCCGAATGCAAAGCGCGGGCCTGCGTACAGGTAGAAATTTGATCTGAACGGTGCGACTCTAATGCTTGGCTCAATGGTGATGTAGCTCAGTTCCGTTGACAGATCCAATGGACAGTTACATGGGGATGTGACTCCATCAAATGTACCTCTTCGGCTGTCAAGACCGGCTTGTAACATAAAACCGAAGACCGATTCAGGATTATGATACTCAATCGAAGGTGCCAGAAACAACCCGACCCCATTTCCATGCCCGAAAGGCTGGAGTGTAAACAGGCTGCTTGTTAATTGCTGGGTTGTTCCCTGATAGTAGTTTGCGTTAGCCGCGCCGGCCAATCCAAATCTCCAGCTAGGTGTCTCATATTGTGCTTCCTGTGCTGCAATCGGTGATTGAAATCCGATCAGTATAAAGGTACTGATAAGCACAAATTTCATCAGGTGACTAAGAGCCCACATTGGGTGAGACTCTCTGTTAAGGTTTATTTTAGTATTCATTTGTTGTTTTATTTTAAAATTTTTACTGTCGGTTAATTCAACTGAAATATTATTTGAGGTCTTATCCATTTTCATGACCTATTCAGGTACGTTGATAGTTGTGTTCACCATTGTAACTGAAGCTGTAATTGAAATTGCTCTTCCATTGAGTACGGTTTGTGCACCATTACCTGCTGTAGAGAAAGTGACTCCGGCATCGCTAAGAATGGTTCCAACCATGGTACCCCCTCCGGCTCCGTTTATCGTGGCTGCACTGCCAACGAACCAGAATACATTCTTCGGCAAAGCACCGTTCTTCAGGATAATGCTACGAGGCCCTGTAGGTGTACCCACTGTTAATGAGGACTCGGCCTGAAAGACCCATACCGCGTTTGCATTACCTTTTGCATCCAGCGTAAGATCAACATCACTAATTTTATACGATCCGGTTGCAGATTTATAGATACCTTCTTCCAATGTTAATCCACCCAATTCATCCGTACCCAAATCAGTACCGCCAGGCAATGTGCCGGGAGAAATACTATTTCGGGCAGCGATTGCATCGAGCCTTGCATCTTCGGCGATTTTCTGTGAATCTGCTGTACCTGGAGCCGGTGGAGCTGTAAAAATTCCATTTGTTACTGCTCCTATATTAAGCGTTGTTTCTGTGTAAACAGCATTAGTTAACTCATCATGGAAACCGGTAATTAACGTAGAGGCACCGATGGTACCCAGACTCCCGTTAACAACCGTATTGATTCCCTGGTTAGTGACTCCGGCACTACCACCGTACGCTCCAAAACGGGCGGCACGTCCCAAATTAACGACTATCTTCGCTGCTTCTTCCGTAAAATTGGCTGTGATATTTTTGTTCGCGTTCATGGTTACAGTCAGCGGATTGTCTGATCCGGTGGCATCACCACTCCATGATGAAAATACATATCCTTCATTCGCAGTTGGCGTAAGCACTACCTGCGAACCATCATTGTAACTCTGCTGATCCGGGTTTTTTGATACCGAACCATTGACAGCTGTCACATTCAATGTGAATGTAGCGGCTGCTATGGCAGTGAAATTGGCTGTGATATTTTTGTTCGCGTTCATGGTCACAGTCAGCGGATTGTCTGATCCGGTGGCATCACCACTCCACGATGAAAATACAAATCCTTCATTCGCTGTTGGCGTAAGCACTACCTGCAAACCATCATTGTAACTCTGCTGATCCGGGTTTTTTGATACCGAACCATTAACAGCTGTCACATTTAATGTGAATGTAGCGGCTGCTACGGCAGTGAAATTGGCTGTGATATTTTTGTTCGCGTTCATGGTCACTGTCAGCGGATTGTCTGAACCCGTGGCATCACCACTCCACGATGAAAATACATAACCATCATTCGCTGTTGGCGTAAGCACTACCTGCGAACCATCACTGTAACTCTGCTGATTCGGGTTTTTTGATACCGAACCGTTAACGGCAGACACATTCAATGTGAACGTTCCGGCTGCAATAGCAGTGAAGTTGGCTGTAATATTTTTGTTCGCATTCATGGTTACAGTCAGCGGATTGTCTGATCCGGTGGCATCACCACTCCACGATGTAAATACAAATCCTTCATTCGCTGTTGGCGTAAGGACTACCTGTGAGCCATCACTGTAACTCTGCTGGTCAGGGTTCTTTGTTACTGATCCGTTCTCCGCTGTAACATTCAATGTGTACGCGTCATCAGGGATAACAGGGATAGCCGTGAAATTGGCTTTGATACTTTTGTTGCTGTCCATGTTTACAGTCAGGGAATTCTCTGTTCCAGTGGCATCGCCACTCCATGAAGTAAATGTATAACCTTCGGCTGGTGTCGCTATAAGGACAACCTGCGAACCGTCATCATAACTCTCTTGATCCGGGGTTTTTGTTACCGATCCGTTTTCTGCTGTCACATCCAATGTGAATGTAGCTGGTGCTTCTATTGTGAAAGTCCACACATAGTTTTCAAGCATCTGGTTACCCAACGGATCTTTGATTGAATTTTTTACTGTTCCGGTATAAACAGTATTGTAATCAAGAGGAGCATTTGGTGTAAAACTCATTGTATTGGTATCATTATTGAACGTCATACTACCATTTATTTCGATAGTCTGATTCACCGGAGTGCCGGTAGAATTATCAGTGACAACATTTGTTAAGGTAAATGCAGCCGGAATCATCGTGGCCGGATTTATTTTCTCTTCAAAGGTTACTGTTACGACTGTATTCCCCAGTACATCTGTTTCCAGATTTGTAGGAGTTGTAGATTCAACGATAGGGCAATAACCTTCGACCCCTACTACATTGTCACTGCAACTGCTTGTAATTGCCATCAAGATTAAGATCCCGATGACGTTTATTGATTTATAAATTTTTGAAATACTCATAATTTGATTTTACTCTTAATTGAATGTTGGTACGCATTTTGGCACCTATGTGCGGAATATGAGACTATATCTTGCCGAAACTGTTACACAATTAATCCGAATGCGTATATATATCACTGATTAAATTGAAAATGTTCTGCTACAGCTCTTTAGCGTCGATTCGATAAAAAAATATATTGAATTCAATTGCGTGGGAACGTGGGAACGTGGGA
>DEMS01000017.1:0-54841 GCA_002359315.1 Bacteroidetes bacterium UBA2664 | reverse complement strand
TGGGAACGTGGGAACGTGGGAACTAATAAAGCCTGATCATTTTATTGTTTATATACAATATTATTATATTTTTAGTGATTAAAGTAAAATATAAATTAATTATTCACATTATTTGTTTATTTTACTATCTATATTTTATTTATATTAAATAAAGTATAATATATTTGTAATGAATATAAACAATCACAATTGGGGAGAATACAGAAGCGGTCATGAGTGCGACTACTATCTGCCTTCCTCTATCAATAAGGCATGGAGATGGGAAGATTCCGGTCTGGATGTACTCATTGAACAAGCGACTTTAAAACTGGGTGAGTTAAATGGATATGCATCACTCATTCCGGATGTAGAAACGATCACAACCCTGCACCGTATTACCGAAGCCCTCTCTTCATGCAGAATTACCAGCAATTCAATCTCTCTAAAAGAAATTCTTCTTCCTGAACATACCATTGATCCACAATTCCAATCGGATCGAGCCCTGGTCGATAATTACTTCAATACTCTCAGCAATGACATCACAAATCTAAATCAAGAACCCCTCTCACTGGAGAGTATTCGTAAGACGCATCATTCATTATACAAAGGCTTGAATCACAATCTTTATCCTGACACAGTCGAACCCGGTTCATTCCGGAATAGCTTTCTCAATACTACATCAGATTATAACTCGACTCGTACATTCGGAGCATCATACACTCCACCCGATCCCATTCATATCCGGCCTTTGATGCATGACCTAGATCTTTTTATACAAAATCGGGACAATCACCCTATTCCGGAATTAATTCGAACCGCATTGATCTATTATCAACTGATAAGCATCCGGCCTTTCTCAATCGGGAACGGAAAGATTGCACGATTGGTCACTTATCTCTATATGATCCAAATTCGGCTCTTGTCCAGGCCAATTCTTAATCTCTCGAAATATTTTGAGAACAACCGTTCACAACATGATAAACTGCTTAACTCCGTACAGGAAGATCATGACATGATTAACTGGATTAAATTTTTCTTGAACGGAGTTAAAATTACAGCTACTGATTCTATTTCACGACTCGCAGAGGTGTACTATCAAAAAAAGGATCTATCCTATTGGATTGAAACAGAATGGGGCAGACGTTCCGGGACAGGTTTAATTCTTCTGAATACAATCTATTCTCAGCCCATGATCGATGTGAAAGGTGTAGAAAAGGCCTGCGATCTCACTCCAAAAGCGGCCGGTGACTTGGTTCGAAGTTTTATTGATGCCGGAATCCTAACTGAAATAACCGGACAAGTTCGTAACCGCATTTTTCTATTTGAACCCTATCTTAATAAATTCACTTCTTGAAGTGATTTCTCGAATTCTTGATTAGAAGCTTCTCAATCCTCACCACCCAAGCTTTTCAACCTCTCACCATAATCCACTAAAAAACGCTCATAAGGTTCGTTCAACAGATCAGAACTGATGAGAAAATCAGCGGACGAGCGACTGCAGGCGAGCGGTATATTGTAGACAATAGCAATTCGCAACAGTGCTTTCACATCCACATCATGTGGCTGTGCTAAAAGCGGATCCCAAAAGAAAATCAAAATATCCAATTTACCCTGCGCTATGGCTGCCCCCAGCTGCTGATCTCCACCCAGCGGACCACTCATGAATCGATGGACTTTCAAACCAAGTTTATCTTCAATCATTTTCCCGGTTGTCCCTGTCCCGTACAATTCATGTTCGCTCAGTTTCTCACTATTGTACTCCACCCAATCAATCAAATCCCTTTTTCGATAGTCATGAGCCACCAATCCAATCCTCTTCTTTTTCGACATCTTCTCAATCCGTGACGCAATACTCGGATGAGGGATGTGTTCTGTTCTCATATTCGTGCTCTCTTCATTTTCTGTTTTACTCATAGATTTTTTGGATTATATGTTATTATTCCCATTTGTAAAAAATAGTCTGTTTATCTCCTATTGGAACTTTAATTCTCTATAAGATAATAATTTCTTCTCATCTCACATTTGAATCATACATCCATTCTACTATATTAAGCGGGAATTGGACCGACACTCACTATTTAATTCACGATGTTACACCATGGCTGAAGATAAATCACCCGAAGAGTATTGGAAAAGAAACCTGCGTATCCTGGCTGTTCTACTTACGATATGGTTTATCGTCTCTTATGGGTTTGGCATTCTTTTCGTTGACCAACTCAATGCTATTCGCATCGGTGGGTTTAAACTCGGCTTTTGGTTTGCCCAACAAGGGTCCATTTACGTCTTTATCGCCCTGATTTTTTACTATGTCTATGCCATGAACAAATTGGATAAAGAGTTTGATGTTGATGAATAACCGGAAAATAATCTCATGAGCATACTACTCTGGACATATATTTTAGTCGGATTTACCTTCGCTCTATACATCGGGATTGCGATCTGGAGCCGGGCCGGGAATACAAAAGATTTTTATGTGGCAGGTGGAGGTGTATCACCTCTCGCAAACGGAATGGCTACCGCCGCAGATTGGATGTCGGCCGCTTCCTTTATCTCCATGGCCGGACTCATTTCATTCATGGGTTACGACGGCTCCGTCTACCTGATGGGCTGGACCGGCGGGTACGTTCTGCTCGCTCTACTACTTGCACCCTACCTTCGTAAGTTTGGCAAGTTTACTGTTCCCTCTTTTATCGGGGATCGGTATTACTCCAATACTGCAAGAACAGTTGCCGTAATCTGTACTCTTTTTATCTCTTTCACCTATGTAGCCGGACAGATGAGGGGCGTCGGAATTGTATTCTCTCGTTATCTGGAACCTTTTTTAAGCAGTTTTGAGCTTTATACTCTGGATAATACCGGTAAAGGTGTGATCATTGGTATGTTTGTAGTCTTTTTCTATGCCGTTATGGGGGGTATGAAAGGAATTACATACACTCAGGTCGCTCAGTATTGTATACTCATTTTTGCCTATACATTGCCGGCTGTTTATATCGGTATCATGTTGGTTGGCAACCCGATTCCTCAGCTCGCATTGGGTGGTACTCTCGAAAACGGCAGTTATCTGCTTGATACATTGGACGGACTCCTCACCGATCTGGGATTCACTGCCTACACTTCCGGTGATAAATCAACAATCGATGTCTTCTTTATAACCGCCGCACTCATGCTCGGGACAGCCGGACTCCCTCACGTTATCGTACGATTTTTTACCGTTCCGCGAGTAAAAGATGCCCGAAAATCTGCAGGTTATGCCCTGCTTTTCATAGCTATCCTTTATACCACAGCCCCTGCTGTTGCCGCATTTGGAATGTATAACCTCCTGGATAATGTGAACGACACGGAAGTTGCAGAACTGCCGGGTTGGGTAGGAAATTGGGAGCGAACCGGTTTGATTTCTATTGATGACAAAAACCAGGATGGCAGGGTTCAATATCTCCCCGATCCCTCTGCCAATGAACTGAACATAGATCAGGATATTATGGTATTGGCAAGCCCTGAAATCGCGAACTTACCGGGTTGGGTCATAGGACTTGTAGCCGCCGGTGGGGTCGCAGCCGCACTCTCAACAGCTGCCGGACTCCTGCTGGTCATCAGTACCTCCATCTCGCACGATCTTTTAAAAAAGCAGATCTGGCCATCGATCTCTGATAAAGGCGAACTGGTTGCAGCCCGATTATCTGCATTCACTGCGATTTTAGTTGCCGGTTATTTTGGAATCAACCCGCCGGATTACGTTGCCGCTACAGTTGCACTCGCATTTGGTCTGGCAGCGGCATCTTTTTTCCCGGCTATATTTATGGGCATCTTCTATAAACGAATGAATAGTAAGGGTGCCATTGTAGGGATGGTAGCCGGACTCTCAATTACTCTCTTCTACATCATTAAATTTAAATTTGATCTGTTTGGTGGTGGCGGACCTGAAGATTGGTGGTTGGGTGTTTCACCGGAAGGGTTTGGCACGATCGGTATGCTCGTTAATTTTGCATCAGCATTGGTCGTAAGCTACTTCACAAAAGAACCCCCAAGTGAAATCCAGGATCTGATTGAAGATATCCGAATACCTCGCGGCGCCGGCAGTTCATATGATCACTAACATCGCGGCATTATCATGCCAATGGCAATGCTATTCATGAACTGGTAATTGCTTCCACGACTTCCCGCAACATCAGCCCTACTCTCCAAAAGTCTCGGGTGGTTTTCACTCTTCTGCCCTCTGCCTTCTGCTTTCTGCCTCAAAGATCAGTCACACAACCCTCAGACGCCGTGGATACATTCTTCGCATATTTATACAGGATCCCGCTTTTATATTTCAACTCCGGTGCCTGCCACTTCCCAAGACGGGCTTCCAACTCCTCATCCGTCAGGTCCACATTTAATATCCGCTGATCTGCATCGATCGTGATCAGATCTCCATCCTCAAGTAAGCCGATCGCTCCGCCGAGCTGGGCTTCGGGGGTCACATGGCCAATCACAAACCCATGGGTTCCGCCGGAAAATCGTCCATCGGTAATTAATGCCACATCATTTCCCAACCCTGCACCCATAATCGCGGCCGTGATGGATAACATCTCCCGCATGCCCGGGCCCCCTTTCGGTCCTTCATAGCGAATAATCACAACATCCCCCTTTACCACTTTCCCTGCTTCGATGCCCTCCAAACAATCTTCTTCCGATTCAAACACTTTCGCAGGTCCCGAAAATTGTGTCCCCTCTTTCCCGGTGATTTTTGCCACACTGCCACCCGGCGATAAATTTCCATAAAGTATCTGCAAATGGCCTGTTTTTTTTACCGGATCCAAAACCGGCCGTATCACTTTCTGCTCCTCTAACAAACCGGGTAGATCCTCTACATTTTCAGTCAGTGTTTTTCCTGTGACCGTCATGCAATCCCCATGCAGATACCCATGCTCCAGCAGAAGTTTTTGTACAGCCGGCACTCCTCCCACATTGTAGAGATCTTCCATTACATGTTTCCCGCTTGGTTTAAGATCGGCCAGAAAAGGTGTTCGATCACTGACCGCCTGGAAATCATCAATCGTAAAATTAACCTCCGCGGCCCGGGCAATGGCCAGCATGTGCATCACCGCATTGGTACTTCCTCCAAGGGCAATAATCATCGCTACCGCATTCTCAAGGGATTTCCGGGTGATAATATCCTTTGGTTTCAAATCCAGTTTCAGCAAATTGAGTATCGCCTCTCCCGCTTTTTCACACTCTTTTATCTTTTCATTGTGTGTAGCCGGAATCGAAGAGCTGAAAGGCAAACTCATCCCCATCGTTTCTATCGCAGACGCCATCGTATTGGCCGTATACATCCCTCCACAAGCTCCGGCACCCGGACACGCATGCTTCAACACTCGATTCATCTGCTCTTCATCGATCTCTTTTGAGAGATATTTTCCGTACGACTCAAATGCGGATACAATATCCAGCTTCTCACCATTTAAATTTCCCGGACGAATGGTCCCGCCATATACCATGATCGATGGACGATTCACTCGTGCCATTGCCATAATCGCACCCGGCATATTTTTATCACACCCCACCACTGAGATATTGCCATCATACCACTGCGCACTCATCACCACTTCAATAGAGTCTGCAATGATATCTCTCGACGGCAGTGAAAATTTCATCCCCTCTGTCCCCATCGAGATTCCATCACTCACTCCAATCGAATGAAATACAAATCCTACTAATCCGGAAGCCCATACCGACTCTTTGATCACTCCGGCCAATCCGTTGAGATGCATGTTACAAGGATTCCCGTCCCAGCCGGTACTTGCAATACCAACCTGAGCCTTTTTCATGTCATCCTCGCTCAATCCGGTCGCGTAAAGCATCGCTTTGGAGCCAACTTGTGCGCGTTCTTCTGTTAATCTTGCACTAAATTTGTTGATTTTTGCCATTTTTTTACCTGATCCTGTTAACTATTGTTACACAATGATTTACGCGTTCATTTTTATATATATGGAAGCGCTTTTGCAAATGTATATTTTTATGTATATGTGCCATTAAAAAAATATTCAAAATAATTCTTGACACAAATTAAATCAGTGTATATGTTTTTGAGACGCACGATGCACAACTTATTGCGTCGTTTGAATCTACCATAATAGAGTACAAATTGCCTGAAGCAATAACATATAATCTTTCAAACAAATCTTTCGGAGATAACTACCGGGGATCAGAGTTTTCAAGTTTCTTGAACTTCACATTGTTTGTTTCAGTTATTATTTCAGTTCTTACCACTGTACTTTTAAGTTCTATAGCTGTTCTTGATATAAGTAGCATTAGTATCCTGCTGGGCCTGCTACTACTATCTATACTAATTTCTGGCATTCTAATTCTAAACCTAATTATTAGATAATCACTCCCGCCAGAGGTTAGACCAAACACACATTTCGATTTTTGTTTGACCTCTGGCGGGTAAACTATACACTCGGCACATTATGACACTACATAAATCCTCAGCAGTTACAGAATCCGATTCAAGCATATCATTGAAATCGGTAAAAAATTCACAGAAAGATTCGGACGTCCAACATTTTAGCGGAGCAGAGATTTTAATGCGAACGCTTACCGACTTAGATGTAGATACGATTTTTGGTTATCCGGGTGGAGCTGTACTTCCGATCTATGACGCACTTTTTTCAAACACAGATCTCAAACATTATCTCATCCGGCATGAACAAGCCGGAACACATGCTGCTGACGGATATGCCCGTGCGACAGGCAAACCGGGGGTAGTACTGGCAACTTCCGGTCCGGGCGGCACCAATACCGTAACCGGAATCGCAACAGCGATGATGGATTCTATTCCATTGGTTGTGTTAACCGGTCAGGTTCCCACCAGTGTAATAGGGAATGATGCATTTCAGGAAGCCGACATAGTCGGTATCACACGCCCCATCACCAAACAGAACTATCTGGTGAGAGATGTCAATAACCTTGAAAGTGTGTTGAAAGAGGCTTTTCATATTGCTACACATGGCCGGCCCGGGCCGGTTCTTGTCGACCTTCCAAAGGATATGTTAAATACGAAGGGGCGGTATGTAGGCAATGAAAAAGTGGATATTCCCAGCTTCAAGCCTACTCTTTATGGCCATCATCCACAAATTGCCAAAGCCGCTGAGATGCTTAGCAAAGCCAAAAAGCCTTTAATCTATGTGGGTGGCGGTGCCATCCTGGGGAATGCCTGGAAGGAAGTAACCGCATTTGCGGAAAGATTAAATATCCCGGTGACAACCACATTGATGGGACTGGGTGCATTTCCGGAAACAAAACCTCAATCTCTCGGAATGCTGGGAATGCACGGCACCTGGTATGCCAACATGGCCATGACAGAGTGCGATGTCTTGATCGCTGTCGGAGCACGGTTTGATGATCGTGTCACCGGCCGGCTTGATGGCTTCTCCCCTCACTCGCGAAAGATTCATATTGATATCGATCCATCCTGTATCGGAAAAAATGTAGAAGTGGAAGTTCCAATAGTGGGAGATGTAAAACATGTAATACCGGCCATCGACAAACTCGCCAAGCCCCCAAAAATTTCTGATTGGTGGGAACGGATCCAATCCTGGCGCGACGAACATCCATTGGTCGTTCCAACTTCGGAAGATGTCATCTATCCGCAACATATGATTAAAATGATCTCCGAGGTCACCCATGGAAATGCAATTGTAGTAACGGATGTAGGGCAACATCAAATGTGGGCAGCCCAACACTACTGTTTTAATCATCCCCGCTCATGGATTTCATCCGGCGGACTCGGTACAATGGGTTATGGGTTTCCGGCGGCTATTGGAGCCGCTCTTGCATGTCCGGATCGGGATGTAGTCTGTATCACGGGCGATGGTGGATTTCAGATGTCATCCTATGAACTCGCCACCGCCGTTGAATATAAGATCCCGATCAAAATTGCCCTCATGAATAATAATTGCCTCGGCATGGTTCGCCAGTGGCAGCAGCTCTTCTTCGACAAACGTTACAGCTACTCTGTTTTTGGTTCCAACAACCCCGACTTCGTTAAAATGGCGGAATGCTATGGTGCTGTAGGGTTGCGCGCTACCAATCCAAAAGAGATGCGGGAAGTCCTTAACAAAGCAATGACTATCAAGGATGGTCCTGTGATGATGGACTTCAGAGTGGTCGAACATGAAAATTGCTATCCCATGGTTCCATCCGGAGCTGCTTTGAATGAGATGGTAGAATCTGATAGCGAGTGTAAATAGAAAATTATGGCAACAACAGTAATTCCAAAAGGATACAAACACACACTTTCTGTTCTGTTTAAACACAATTTAAACACTCTCTCGCGCATCATCGGGATATTCAGTGCCAAAGGTTTTGAAATGGACAGCCTCACTTTTGCCTCCGAAGCAGATCCCGGAATGGCAAGGATTACCATCACCACACACGGCGATGACAAAACCGTTGAACAGATCAACAAACATCTTCACAATGTTGTAGATGTCGTTAAAGTGATCGACCTCACCCATAAGAAGTGTATCGAACGGGAACTGGCAATCATCAAAGTTTCCACCGCAAAAGTTGGCCGACCGGAAATAATGCTGATTGCCCAGGCTTTTAAAGCAAAAGTCATCGATATCACGATCGACAAATTGGCTCTTGAAGTTACCGGCAATAGCGACAAAATCGATGCCATTCTTGAGGTTTTGAGGCCCTATGGAGTGATTGCCGTCTCAAGATCGGGAAGCATCGCCATGAAACGTGAATTTCAGGGAGCTGTAAATATCAATTAATTCAGTGATTTATCAATCACTTGTGAAATTTTATATAAAACCATAACAACTACAAATTAAATGAACGCAAAAACATATTATAACGGGGACGCAGACTTAGATCTTCTCAAAGGAAAAACAGTAGCTGTGATCGGCTATGGGAGTCAGGGGCACGCACATGCATTAAACCTTCACGACAGCGGTATTGATGTCGTGGTCGGACTCAGAAAGGAAAGTAATTCATGGAAAGAGGCAGAAGCCGCCGGACTCTCCGTCTATGAAACAGCGGATGCCGCCGCCAAAGGAGATATTATCATGGTCCTGATTCCGGATCAGCATCAGGGAAGAGTTTATAAGGAGAGTATCGAAGCCAATCTGAAGGAAGGCAATGCTCTTATGTTCGCACACGGCTTCAACATTCATTTTGATGAAATTCAACCTCCCAAAAATGTAGATGTTTTTATGGTTGCCCCCAAAGGGCCCGGACATCTGGTACGACGTGTTTACACGGAAGGATCCGGGGTACCTTGTCTTTTTGCAGTCTATCAGGACGCTTCCGGTACTGCCAAAAAAACCGCCCTTGCTTATGCAAAAGCGATTGGCGGCACACGGGCCGGAGTTCTCGAAACCACTTTTAAAGAAGAGACTGAAACCGATTTATTCGGAGAACAGGCCGTTCTTTGCGGCGGAGCCTCTGAATTGGTCAAGACCGGTTTTGAGATCCTGGTTGAAGCGGGATACCAGCCGGAGATTGCCTATTTCGAATGCCTGCATGAGCTCAAACTGATTGTAGATCTCATGTATGAGGGCGGGATAGAACGAATGTACTACTCTGTGAGTGATACAGCCGAGTATGGCGGACTCTCCAGAGGAACTCGTGTCATAGATTCCGATACCAAAAAGAGAATGAAAACCATCCTTGAAGAAGTGCAAAGCGGTGCGTTTGCAAAAGAGTGGATGGATGAAAACAGAGATGGCCTCCCCCATTTAACTGAAATGCGAAAATCTCTCGGCGATCATCAGATAGAGACGGTCGGGAAAGAACTTCGCTCCATGATGGACTGGATTAAATAATAAAAAACCACCGAATGCCTCAATCAATCCAAATATTTGATACCACTCTTCGCGATGGAACCCAGGGCGAAAAAGTTTCTTTTTCCGCTGAGGATAAATTTCGAATTGCACAGAGGCTCGATCAATTTGGGATTCACTATATCGAGGGTGGATGGCCCGGATCCAACCCAAAAGATATGGCATTTTTTGACCGGGTAAAGGGTCACAAGTTCAAAAATGCCAAGATTGTTGCATTTGGCAGTACATGCAGGGCCGGGAACCACCCGGAAGAGGATGCAAACCTCCGGGCTCTCATTGATGCGCAAACACCCGCGGTTTCAATCTTTGGAAAATCATGGCTTTTACATGTAAAACAAGCCCTTAAAATTTCCCCGGAGGAGAATCTGGATATTATTACTGGCTCCATATCCTACCTGAAAAAACACGGAAAAGAGGTTATTTATGACGCAGAACACTTTTTTGATGGATTCAAGGATAATCCGGAGTACGCATTAAAAACCCTCGAAACTGCACAGAAGGCAGGTGCTGACGTATTGGTTCTCTGCGATACCAATGGCGGTACACTTACACATGATGTAAGCCGCATTGTAGCTGATGTTGTGGACAAATTAAAAACCCCTATCGGTATACATTCTCATAATGATTCTGAATTGGGCGTGGCCAATGCACTCGCAGCCGTTGCAGCAGGTGCCGTTCATGTTCAGGGAACCATCAACGGTTACGGAGAGCGTTGCGGAAATGCCAATCTCTGTTCTGTGATACCCAATTTGCAGTTAAAAATGGGCTATCAATGTATCCCGGAAAAAAATATGTTTCAACTATCAACCCTCTCCCATTTTGTAAGTGAACTTGGGAATCTGGTTCCGGATAATAAGCAACCCTATGTGGGGAAAAGTGCTTTTGCCCATAAAGGAGGGGTTCATGTGAGTGCAGTCATCAAAAATGAACAGACCTACGAACACATCAAACCGGAAGCTGTAGGGAATACCCGCAGAGTTCTGGTTTCTGATCTCTCAGGCAAAAGTAATGTGGCATATAAGTCTGAAGAACTTGGTTTTGATTTTGATAAAAATTCTGTGGCCAGTGCTGAGATTGTACAGGAGTTGAAAAAACTTGAGAATGAGGGGTATCAGTTTGAAGCTGCGGAAGCCTCCTTTGAGCTTTTGGTGAAGCAGATGACCAATCAAGCCCCCGATTTTTTCAAATTGGAAGGTTTCAGGGTCATCATGGAGCAAAATGGGAATGGTGAATCACGCTCTGAAGCAACGATCAAAGTACGTGTGAATGATCAAATTGAATTGAGTGCCGCTGAAGGAAATGGGCCGGTTCATGCCCTGGATGCCGCGTTGCGAAGGGCCCTTTGTGAATTTTATCCGGAGATCTCATCCATGAAGCTTCAGGATTATAAAGTGAGAGTGCTGAATGAAAAGGATGGGACAGAAGCCAAAGTGAGGGTGTTGATCGACTCAGCGAAGGATGGGGAAAGCTGGGGAACCGTTGGTGTCTCTGAAAATATCATTGACGCAAGCTGGAAGGCACTTTCCGAAGGAATTATCTACTTCTTAATGAATCAGAACAGTACTCCTAAACAGAAACCCAAATCTTTGACCGATGAAATAGACACCCCAACTTCCGTTGGGAATTAGGGAATTCAGGTACAACGATTAAATAACATACCTGTAGAGATTACAACAAAACAGTAGCAGTCTCCAAAATTTGGAGATCACACTACAACTTAAAACAACAGAACCATGGACAATCACATTAAAATATTCGATACGACTCTTCGAGACGGTGAGCAATCACCGGGGTACAGCATGAACCAGCAGGAAAAACTGCAACTTGCTCTACAACTCGAAAAGCTGGGTGTTGATGTGATTGAAGCAGGATTTCCGATTGCTTCTGATGGTGACTATGAGACAGTAAAAGAGATTGGCAAAATCATCAAAAAAAGTTCTGTTGCCGCACTTTGCAGAACCCGGCGGGAAGATCTTGAAAGAGCCGTATCAGCAGTGCAACATGCTGCAAAACCGAGAATTCATACATTTATTGCAACCAGTGATATCCATCTTAAATACAAACTGCAGCAGACACGCGATGAAGTACTTGAATCTGCCGTGAAGGCCGTGGAATATGCACGGTCACACTGTGATGATGTGGAATTTTCAGCGGAGGATGCCTCCCGAAGTGATCCTGAATATTTGATTGAAATCTTTACGGCAGTGATCGAAGCCGGTGCAACGACAATCAACGTGCCGGATACCGTTGGGTATGGTTTGCCATGGGAATATGGTGAGTTGATTAAAACGCTACATGAAGGGATTCCAAATATCGATCAGGCTATAATCAGCGTGCATTGCCATAATGATTTGGGTCTGGCCGTCGCAAATTCCTTAATGGGCATTCAAAATGGTGCGCGACAGATCGAATGCACGGTGAACGGAATTGGAGAACGAGCCGGTAATGCATCCCTGGAAGAAGTAGTGATGGCCCTCAGGACAAGGAAGAACAGTATGAACTATACCACATCAGTGAATACGAAAGAGATTTTTCCATCCAGTCAGCTTTTAGCACAGATTACCGGAAAAGGAGTGCAGCCGAATAAAGCGATTGTGGGTGAAAATGCATTTGCCCATGAAGCGGGCATTCACCAGCATGGAGTTTTAAAAAATCCTCTCACCTATGAAATCATGACTCCGGAATCTGTAGGGTTAACTTCTAATAGAATCGTGATCGGCAAGCATTCAGGCCGTTTTGCACTCTGCAAGAAATTGGAAGAGCTTGGGTTTTACCTGAACAAAGAGGATTTGAACACGATATACACTCGTGTTACTCAACTCGCAGACAAAAAGAAAGTGGTTGAAGACTCTGATTTGATCAATATCATGGCAAATTCAAAGTTTACAACATCAACTCAACAGACGGCCAGTGCAGTAGGAAACCGTTAGTCGATAAACCGACTTACAAACGTAAATATATAATTGAAAAGTTAGAATTAAATAGATCCATTATTATGGGAATGACACTTACCGAAAAAATACTTGCTAACCACAGCGGACGAGATCACGTTTCGCCCGGCGATAATGTCTGGGTGGATGTAGATGTACTCATGACACACGATGTTTGTGGTCCACCGGCTATATCCATCTTCCAGAAGCAGTTTGGAGAAAACGCAAAAGTATGGGATAAGAATAAGCTGGTGATCATACCGGATCATTACATCTTCACCGCAGATAAATATGCGAATCGTAATGTGGACATTCTGCGCGCTTTTGCGGCTGAACAAGATCTCCCCTACTTCTATGATGTAGGTACAGACAGTTATAAAGGGGTCTGTCATGTGGCACTTCCGGAAGAGGGGTTTACACGGCCGGGTGAAGTGCTTTTTGGCACAGATTCCCATACCTGTACAGCCGGTGCATTCGGGCAGTTTGCAACCGGAATCGGAAATACAGATGCCGCATTTATCATGGGTACGGGCAAATTGTGGGTGAAAGTGCCCGAAACAATGCGATTTATCTTTGAAGGAAAATCTTTACCCCCCTATTTAATGGCTAAAGATATCATCCTTCAGATTATCGGGGATATTGGTGTAGATGGCGCCACCTACAGAACGATGGAATTTGCCGGTAATGGTATCAAAGCATTGTCGATGGAAGACCGCATGACACTGACCAACATGGCGATCGAAGCCGGTGGAAAGAATGGAGTGGTTGAACCGGATGAAATCACGGAAGCGTATGTAAAATCACGGACCGATCATCCCTACACAAAAGTGTATAGCGATCCGGATGCAAAATATCATAGCCTGCACTATTACAATCTGGAAGAGATGGTTCCCATGATTGCAAAACCGCATAGCCCCGATAACAAGGCAACGGCTGAAGAACTGGAAGGAGAGTATCTCGACAGGGCTTATATCGGTTCATGTACGGGTGGAAAACTGTCTGATTTTAAAGCGGCCGCTGAAATCCTGATTGGAAATAAAGTAAAACTGGATACCTATATCGTACCGGCGACTACTGAAATTGCCCGGGCATTGGAAACAGAAACTCAATCAGGAATTCCTCTGATGGAAATCTTTAAAGAAGCCGGCTGCAAGATAGGTAACGCATCTTGTGCGGCATGTCTCGGAGGCCCTTCAGATACCTTTGGCCGCCTGAATCATGAAGAGGTTTGCATCTCATCCACGAACCGTAACTATCCCGGCAGGATGGGATCTAAACAGGCTCAGGTATACCTGGCCTCACCCTATACAGTTGCGGCTTCTGCCGTTACCGGTGTGATTACCGATCCGAGGGTGTTTATACAGCAGACGGTAATTTGAGTGAGAAGGCAAAGGGCAAAAGGCAGAAGTGTTTGATTTTAAATGCATTCAGCTTTCAGCAGTCAGTTTTTTATAAACCAAACTGAATACTTAAGGCTAATTGCTGATAACCGATAACTGATAGCTGATAGCTGATAGCTGATAGCCAAAATATTCTTCTGCCCTCTGCCTTCTGCGTTCTGCCAGACTCATGAACAAAAAATTAATCCAAAACCAAACTACAAAATGAATAACAACTCAAAACCCATCAAAGGAAAAGCATTTGTATTGGGTAAGAATATCGACACCGATCAAATTATACCGGCAGCACACCTTGTTTATAGCCTGGACGACCCTGAGGAGCGAAAGCTTTATGGTAAGTATGCCCTTTCTGGCGTACCGGCTGCAGAATCCGGATTGCCGGAAGGAGGAGTATCACTAACAAAGGAAGGGGAAACAGAAAGCCAATTTAAAATTATCGTTGCCAGTGACAATTTTGGCTGCGGGTCATCACGTGAACACGCTCCAGCTTGTTTGGAGATTGCCGGTATCGAAGCGATTGTCACACCCTCATACGCGCGGATTTTTTACAGAAATTCAGTGGATGGCGGATTTTTAATCCCTTTTGAGAGTTTTGAGGATTTAAGCAGTGAAGTCCATACCGGGGATGAATTGGAGATCGATCAGGTGAACCACAAACTCAAAAACCTCACACAGAATAAAGAATATCGAATCAAACCCCTGGGCAGTGTAGCTGATATTGTACATGCCGGTGGAATTTTTGAATATGCACGTCAAAATGGAATGGTGCCCAGATAATGAACAGAGTTGAAATTGTAGCCCTCCCCGGTGATGGAATTGGACCGGAGGTAACATCCGTTGCCGTTGATCTCTTAAAAGTGGTATGTAAACAGTACAATACGGAACTGATTGTAACTGAATTACCATTCGGCGGGACATGCTACGAAGAGTATGGGTCACCCGTTACTGAAGAGATATTGGACAAATGTATAAAGGCGAAGTTTGTGCTTCTGGGTGCTGTTGGTGGCCCTCAATGGGATGACCTCAACCCCGACAAGCGCCCGGAAGCCGCCTTATTACAACTCCGAAAGGAGTTGGGCGTTTTTGCAAACCTCAGGCCTATAAACGTTTATCCCGCCCTTTCCAGTGCCTCTTCATTGAAAAAAGAGATCCTGGATGGAACCGATATTCTGATCGTGAGAGAATTAACGGGAGGAATCTATTTTGGCAAACCCAGATATACTTCTGAAGAGAATGGGGATCCCTTTTCAGTAGACACAATGAAATATAGTCGATCAGAAGTGCGAAGAGTTGCCAAAGTCGCTTTTGAAGCGGCCAGATTGCGCGATGGCAGGGTATGTTCGGTTGATAAAGCAAATGTATTGGAAAGCTCTCGAATGTGGAGAAAATCAGTCATTGAACTCTCTGAAGAATATCCGGATGTGGAGCTCACGCATATGCTGGTTGATAATTGCGCGATGCAGATTATTCGTCAGCCGACACAATTTGATGTCATGGTAACCGGCAACTTATTCGGTGATATCCTGAGTGATGCAGCTTCCATGCTGACCGGCTCCCTGGGAATGTTGCCCTCCGCCAGTATAGGAGGTGAAAATGGACTCTACGAACCGGTTCATGGCTCCGCACCCGACATTGCCGGAAAAGGAGTGGCAAACCCTCTCGCAGCAGTCGCCTCAGCAGCCCTGCTTTGCAGATACTCCCTCAAACTGGAAGCTGCTGCTCAACAGATTGAATCAGCAATTATTTCTGTCCTTGAACAAGGCCTCCGAACCGCAGATCTGTTTACGGAAGAACCCGGAACCAAACTCGTCGGAACCGAAGAGATCGCAACCGCTCTGATGGAAATTGTAGGCAAAAGTGTTCCACAAACTGATTGAAGATTTATATAACTCTGAATACAAATTCAACAAACTTATCCATTTTTTAATATGGATTAGTTTGCTGAAGTATTTAACCCATATGCATCAATTACATTGTTTGATCCTGATGCAGGTATAAAAAGTGATAATTCTGACGGAAAAATCATTCTCTATCATTACCGTCTTATCTTATTCAATCATTCCCCTTAACTGATTTTTACTTATTTATTATTTAACTGCAAAAAACTATAGTAGAATTTATCCTTTTGTGATAAACCGCTCTTTACACTTTTCTATCCTCTATCTGAGGATAATCAATTATAGAAATCATTTCATACTCTGTAAACATCAACTACAGTAGGTTGATATTTTTTAGTACTATACTTTACAAAAATACGCTTACCAATCAGACTGTTTTCATATATTTTGAATGGAAACATCCGAAATTGGTTTCATTACGTATATATAAGTAGAATGATTTAATTGAAAACCACTTTCATAATATTTAAAACAGAAAATCACATGGATAAAACATACTACAATCCGGATGACTTGAAGAAGTTTGGTGACATTGGTGAATTTCAAAAAGAATTAGCCGATAAATTTTTTGACTACTACGGAACCGTGTTTGCAGATAGCGCACTCTCAGCAAAGGAAAAAGCTATCATTGCATTGGCTGTATCCCACGCCGTCCAGTGCCCTTACTGCATTGACGCATATACACAAGAAAGTTTGGAGAAAGGTTTTTCTGAAGAGCAGATGATGGAAGCTGTCCATGTAGCTGCAGCTATTCGCGGAGGAGCATCTCTGGTTCACGGGGTACAGATGATGAATAAGGTCGATAAACTCAGCATGTAAAATACCCATTTAATTAGGGCAGGTTTTAGCTCTCCTGCTGGATGAGCAGCGTCACACTGCTCCATTTTGCCGTAAATTTTAACGATCAAAAACAGAATATTGTGAAATCACTAATTGCACAAAGTCACTCCCTGTCTGACCCAAAGGTTCAGTTGGATGTGATAAATAATCATAATGATAAAATCAAAAGCCTGGAGAAGTTTGAGGATAAGATGGATAACATCGGACTTTTCCCGTTAAAACCAACCGGCGTTGAGATCTTTCAGATGAATGTTGGTTATATGTGTAACATGACCTGTAAACATTGTCATGTGGATGCAGGCCCGGACCGTAAAGAGATCATGACAAAGGAGACATTTGAACAGTGCCTGATTGCACTTGATCATCCTTCCATTCACACTGTTGATCTCACCGGAGGGGCTCCGGAGATGAACCCACATTTTCGCTGGTTTGTTGATGAAGTTTCGAAATTGGGCAAACATATCATCGTCCGTTCTAATCTGACCATATTAGACACCAAAAAGTTTGAAGATCTGCCCCGGTTTATGGCTGATCGAGGGGTTGAAATTACTTGTTCACTGCCCTTCTACAGTAAACGGCGCACCGACTCACAGCGAGGAGAGGGCACGTATGACAAATCCATGAAAATGCTTAAAGTCCTCAATGAAATTGGTTATGGAAAAGAGGAATCCGGGTTACTCTTAAATCTTGTATACAATCCCGTTGGTGCATTTTTGCCTCCGGATCAGGAATCCCTAAAACAGGATTACAAAGATCGTCTCTGGGAAGATCACGGAATCGTTTTTAACGATCTATATACAATTACAAACCTGCCCATCAGCCGATATCTGAATTTTCTTGTGATGAGTGATAATCTGGAGGAGTATATGGAGAAATTGATCACCTCATTTAATCCATCGGCCGCCATGGGTGTCATGTGTCGAAATACAATCTCTATTGGGTGGGATGGCACTCTGTACGATTGTGATTTCAATCAGATGTTGAATTTAAAAACCAATCATGGTGCTCCGGATCATATCAGTGACTGGAATCTGGATCAGCTCAATAATCGTGAAATAATCCTTAATCAACACTGTTACGGTTGCACAGCGGGAGCCGGCAGCAGCTGCGGCGGAGCAACTACATAGTTGAGCGATAGCGACATTCACCCCAACTGCGTCATCCTGATGAAGAACAGGATCTCAGGGCTTACGAGTGCGATATGATCAAAAGATTTTCTATAATTGGTGGCCTGAGATCCTGAAATAAATTCAGGATGACGGTTTTTTTAAGTTGATTGCCCTCTGCCAGATTTATGCTCTAAACACTTTTCACTTTTAACTAGGCTTTTCTGCGTGTGAATCGCCACACTCGGAGAACTCTTCTGCCCTCTGCCTTCTGCTTTCTGCCTTTTCCAACTCGTGTTCATTTTCTATATTCTAACACATACATTATCAACGCAAAAAAAACCACGCAAAAAGATGAAAATCACAATCAATCGTTTGAACGATGCAGTTCATATGGAAGCAAATAATGAGGATGGAGTAACACTCCATATGGACGGAACGAATGAAATTGGGGGCATAAATGGTGGATTTCGTCCCATGCAGATGTTATTGGCCGCCGCCGGGGGGTGTTCTGCTATCGACGTGGTTGGTATCCTTAAGAAACAGCGCCAAAATCCGGATGAATTGAAAGTTGAAGTGACCGGGGAACGCGTGGATGTGGGCACTTACTCCGAATTCAAGTCAATAAATATCCATTTTATATTAAGAGGCTCTCATTTGGATGAAAATAAAGTGGCCCGGGCCATCGACTTATCCCTGACGAAATACTGCTCTGTTTCTAAAACTTTGGAAAAAACAGCGAAGATCACGAGTAGTTACAAAATTGAAAAATAGTTTGGGTACCGAAGATCTATCTGAAAGAATTTGATTGGACTTCTCACTTTACACAATAAAATTTGATAAGCACTACTGTAGAGATTGAATGATAGTTGCTTCTCAACAGACGCTGCTTTGAGATCCTGAAATAAATTCAGGATGACCATTGGGCGGCCTACTGCCTTCTACTCTCTGCCTTCTGCCCTCTGCTTTCTGCCTTCTGCCCTCTGCTTTCTGCTTTCTGCTTTCTGCTTTCTGCCCGCTACCCTTTGCTTACTGCTGATATCAAAATTGTCGCTAATACACCAATTTGCTAACTTTGTTATGAAGCTATTTACTTTTTTACTTCTAACTTTTAACATTTTACCCTGATAAATTGACCAAAAAACAAAAGTTCGAAACAGAAGCAATCCGCACTCAAACTCCAACCACCGGTGAGAGAGAGCATTCCACACCTTTATACATGACATCCAGTTTCACTTTTGATTCTGCTGAACATGCACGTGCTATGTTTGCCAATGAGTTGGAGGGAAATGTCTACAGCCGTTACTCCAATCCGAATACAGATGAGTTTATCTCAAAAATGTGCAAACTGGAAGGCGCTGAATCGGGTGTGGCTACAGCTTCCGGAATGGCCGGTGTATTTGGCTGTCTGGCAGGAATCCTGAATCAGGGGGACCATCTGTTGGCTTCCAGATCTCTCTTTGGATCTTCCCATCAGATTTTGAGTCAAATATTGCCCCGATGGGGAATTACATTTACCTATGCGGATACAACTGATTTCGAAAGCTGGGAATCACTTCTGCAGTCAAATACAAAAATGCTTTTTCTGGAAACCCCTTCGAATCCGGGGCTCGATCTTATCGATTTGGAGTGGGCCGGGAAGTTATCCAGAGAGAATAACCTGATCATGGTTGTAGACAACTGTTTTGCCACTCCATACCTTCAGACACCGATCACCTATGGCGCAGATTTGGTTCAGCACTCTGCCACAAAATTTATCGATGGACAAGGCCGTGCGATCGGGGGAGTCATTGTCGGCAGTCAAAAATATATGGAGGAGATACAGTTTTTTACCCGTCACACCGGGCCGGCTCTCTCTCCTTTTAATGCCTGGCTTTTTAGTAAAAGCCTGGAAACATTGCCCGTTCGAATGGAGCGGCACTGTGACAATGCGGAACTGCTTGCCGATCTGTTGAGTGAACATTCAAACGTTAATTTTGTTAAGTATCCTCATCATAAAGATCATCCACAGTATGATCTGGCAAAAAAGCAGATGAAAAGAGGGGGTGGGGTTGTCTGTTTTGAGATCGATGGGGGCTACGAAAAAGCACAAAAATTCATTGATAAGATTCAAATGTTATCCAGATCAGCCAATCTGGGGGATACTCGTACAATCGTGACTCATCCCGCCTCAACAACTCATTCAAAATTAACCGATGATGAACGTCGGGCTGTAGGGATATCTCCCGGACTTATCCGAATAGCAGTCGGCCTGGAGCATAGTGATGATATTCTTAATGATGTGGAACAGGCTCTTAAATAATCTCATATTTATCTGAAAACTCATCCAATAACCAACACCATCTCACTAAGTTCATCTCAGGAGTCTAAGGAAGACTTTAGTAAGGAAAGTCAACACATCAATCGATCATAAGTAATCTCACGAGTAATTATGTTTCGTGGATTAGGGAGTTCTCGACTGAGCTTGTCTAGAGCTTGACGAAAGGCTCGAACTGACGAGATTATTGGTGTCATAAAAAAACCCACCATGATTTCTCATAGTGGGTTTTACATTTTTTCTAAGTAATTAAATTATTACTACTAAAAATTTATACGATTTTTGTGATTAATTCAGCCGTTCTTGCTGAGTAACCGGCTTCGTTATCGTACCATCCAATCACTTTCACCAGGGTTCCATCAACTTTGATTGTCCCACTGTCAAAAATACATGAATGAGGATTGCCGATAATATCAACCGATACCAAAGGCTCATCAGTGTACTGAAGGATTCCTTTCAGATTTCCTGAAGCAGCTTTTTTGAAGGCGGCAAGCACTTCTTCTTCGGTAGTGCCCTTTTTCACAACGGCAGTTAAATCAGTCAATGATCCTGTAAGTACAGGGACCCGAACGGCACCGCCATCAAGTTTACCTGCTAAATGTGGAAGTACCAATCCAACAGCAGCGGCAGCTCCGGTTGTTGTCGGTACAATGTTCACAGCTGCAGCTCTGGCTCTTCTAAGATCTTTATGAGGGCCATCAACAAGCGCCTGATCTCCTGTATAAGCATGGATCGTTGTCATAAAACCTTTTTCAACACCAAATGCATCATCCAATACTTTAACCATTGGTGCAAGACAGTTGGTCGTGCAACTCGCATTGGAGTAAATGGTCGCGTCTTTATCAATTTCGTTATCATTCACGCCAAGTACTACTGTTTTTACATCCCCTTTGGCAGGAGCAGAAATAACTACTTTTTTGGCGCCGGCTGCAATATGTTTTCCGGCAGCATCTGAATGAGTGAAAAATCCTGTAGATTCTACAACGACTTCTGCACCTCGTTCTCCCCATTTTAGATTGGCAGGATCTCTTTCGGCTGTAACACCAATTTTATTCCCATTAATCACCAGATTTTCTCCTTCAGCGTAAACTTCACCGTTAAACTTCCCTTGTGCTGAATCATATTTAAAAAGGTGCGCAAGTGTTTTAGCGTCTGTCAAGTCATTGATTCCAACAACTTCAATCGCATCATTTTGATGCTCCAATATTGCACGCATTACCAATCTCCCTATTCGCCCAAAACCATTAATACCAACTTTAATCTTAGCCATAAAATTTTACTCTTTTTTTATTCGAATTGTCTGCTTTCTTTTGCAGTTCTTTTATTTATATAAAATAACGTTTTTTGCGCTTACTATCCATAAAACCCTGTTATGCACAGATTAAGTTCATGAACTTTACACAAAAGCGCTTTTTTGAATGATATAAGTCTGAAAGTAGATTTATTACGGAGTATAGTAACAAATTACAGCCCTATACCATCTGGCAATCTGAGAATTACCATATAGAATTTATCCGTATGATCTATCCTTACTTAGAGTTACCAAATTCAAGTCTTGTTGATATTGCGATCAAACAGTAAAATTACGGTGATCAAACCGTATCTTTTGAGAAGCTTTCCAATCAGTGAAAATTTGACAAACGATCCGGGAATGGAAAAATAACGTTGACTATATTATTAGTCATCCAAATCCAATTCATCCGGGTCCAGATCATCATCTTCTGAGATCATTTCATCCACATCCGGTGTTGATTCATCAATATCATCTTCATCATCATCAATCGGTTCTACAGGGGCTGCTTTTTTCTTTATTTGAGCTTTCGCACCGGCTCTTCGAAGTAACATAACGATATCCGGATTGTCATTATCTATCGCAATATTGAGTGCCGTATCACCATTTTTATCTCTTAATCGAACATTCGCACCAGAGTCAATTAGATATTTTACAATCGATGTATGTCCCTCTCTTGCTGCTAACATCACCGCCGTTAAACCCCAATGTTGCTGGGCATTCAAATCCGCACCGGATTCAACAAGCAGTTTTACAGCCTCCAAAAAACCCTCTCTTGCAGCAACAATGAGAGCCAGGTTCCCAATGGGTGTACCCTTTTCCAGCAAATACTTCATGATTTCAATATTACTGATCTCAGCCGCGCGATTCAGGGCAGTCCCCCCCATCTTTGTCTGCTTTGCAGGGTCAGCACCATTTTCGATCAAATATTTAACAACGTCAAAATGCCCCCCTTCAGCAGCATAAATTAATGCCGTTGAGCCATTTTTCGCGACTTCATTTATGTCAGAACCTGCTTTAAGGCTCTTCTTTACTTCACTCAGATCTCCTGATTTTGCCGCTTGTAATAAGGGTGTTAACTCCATTTTTTTACCTTTTTTATATCAAATTTTAAAAATTCCCTGACGCTAAAATTGTACGGCATAATATTCAAAAAAAGTTGACTTAATCAACTCAATCTCTCACTCTTTTCAACTTTTTTTAAACCGCGGACATGAACCTTTGATCAACCCAATATTAATTTTTTAAAATAACTTCATTTTATGGTTCTAAGTTATTTAAAAACAATCCTGTATCATATCCATTCAGAAACTCCCGCCCACTCATTCTTTTGGTTCCCGGCAGTTGCAAAATTTTTATCTGTACTGATCCAATGCCACATCCAACAAATAGTTTCTCATCTTCCACATAAAGTTTACCCGTCTCAGCATTCATTGTTAGATCAGCTTCAGAGCTGTATATATTCATCTTTGACCCAGAATAGTGACACCATGCTACCGGGAACGGATTGAGGCCCCGTATAAAATTATGGACTTCAACAGCACTCTTATTAAAATCAATTCGGGTATTTTCATTAAACAATTTTGGGGCCGAGGATACCTCTTCTTCATTCTGCTTTTTTAGCGTATAACTACCTTCTGCAATTTGATCCACACTCTCTTTCAACAGTACAGATCCCATTTTTTTAAGTCTCTCATAGAGATCACCGGTTGTCTCCATATTGCCAATCGGAGTCCTTTTTTGTGCAATTATCTGTCCGCCATCCACCTTTTCATTCAAAAAAAATACTGTACAGCCTGTCTCTTTTTCACCTCTTATAATTGCCCAATGGATTGGAGCTGCACCTCTATATTTTGGCAAAAGTGAAGCGTGCAGGTTTATTGCCCCCATCTTGGGTACTTCAAGTATCTGAGCGGGTAAAATTCGAAAAGCAACGACTACCAAAAGATCCGGCTGCAGGTTCTTTATTTGGTCTAAAAATTGGTCTGATTGAACATCTTCTGCATCGATTACCGGGATATTCAACTCTAATGCTCTCTTTTTTAAATCGGTAGGTACGGCTTTACCTCCACGGCTCCGTCTTTTATCCGGATTACTTACAACAGCCAGAATATGATGATCAGAATCGTACAGTCGTTCTAAGCCGGGTACCGCAAATTCCGGGGATCCCATATAGACGATCTTCAGCGATTTCATTTCGGCTGCTTTACTTGTTTTGGCACAACCGGATAATCCGTCTCTAATAAACCAGTATCAATTTTTTTTAGCGTTGAACGATGAAAACGCCTTTTGAAAGAGCTCAGATGATCCAAAAAAAGAACTCCTTTCAGATGATCATATTCATGCTGAATAACTCTGGATACCCATCCGGAAAATTCTTCTGTTTTTTCTTCAAAATGTCGGTTTCTATACGTGACGGTTATCCGATCATGCCGGGAAACTTCATCTCTGACATCCGGAATGCTCAAACATCCCTCTTCCAATTTTACCATCACTCCCTCTGTAGTCAGTATCTTAGGATTGATAAAAACCATGGCCCCAAGATCTTCTTCATCATCCAGCTCTTCGGTCATCGTATCTGCGTTTATCACAAATAACTGAATAGACTTTCCAATTTGAGGAGCTGCCAAACCCACACCATTTGAATTGTACATGGTTTCAAACATGTCAGCAATCAATACCCCCAAATCTTCATTGAGCTCAACTACAGGTTTGGCCTCTTTTCTAAGAATGGGATCATTATATGTAACAATAGGTAGTATGGCCATGATTATAACTCCGGGTACGCTTGAATGAATTGCTGCAGGATGAGCGCTGCCGCAGCCTGATCCAACCTCCCCTTTTGATTCCGCTTTTTCTTCGAAACTCCGGACTCTTCCAATATTTCCATTGCTTCCTTCGACGTGTATCGCTCGTCCATTTTGTATATCTCTATGCCCTTATATTTGTTCTTAAGTGCATTAATATACTGAACTACAAGCTCAGTTGAAGTCGTTCTTTTCCCTTGTGGAGTTAAGGGCCACCCAACAACAATCCCTTTCACAGGACCTTCCATTTCAACCTGTCGCTGAATCTCAGCAAATGAATCTTCCGGTGAAAATGTACCAATCGGTATGGCAAAGTTCCCCAACGGATCCGTTCTCGCCAAACCCACACGTTTGCTTCCTACATCAACTCCGAGGATTCTGCCTTTAGAGATAGTCAATAATGATTAATCTACTTTATATCTTTAAGTGGCTGTTTTAGAAAGTTTTTCAACTTCTTACTTGGCTTAAAGTGAGTTTTTCTATGTGCAGGCACATAAATCACTTCATTTGTTTTAGGATTGCGAGCTTTAGGCTTCGCTTTTGTCTCTTTAACTTCAAATACACCAAAATTCCGCAATTCTATTCTGCAAGTTGGATCAGCATCCATCATTTTGCCTCTAAGCGAATTGATAACAGCATCTACCCAGGGTTCAGCCTGATTCAGTGGAACTTCCATCTTGTCTGCTACGCTGCGAACGATATCTCGTTTTGTATAAGTCACCATCTTTTTATCCTTATTTTATTTTTTAACCTTTTTATCAAACAATAGCTATTTAACTTTTTAATATAACCATTTACTAATTGGTAATAATCTCCCTTCTAATTTATTAAAAAATTTTAACATTTATTAAGTAATATTATGAGCTCAATTTACTTTTTAATTCTTACTCAAATCGAATTGCATTTTTAACTCCATCCACACGCTCAATTCGCTGAATAATCTTTTCTAAATGTTTCAAGTCATTTACGTAAGCTGTTATTAACCCCTCAAACATCCCATCTTCACTTGAAACATTAATACTTTTCATGTTCGTTTGCAATGACTTTGAGAGAACTTCTGTCAAATCATTGATAAGGCCAACTCTATCTTCCCCAATAACTTTAATTCCTCCAAGGAATTTTGTATCAATATTTTTCGCCCAGCTGATATCAACGACCCTCTCACCATCTGTACGTATCAGATGATGTGCATTTTTACAATTTGATCTGTGTATTTTTACATCTCCGTTTCGGCTTAAATATCCAATTACATTATCTCCCGGAATCGGATTGCAACAGTTGGCATACGAATACTTTACATCTGCAAGTTCCCCCTCAACGAGCAGTGCTTTCCCCTCTCCAACAGATCGGGCTGTTTTATAGTAATCCTCTGATTTCTCTTCCGCCGACTGTTTCCATTCACTCTCATCTTCTTCAAGCCGCCCCTTGCTTTTTAGTTGTTTAACCGTTTTATAAAGTTTTGCAACATCAAAAGCACCCGATCCAATCTCATAAAAAAGTTCCTGAGCATCACTGTAATTAAATCGTTTTGCTAACTTGGTAATCTCCTGATCTGTGATCTCCACCTTTCCTCTTAAAGCCCTCTTTTCCCATAGCTCACGACCCTGATTGGCAATTTTCCTCTCTTTCTGCTTGATGTATTGTCGTATTCTGGCTTTTGCCTTATGCGTAACCACATCTTCCATCCAGTCTGGATTCAGATTCACCTTATTTGAGGTGATTATTTCAACCTGATCGCCGGATCTCAGTTTCTGCCTTAACGGCACCATCTTGCCATTTACTTTTGCCGCAATCGATCTCTCCCCAATCTCACTATGAATTTCAAAAGCAAAATCGATACAGGATGCTCCGTTCGGCAGTGTCTTCAGATCTCCATTAGGGGTAAATACATAAATTTCATCCTGATATAAATTTAACTGAAAATCTTTTACAAATTCCGTTGCCGCATCCGGCCTTGGAGCATCCAAAACATCCCTTACCCAATGCACAAATTTATCCAGCTGTTCACTGCCGCTATTTTCACCCTCCTTATATTTCCAATGTGCAGCAACACCCTGCTCAGCGATATAATCCATTTTTCTCGTTCGTATTTGCACTTCTACTTTACGCCCTTTTTTGGTGATAACAGTCGTATGCAGTGACTGATACCCATTGGCTTTTGGAACGGATATAAAATCCCGAAATCGCTTGGGTATGGGTGTATACCAATCTGTTATTACTGAATACACCCTCCAACAATCCTCTTTAGTATGTGGATCTTCTAATATGATCCGAATAGCAAACAGATCATATATCTCTTCAAATGGCTTCTGTTGCATCTGCATCTTTCTGTAAATGGAGTAGATGTGCTTGGGCCGGCCTTTAATTTCAAATACAAATGACTGTTCACCCAGTTCTTTCTTGATAGGGCTCATAAACTCATCAATAAACTCTTCCCTGGCCTCTTTTTTCTCTCTTAGCTTCCTTACAATAAATCTGTATGAATTCGGGTCGATTACTTTAAAACAGAGATCTTCCAACTCGTTTTTGATTTTAAACAGGCCAAATCTGTGAGCCAACGGTGCATAAAGCTCCATGGTTTCGGTTGCCTTATTTAATTGCCTCTGCTTGGATAGGTGATTGATGGTCCTCATATTGTGAAGCCGATCCGCAAACTTGATCAAGACGACTCGAATATCATCGGCCATCGAAAGCAACAACTTCATAAAGGTTTCAGCCTGCTTGGTATCCCGATTTTCAAACACCCCTAAAATCTTGGTCAACCCATCAATCAGATTTTTTACAGTTTCTCCGAAAAGGGTCTCGATATAGCCTAACGTTACACTGGTGTCTTCAACTGTATCATGAAGCAGTGCTGCCGCAACGGATACATCATCAATATTAAACTCCTCAGCCATGATACGAGCTACCTCAACCGGATGCTCATAATAGGGCTCACCAGAGGCCCGTTTGACATCTTCATGAGACTTGCAGCATAATTTAAAGGCCCGTGTTATCAGCTCATCATCACACTTTTCCAAGTGGTTATGGCAAGACGCAAGTAACTTGTTAAGTGCGACAAGCTGTTTATCATTCAGCTCATACTCATCAAGGCTTTGGCGCAATTTAATTTCAGCTTCAGACATATATTGCTTTAAAGACTATACTATGGGTCAATCTGAATCTAGCGACCATCGCTAGTTTTATATCAGACATAAGCAGGCAATTTCGAATTTTTTTATCTCATTTGCTTAAAAATGTACTTTTTACTCCATTCTGGCAAATGGCCTCAGACTCAGATCATCAAACAACCCTTCTCTTGCTTTTAACGAACCTGTAATGGCAATCATTGCAGCATTGTCAGTACAATATTCATGCGCAGGTATCAAAAGCTGAAGATTTAATTCATCTGCCAGCTTTTCAGCTTTCCCCCTCAACATGGAATTTGCCGATACACCTCCCGCCAACATAACCGTTTGAACACCGGTTTTTATGACGGCTCTCTTTAATTTTGCTATCAAAACATCTGTAATTGCGGCAGACACACTGGCACAGATATCATTTATATGATTTTCTACATAACCCTCTTCTTGTTTCTGAGTGTAATAAAGCACACTTGTCTTCAAACCCGAAAAACTAAAGTCAAGACCCTGTTTAATCATCGATCTTGGGAATGAATAAAATTCCGGATCTCCTGTTTTGGAAAGTTTATCTACAATGGGTCCGGCCGGATATGGCAACTTCAGAATCTTCCCAATCTTATCAAATGCTTCACCGGCTGCATCATCTCTAGTTTTCCCCAAAAGCCTGTGATTAAACGCATCTTTTAGATGAACCAATCGAGTATGACCCCCTGAAACGATCAATGCAACCGCGGGATAACTCTCTTCATGCTCAATAAAATTGGCGTACATATGAGCCTCTATATGATTTACGCCTATTATTGGAACCTTCTGAGAAATTGCCAATCCTTTTGCAAAACTGATTCCAACCAACAAAGATCCCATCAATCCGGGGCCTTGTGCCACTGCGATTGCATCGATATCCTTGAGCAAAACTCCCGATTCACGAAGAGCTTGATCAACCGTTTGAGTGATCGTTTTATGATGTGCCCTGGACGCCAGTTCCGGCACCACTCCCCCATATCTTTCATGGATCGCCTGGGTTGCTATAACATTAGACAAAATTTTCCCCTTAGAACAGACCGCTGCAGCTGTCTCATCACACGAGGATTCTATACCTAAAATATTCATGATGGTAAGATACAATCTATTTCAAATAAAAAAGCCCCCGCACAATACGGGGGCTTTAAGCTACAAATGTTATGTTGAGAAAAAATTACTTCTTCTCTTCCTCATCTTCGTCAACCACTTCATAATCCGCATCTACCGCGTCTTCACCTTCAGCTGTCGCTTCAGACGAACCTGCCTCGCCATCTGCACCAGCCTGTTCTTCCGCAGCCGCAGCTTGATATATCTCTTGTGAAGCAGCCGCCCAAGCCTGATTCAACTCTTCGATAGCCGCGTCGATTTCATCCACTTTTTGCTCTTTGTGGAGTTCTTCCAGCTTGGCAAGAGCGGCGTCAATCTTCGTTTTATTATCTTCAGATATCTTATCTTTATGCTCTTCCAGCTGTTTTTTGGTTGAGAAAAGCAGCGAATCAGCTTTGTTCAATGTCTCCACTCGATCTCTGAGTTTCTGATCTTCTTCAGCATGCTCCTCAGCCGCTTTTTTCATCTTCTCAATCTCTGAATCACTCAATCCTGATGAAGACTCAATTCGAATGCTCTGCTCTTTACCGGTACCTTTATCTTTAGCACTCACATTCAGAACACCATTGGCATCCAAATCAAATGTAACCTCAATTTGAGGCACCCCTCTTGGCGCCGGTGGAATTCCATCTAAATGAAATCTGCCTAATGTACGGTTGGCCGTTGCCTGTGCCCGCTCTCCTTGCAAGATGTGAATCTCTACACTTGTTTGACTATCTGCAGCAGTAGAAAATACCTCTTTTTTACTGGTAGGTATCGTTGTGTTGGATTCAATCAACTTGGTCATGACACCGCCCAATGTTTCAATACCCAATGTTAACGGTGTAACATCCAGCAGAACCACATCATCTACATCGCCACTGAGTACTCCACCCTGGATGGCAGCTCCTACCGCAACCACTTCATCCGGATTTACTCCTTTACTGGGCTCTTTACCGAAGAACTCTTTAACAACTTCCTGAATTTTCGGAATTCTGGTTGAACCACCCACTAAAATGACCTGATCGATCTCACTCTTATTAATCCCTGCATCTTTTAATGCTTTTTCACAAGGCGTGATCGTTCTCTTAACAAGATCATCCACCAATTGCTCAAATTTTGAACGGGTAATATCCAAATTCAAATGCTTCGGCCCGGAGTCGGTAGCAGTAATAAACGGAAGGTTCACATTTGTTTTTTGTGAACTTGACAGCTCTATTTTTGCTTTCTCAGCTGCATCTTTCAGTCGCTGCATCGCCATCGGATCTTTTCTGAGATCAATCCCTTCATCTTTTTTGAACTCATCTGCAAGGAAGTTGATCAGTCTCTGATCAAAATCATCCCCACCCAAATGGGTATCGCCATTGGATGATTTAACTTCAAAAACACCATCACCCAGATCCAAAACAGACACATCAAATGTACCTCCACCTAAATCGTATACGATAATGGTTTGGTCTTGATCTTTTTTATCTAAACCATAAGCCAGCGCAGCTGCCGTGGGTTCATTTATAATTCGTTTCACATCCAGACCTGCAATCTTCCCCGCTTCCTGCGTCGCTTTACGCTGTGCATCGTTGAAATAAGCCGGAACAGTTATTACCGCATCTGTAACTTTTTCACCGAGATACTCTTCAGCAGTTTGCTTCATTTTCTGAAGCACCATCGCTGAAATCTCCTGAGGTGCATACTTTCTATCATCAATCTGAACCCTGGCAGTGCCGTCGTCTTTGGACGATACTACCTTGTAGGAAACCTGCCCGGCTTCTTCTTTCACTTCATTAAACATCCGGCCCATAAATCTCTTAATCGATGAGACCGTTTTTTCAGGATTTGTAATTGCCTGTCTTTTAGCAGGCGCACCAACCAATCGTTCTCCATCTTTAGTAAATGCGACAACAGATGGTGTTGTACGGCCTCCTTCTGAATTCTGTATAACTACCGGTTCATTGCCTTCCATTACTGAAACACATGAATTTGTAGTCCCTAAATCTATTCCTATTATCTTGCCCATAATTTGTAACCTTAATCTTTATTATTTATTTCTAAAATCTTATTTGATCGGAATCGTCGTTGAATCACTCTCTTCATCTGATTCCGTTTTTTTGAGTGTGATCGTTAACACCCCATCTTTAAAAGATGCTGATATTGATTTCGCATCTGCTTCATCCGGAAGTGCAAAAGATCTTGAAAAAGATCCCTGTTTTCTCTCCGACCGCTTTAAAGTCTCTTCATCATCTAAATAGAGTTCCCGATCACCACTGATTGTCAAAACTCTACTCTTTAATGAGATGTGGATCATTTTTTTTGTCATGCCGGGCAGATCCATTAAAACTGAAAATGAAGTATCACTCTCAGTTATATCACACGCCGGCTTAAAATGTCCCTCATTATCTACACCGGGTACCACTCGTTCAACAAATTGCTGAATCTCTTTTCCAAGTTTCGATAACTGCTTTTCAATATCTATTGTGTTTTTGCTCATAGTCTTTCGTTTTTCATATATCATTGCAACCAGAATGCCAATTCTTTCACAGTTGTCTTAAAACTGACGTATTGACATAGATATTCTTTAATATGTGACCCGATGCCACCGCATCATTCAACCTGACTGTCATTCTGAAGAATTGAGAACATCTCGACTACACTACGTCGCTATTGCTCCTGCGCTCCGCTCGATGTGACGGTGGTGATTTTAAACTCTCACAATCCCGTCTGTTCGCGCGCACATCGAGCATTTTTCATCAGGCGGCTCAAGCTATAAACTGAGTCGAGATGGTAGTCGAGAACTCCTTCATTAAGTGAGGTATACTATAATCAAGAAAGACCATATAGATGATCCCAGAAATTAGGATAGGAGATCGCCGTGCATTCAGCATCTTGTATCTGAGACTTCCCATTGGATCGCGAAGCCATCACTGCGGCAGCCATCGCCATTCTGTGATCGCGCCAGGTAGGATAGGTGGTGGGATTAGGGATAAAATTCGGCCGGCCATTGATCACCATTCCATCCGGCTTCTCTTCGATATCTGCCCCTGAATTTTTTAAAATCTTTGCCATTGCAGATAATCGATCTGTCTCTTTATGCCGTAGCTCCTCCGCTCCCGAGATCACAGATTTCCCCTCCGCAAAACACATTGCAACCATCAATATGGGTAGTTCATCAATACAATTTGGTATCAAAAGCGGATCAACGGTTACACCTTTCAGTTCACACGGACTAACATGAATATCAGCAACCGGCTCCCTTCCTTCTTCTTTTTGATTAGTTTTTTTAAATTCTCCGCCCATCTGCTCCAATATCGTCATAGCAGCTGTTCTTGTCGGGTTCATACCTACACTTTTCAGCAACAGATCCGAATCACGATGGATAGATCCTGCCACTAACCAAAATGCTGCCGCGGAAAAATCGCCCGGTACTCTATAGGACTGTATCGGAATCTTATCCTTCCTACTGCCAGATATGAGTTTTCCCCCTTGGTGCACGACCGATTTCAATCCTAATAATCGTTCTGTATGATCTCTGCTCTGCTCTTTTTCGAATACCTCTGTTGGCTCTTCACCAAAAAGTCCGGCCAAAAGAACTGCCGACTTAAGTTGAGCACTGGCAATTGGCAATGGATATCTCAATCCTTTAACGCCATTATGCCCTCTTATTTTTAACGGAGCAAATTTCCCATCTCTTCCATCAATATTGCATCCCATTTCGGTAAGAGGGTCAATAATTCTTTTCATGGTTCTGGCAGACAAAGATTCATCTCCGATCATTTCACAATGAACCCCTGCTCCTGCCAAAATTCCACCCATCAATCTCATTGTGGTTCCGGAATTCCCACAATCAAGAGGACTATCCGGATTTATATATCCATCTCTGCCTACTCCAATGATCTTGACCACTCCGTCGCTCTGTTCCCACTTTACCCCCAATTGCCTGAGACATTGCAGTGTGCTTTGCGGGTCGGCGGCGGACGAATAATTCGATATCAAACTCTCTCCATCTGCCAATGAGGCAAACATGGCCGACCGATGTGAAATGGATTTATCGGGTGGAGGTGTTAGAATTCCCCTAACTCCTCTAAGTGGGTGTACTTCTTTTATCATGTTTAGCTACCATCCAATAATCGTTTTGCCCTTACAGCTCCGGGAGAATCAGGATACCTCTCAATAATCGAATTTAAAATTGATATTGCTTCTCCTCTTCGACCCTCACGAATATAAATCTCCGCGATTTTTAATTGTGATTGAGAGACCCAGTTACCGTACGCTTCAAACAGTGTATTTAGTCTGGTAAATGCCTCCATTGCTTCCTCACTGTTTCCTTCTGCAAGATAGGTTTCACCAATCAGGAACTGAGCTTCAGCACCGATTTCAGTTGTATTATTACCGGCAACTAAATTAAAAAATCTACGCGCTTCATCTATTCTGTCATCCCGAAGAAGCACTTTACCCAAACCAACTCTTGCGGCATCATTACCCGAATTGATTGTTAACACATTCTCAAAATTCTGCCTTGCTTCTGCCCTTTCCCCGAGCTCTAAATTCGCATTCCCTATTCCAAGAAGAGACTCCTGCTGATATCGTGAATCTTTCTCTGCTAATTCTGAGTATCTTCTTTTTGATTCTTCATAATTACCTAACTCATACTGTATTCTTGCAAGTTGTGCAAGTGCCGCAGCGGCTCTTTCTGAATTTGGAAAATCATTGATTAATGTTTCAAACGTTTCGGCTGCTTCTGCATTTCTACCGGTTCTCACGTATGCATCACCCATATTAAAATAGGCTTCCGGCATTAACTCTCTATTATTGGTAATACGTAAATATTGTCTGAACTCCCTTACTGCGCCATCATAATCGCCGGATTGAAATACATTTTCAGCCTGACGGAAACGGAGCCTGTCTGCCGTGGTTGATGTGGGATTGTCATCAAGAAAATCTTCTAATGTATTGGTACTGGTGTCATCCAGCCCCGCCGACATCTGAGCAAATTGAATGCCATCGATCGCCTCAATGATATACTGGCTTCTTGGGTAATCCTCTAATACTTGTCTGTAGGCATTGATCGCCTCCTCATAATTCCCTGAGTTATAATAGGAATCCCCAATATTGTACTGAGCCCTGGCAGCCCATTCCGTACCCGGATACCGACTGATGACGGATCGAAACTCTTCGATCGCCTGATCATAGTTACCTGTGTTTAAATAAATATACGCAATGTTATAAGCTGCTTGCTCCCTTAAACGGCTGAATGGGTAAATTCTGAGTAGCCTTCTGAATTCTGTAACTGCCTCAAAATTTCTATTCATTCGATAGTGACTGTTTGCAACTTGAAACATGGCATAGTCGCCACCGGGTTCCGCACCGATCGTTGCACGGTAATATTCCATCGCTTCACCATAACTGCCTTGAGCATAGAATGAATCTGCAATCCGAAGACGCGTATCAATATCATACGGAAAGAGTGCAATACTGGGTGGCTCATAGTTAGCCAGGAAGTCGATTAATGGTGCCGTTGCATTCTCAAAATCACCCATCATAAAATAAGACCATCCCAAACTATACTTTGCCGCGCCAACCAACTCACTATTGGGATATCGTCGTATAAATTCTGCAAACTGGCGCGACGCTGCACCGAATTCAGACGATTGATAATTTGCATCGGCACTCCAAAAAAGGGCTTCACTTCCTAAGTCACTATTGGGAGCAGAATTATATACCGCTTCAAAATCAGGCTGTGCCTGGCGATATGCCTGATTAAAGTAGAGTACCCAGGCTCTTTGAAACTGAGTCTGACGTTTTAATACAGGATCCAAATCTGTGATATTTCCGGCTAATTCAAATGCTTCAATTGCTCGTGTATATTCACCATTTGCATAATAGGCTTCTCCCAATAGAATCAATAGATTTCCCGGATCATTGAGTTCTGTATAGTTTCTCGCCAATGGCAGTAGTACTTCAACAGCTTCGGAGTTTGACCCTACTTCAAGAGCAGTAAATGCCCATTCATATCTTGCCTCTTCATAAAAAACTCCTTCACCAAATCGATCCCCAAACTCTCTGAAAGTATCCAGTGAACTCCTGACTCTGCCGGCAAGTTTTTCGTTTACTGCTTGATAATAGAGAGCTCTTCGTGCGAGATCATCACTGCCGGCCGCTGCCTCTGCAAATGCGGTTGATGCCCAATGATAGATATCCTGCTTATGATAAACCCAACCTAAGCCATAGTGAGCTATGCGCTCCTCGGAAGGATTTTCAACCCTGCTTAAATAGATCCTGTAATATCGGGTTGCCTCTTCAAAATTGTTTATTGCGTTATAACTCTCTGCAATCAGATAGATCGCTTTTTGACGATTCTCCTCATCAACGTAAGCAAGGGCATCCAGAAATGCCGCTATAGCTTCAGAATATCTTTTTTGCTGATAATAAGACTCCCCCAATGCGGTGCCAATTCTCCTGGCAGGGGCTGTGTCAGGATGCCTTTCCCTTAATAGCTCGAATGCATCTGATGCAGAATCATATCTCTCTTCTTCTAAATAAAGACGCCCTCTCGAATAGAGTGCTCTGGGAGACCAAATGCTTCGCGGATGATTATCCGCAAGGCCCAGAAAATAACTTCTGCCCAACTCATAGTCCCCACTTTCAGCAGATACCTCTCCCAGTGTATAATATAATTCTGCTCTATCTGTATAAGATTGCGGATAGTTTAAAGCCTGATCAAATCGATTGATTGCCTCCCCATACTCCTCTCTTTCTAAATGCTGATGACCGACCTCTTTTAGCAAAACAGCCACACGATTGCTGCCGGGATATTCCTGAATGAAACGATCTACATAAAGATCTGAAGCCACCGAATCCACCTGTGTAAAAGCCCTGACTCTATAAAAATCAGCTGTCTCCCGATCAGTAGAGCTCTGACTTTCAACAACTGCCTTCTCAAAGAGTGAGATTGACTCTAAATAGAGCCCTTTCTCAAAAAGGTCCAGACCCGATTGGAATAATTTTTGGTAAGACTCCTGATCATGTTGCGATTTGACATCCGCCGGAATGATGGAGCTGATAATAATAAAACAGAATAAAAAAAAGGTTGTGATTCGATGCATTATTAATTCAGTCTTAATGGAAACATATCTTCTTCCCTATGCAAATATACCAACTCAAAAGAATATGTTCCCAAAATCCTTGATAATGACTGAAAAACTTTCAGACATCCAGATATCTCATCAATTCATCAGCTCTAGTACTTAAGTCAATCTGTACCAGGTCTGCACGGTTTGAAGTGGTAACAAGATATCCATGACGGCGAAGTGATGATGTAATGGCAGACGTTTCCTGAGTATTGACCTTTATTGAAACCTCCAAAAAAGGTTCCAGATCTTTGGACGGCTCGACCGTTAATCCAAGGATTCTAGCCTCTTCAGTTTCGATTAAATGAACTAATTCGGACAGTGTAAAGTCTGATTTAGCCATTTGAACGGTAATAACAGAGCCATCAACCGTTACATTTAGCATGTTCGTCAGGGCTTCTAAAACATTCTTTTTCTCAATAACACCCAAATAGGCATCCGAATGATCAATTACTGATAAAATTCGGACTTCATGTTGCAACATTTGTCTGGCTACTTCAAATATGTGTTGATTTTCAAGGGTATAAATCGGAGTCCTGATTTCCAGATCAGAAATCGGGCTCGACTCATCCACTCTATCCGCAACATCCTCAAACAAAATATGTCCGACTAATTTGTTTGTAATTGATTCAACCACTGGAACACTCGATGTTTGCCATGCATCCATTTTTGCAAGCGCAGCTGAAACCGGACTCGTTGGTTGGAGTGGCACAAAGTCATTATTTAAAATCTCTTTTGCTAACATCTCAATTTTTGATCAAAGGTTCTATATCAGATAACATCGATTTAAATCGCTCTTTATCCTCTTTTGTTACGCTGCCTTTTATTGATACGTAGTTTCCATCATAATGTTCTGTATCGACAATTCCTACTTCATGTAAATAAGCCACCGCTTTATAATGAGACATTGGTATTCGATAGTCAAACTCAACGTACTTCTCTTCTATAATCTTTTCAAGTCTGTCTTGAAGTTTTTCTAAACCGATCCCCCGATAGGCCGAAACGTAGAGTGCGCCGGGAAATTCTCGTTTAAGATTGATCAGTTTTTCAGGATCAATGGCATCGATCTTATTGAAAACCAATATTTTTTTCGGGTTGTTCATCCCAAGTTCTTTGAGTGTATCTTCAACAACCTTAATATAATCATTGACAAGGCGGTTACTGGCATCTACTATATGCAGGAGAACATCTGCATCTCTTACTTCATCCAGTGTTGATTTAAAACTTTCAATCAGACCGTGAGGAAGTTTTCGGATAAAACCAACGGTATCAGAAAGCAGCACTTCATGATTTGCCATCTGCATTCTGCGAACGGTAGAATCAAGCGTTGCAAATAACCTATCCTCAGCCAGAACGTTTGATTCGGTCAATGTATTCATTAGTGTTGATTTACCGGCATTTGTATAACCGATCAATGATACCCTGGTAAGACTCTCCCGGCCTTTTCGCTGCGTGGTTCGCTGCCGGTCTAGTTTTTCAAGCTTCTCCTTTAAAGTTGATATTCGTTTCCCAATCAGACGCCTGTCCGTTTCAATCTGTGTTTCACCCGGACCCTTTGTCCCGATTCCCCCTTTTTGTCTGGAAAGGTGAGTCCAGAAGCGGGTCAGCCTGGGTAATAGATATTGCAGTTGTGCAAGCTCGACCTGAGTTTTTGCCGCAGCGGTTTTTGCCCTTGAGGCAAAAATATCAAGGATTAATCCACTTCGGTCTAAGACTTTTACTTTTGTGATTTTTTCAATATTTCTGATTTGGGTCGCGGACAACTCATCATCAAAAATTAAAATATCTGCTTCTTTCTCGGCCACTAACTGCTTAAGCTGATGAAGTTTACCCTTTCCTATATAGGTTGTCGGGTCTGGATGAGGACGGTTTTGCAATACTTTCTCAGCAGTATCAGCTCCCGCTGTGTCACTCAATAACATTAATTCTTCCAGATACTCCTCTGCAAGCCATCTTGGTGTATCAGGTCCAAAAATTCCAACTAATATGGCTCTCTCTTTCTCAAGAGTGGGTTTTCTGATATCTTCTAACAAATTGGGTGGGGTTCCTATCCCTTTTATTTAAATGATTTGAAATCAAACTCGGAATCGACAACCGGCGTCACAATTCTGCCAATTTTCAGTGCTACAATTTTGTCAAATTTTAACGTGCGCCGATCTGGAACAAAAAGTTCAAGCCGGATTAATCGATTCTGATCCCATTTATGGTTGTGTTCTCTATAGATGAAGACATAATCCGATCCTTTTGAAGATGGTTTTTCAACATAATCATTGATTTGATGCCAGGCTATGGTTTGCGAAGGATCATTAATGTTCTTAACGATTCCATGATCCGTTATATAGGACTTCGCAGTGAAATAACTGGACGTAAACCAACAGATTCCCATCCAAAGATAACAACCGATTATTGTATAATACTGTTCAACCTGATTACTGTAGACGACAAATGTTACAGCTGCTAAAAATCCTAAAAACAGAGTCGAAAATAGCGGGCCGCCTAATAATTTACCGGATTTCCAACTAATACGAATATTCCTCAGCCGCAATGCATTTGCAACCGTATACGCCGCTAAAAAAGTAGCCCCCATTGTAAATAGTGCTAATAGCAGCACAAAAAGACTATGAATATCGGTCGATAAGTTCATTTCAGTGTTTCAGCTTTAAAGGATCTAGACACGATTGACTCCAATAGTAACAAAATGATGGCAATGATAACAAACCAATACCAAATTTCCTTTCCAAATGAAGCCATTTCAAGATCTTCTGAAAATTGCGTTTGATCCGGCCTTGATTGAACAGCTCTGACATTTTGGAAAGACTCATTAACGATCACTGTGAGATCTGCTAATTCTAACGTATTCAAATTCGATTCCATTGTGTCTTGATTTACGCCAAATAGTATATTACGGCCGGAAGTTTTCAGATATAACCATCCCGGTCGCCACTCAACTCCTGAATACCTGACCTCCGACCCGGATAGAGTTTGTCTAAGTTCAGGCAGGATCGTTTCGCTATCTTTTTCAAATTCAATAATATCTACACTTTGTTCGCTCATATAGTTGAATTCACTGCCCAAATAGTGAACATTGAGCGAAGCTGTTTCTCCACTTGCCAGGTAATCGATAGTTCTAAAGAAAAGCGGTGCAAAAAAAGGTTTAATTGGAAAGTTTGACCATCCCGGATCAGTTCCAATAGCTGAGTATATTATAGATCCATTGCCAATCCTTGATTCCATCAAAAGCGGACTGCCCGTTCTGGTATTCAAAATTGCGTAATCCGTTGATCTATCCGATGGCGAAATTTCGAAATAGTAAAAAAGTTCCGGCAAATTCAACCTCAGCTCTTCATCATCAGATCTGTCAAATAATCTGTCGATGACAGGATGTCCGTCCGATGGAACAGCCATTCGATCGACCGAATCAAATGATCCATAACTGCCAATAATATTCAAATATCCGGATGATCCGCTAAAACCGATTAATCGATTATAGTTATTTAAACTCCCTGTAGCAGCGGGTATTAATAGCAGTCCCGCACCCTCTTGAACCCGATCCAATAGCGGCTGACTCAGATAGTCCGGGATGGTTCTTAATGCATCTAATACGATCGCATCATACTCACTTATATCTGATACCTGAACACTCTCAATCTCTCTAAACTCTATCTGGAATCTTGTTTCATCCTCAGCTGCAACTTCCAGCATCGGCCTTAGATAACTGCTCATAGCGCCTTCAGAATTTATATCCTCATGGAGAACAAGAATGTTTTTAATATCTGGTGATTTAATAGAAGCATAATATCTGTTATCAAATACCAGATCATCCCCTTCAATCAATAGTTCAACTGCACTAAATTGATTTTCCGATGAAGGTATTTCAAACACAAATTCTGTAGAAGATTCACTGTCTGCAGTAAAGGATTGTTGTGTTACAAGTTCGTCGTCCATGATTAGGCTTATAAAAGCGTTACTCGCAGAGCGCGACCCATAATTCCTTACAACCACTCGCAACTGCCGGAGATCCGATTGTCCTCCAACAGACGTTTCAAGTGCCACCCGTTCAAAACCGATATTTACGGCATCTGAACCTTCTACTTTCACAATTTGTAAGAATATATTTTCAAATTCTTCCTCAGACAGAGCCTCCAATTTACTTTTCATTGATAGACCGGCTTCTGTAATAAAGTAGATCATCTTATTCGGTTCATTCTCCTGAATCAATCGATTTGCCAACTCTTTTATCCTGACATCTGAATAGTTTCCGGCATTGCTAACCTCAATATCATTCAACAAAGATCTGATTGAGCGTCCGCCCAATAGCGGTGTATTCATACCGGTACCATGTGTCACATCCAATGTAACGCGATCATCCCTTCCTAACATGTCGATCACCGTTTCAGCTATTCCAATAGCCTGCTCCAGATACGGCCCTTCACGAGTTATTTGATCCATCTTTGGGCCATTGTCAATAATAATGGCGACAACTTTTGGTTCATTGTTTGCCCCCCATCCGATCTCCGGTGGTAAAAATGGCCTGGAAACTGCCAATACCAATACTAAAATAGCAGTGCATCTTATCGCCAACAACAGCCATCTCTTGATTTTTATACGCTTCAAGGCAGTTGTTTTGAGTGATTCAAAAAAAGCCAGGGTTGAAAATCTGATTTTTTTTGGCTTTCTGATATTCAGCAGATATATAAGTAACGGTACCGCAACCGTTAGCAAAGCGAATAAAAAAATCGGATTTAGAAAGCTCATTAGTCTAAAAGTTTTTACCTTAGATGCATCACTGCTTGAAACATTTTCGCAAAATGTCTGTTAAGCTACTTGAATAACCATTCCATATCAAACATATTATTTAAAATCAGGTGCTCGTTAAACAAATCTTTACTGTAAAAAATATTCCTTTATGGGTGTTATTCTTTGTAACTGTCTCATGTGGCCGTACATCAACAGATCAATGGGTTGACTTGGTTCCCGAATCTGTCTTGGCTGTCATTGTACCGGAAAACAATCAATCTCTGAACGAATTTTTAACGGCACAATATCTTCCGCTTCTGGATGATATCACGCCATCTGCATTCCAAATCGTTACAAATGTTCAGGAAAACAGCGAATCACAAATCATCGTTAACGCTCTTCTCCTTTATCCCGATACATCCAATGACTGGCAGCCTCTGTGGATAACAAATCAAATCTCCGGGCTGAAATCTCGATTAACCGCACTCTATCAAAGAGATTTTGAACAAAATCAGTATGAATTTTTAGGAACTACAATTGAAAAATTTTTCATGGCGGATAGAGTTCTTTTTTGGGTTGAAATAGGAAATTATACCCTATTCTCTGAATCAAGTTTAGCTATTGAAAGTGCTCTCCGAACCCTTCATGGTGAAGAAAACAACCTTAACATAACTCAACAGGATTTATCAAATGGGGCATTTATACTGAATATCCCTGCTTTGGATACATGGACAAAACAGTTGGCACAAGTAACATTCAGGCCATTTCTAAATGATATTTTTCAGGGATCTTCTCCTGCTGTTTTCCAGCTTAATCAAAATGAAAATAGTGATTGGAATTGGCAATTTGCAGGTTCTATGCAACTTCAAAGAGAGAAATCAACCCTGTTAGAATCTGTCAGTTCAACCCCACAAGATTTTATATTGGATCGGTTTATCCCGATTAGTGCAGCGGCCTTTTCCATTTTTAGATTAGATCCGGGTGCGTTCTTTGAAGTAGATTTTGAACTTAATCATGAAACAGATCAGTTTTTGGAAAGCAATTCAGGCACCATTGAGGCCCTGCAACAAGATCTTGGTGATGAAGTAGCATTTGTTGCATTTGCAGAGTCGGGGCCTACCAGTAGCAGTGAATATCTTTTTTTGAGATCGGTTAATAACCCTACGTCTATCAGGAATTTTTTAGATAATCTCACTGAGCGGAATTTGATCATCAGAGATAACAATACGTACTCCATCGATAGCCAAATACTTGGGAAAGTATTTGGATCTGAATTGAATACAATGGAAAATTTCTATCTGACGCTTTACGATCAAGTCATATCAATAGCCCAAAGAAAGGGTTTGGCTGAGAGTGTTGGCGGCGACTCTGAACGCAGAAGGGTTATGTTTTATAATGACGATTATACCAAAGTCAGAAACTCACTGGGTGGCTCACTCAGTTCAATTTTTTACATGAATTCCCCACGATTTAGCCTTTATATTCAACCCTGGCTCTTTCCCCAAAATTATCTCAACAGAGTAATCAGTAATTTGGATGATTTCGTTATTGCAACTCGGTTGCAGCCCGGTGGAAATGAACTAGAAATCACCTTTTCTAATTTTGAGCGTGAAATGTCAGAGCGCCCTAATCAAGAGCAGTGGACCTTCCCAATTGGTGATACAGATCTGACCGGAAAACCTGTTTTTGCTAACTTATCGGGTAGTGTTCGAGAGGAAATTGTTTTTTCTACAGTTAACAGTTCCGTCTTCATTCTTGCATCCGACGGTACAGCCGTTGTAAAAACATCAACAAATGATGATATACCGATTGGTTCCCCGGTTGTGTATGATTGGTATGGCAACAATCAAAATGTAATTATGCAGGCTGCCGGCGACAAAGTATATGCCTGGAATCGAAGCGGTGATCTGTTACCCAACTTCCCTGTTTCTGTTGGTGAAGAGATAACAACCCCTTTAACAGTAATGGACTTTACGGGAAATGGTGTAGCCGAACTGATTCTTGCCACAGCCGACAGAAATATCCATATCCTGAATGCCCGTGGTCAGGCGATCAACGGCTGGCCACAGAGTACAAATTCGGTTGTTCGATTTGCCCCGTTGATAACCGAACTGAATGGTACAAAGTCATTATTTGTATTTGCGGAAAATACACTGCATGGATGGTATGTAAATGGGCTTCGAAGAACAGGATATCCGCAGTTTCTACCATCTCAAATGCAGGGCAGACCTGAAAAATTTGAAAATCACATTTTAGGTGCAGGTCTTGACGGGAATCTATACTCAGTGGGGCTTCAGCCGCTATTTTCAGACTCACTTTCAACAACTCTACAATCCGAATCATTGGAAGTTCAATCACTAACTGTATCTAATAGCAGCCTGAATGTCACCCCAAGTCAGGCTCAAGTATTATACAGAAACTTAAATGGAACAGAACTTGTCCGTAATAATTTGATTGTATTGCAATCATCGAACGGATCAATATTCTTATATCAACCGAATGGTGAGTTGGTATTTACCAAATCATTAGGTCAACCCTCATCAGAAACTCACAGGCCCATCATTCTTGATATCAATGGGGATGACAGACAAGACCTTGTAGCACTGGCTGATTTCGGGCGTATTTACGCGTGGGATATTTTAAGTGGCCAGCGACATTTAGATCTGCCAACGACCGGAATGAGTCATCCGGTTATCAGTGATTACTTTGGAGATGGAAATATGGAGATCATTGCTCTAACCCGTAATGGAATCCAAAGCTGGACGATATACTCAACACGTCTCGAAAACGCCTCTGAAGGGGAGTAATATTTTTAGGATTTTATTATTTTTACATCTTCTGCCGGATGTCAGATAATATCAGCTATTGCCTCTTCCAGATCTTCAAATTCAAATTCAAACCCGGAGATTTGCAGCACTTTCGGCTGAACCCTTAGGCTTCCTAAAACCGGTTGTGCAGCCTCTCCCAAAACAAGTTTCAATAGACTCTCCGGTACCTTAAAAAAGGAAGGCCTATTCATTACTTTCCCAAGAGTATCAGCAAATACATCCATGGGTTGAGGCTCTGGTGAACATACATTATATGGGCCTTGCAATTCATGATTTTCAATTGGGAATAGGATTGCTTTACATAAGTCATTCATATGAACCCAGGGTATATATTGGTTCCCGCTGCCGATCGGTCCGCCCACAAACATTTTAAAAGGAAGTAACATTTTCTCCATCATACCGCCGTTCTCTTCAAGTACAATTCCGAATCGGGGAATTGCTACTCTAACTCCATATTCGGACGCTTTTAAAGCTTCATTCTCCCAATCTTTACAAACCTCTGCCAAAAAATCGGATCCCGGCGGACTCGATTCATCCAGAATTTTATCCCCGTTATCATCATAGATACCGACAGCAGAAGCAGATATAAATAATTCCGGTTTTTTATCTGCTTTTTTAATTAATGTGACTAGTTTTCGCGTAGTCAATATCCGGCTATCATAAATGGAACTCTTGACTTCATTTGTCCATCGCTGCCCAAATAAACTCTCTCCGGCCAGATTGATTATGTAGTCACAACGGTTCACTACATCTATGAGATCATCATCCCAGCCAACATATTGCATATTTTTAGCTTGCTCTTCACTATATCGGCCCGGAGAGCGGGTGATGATGGTTAGATAATGCCCTTGCTTAAGTAACTGATCGGACAAATATGAGCCTATAAAGCCGGTACCGCCCGTAATCAATATTTTTTTAGACTCCATAAAATGATCGTTCTTTGGTGATTTTCATATGATAACAACAGATGAGCCTTAATAAATCCTCAACATGTAGAAGAAAAAGAAAAACAGGAATGGAGCCGAGAGTATTAATGAGTCAAATCTATCAAAAAATCCACCGTGACCCGGCAATATTGAAGAGGAATCTTTTACATTCGCCCTTCGTTTTAAACTGCTGGCTGTGATATCGCCAAGCGGACCCATGATACTGATGATCAATACAGCAGGGACAATACTCCATATTGAGAGAGGGTATGGATTTGCCAATAGAAAGACGATTAAAAAACCCACCGCTGAACCTGCAAAACCCCACCAAAACCCTTCCCATGTTTTCTTGGGACTTATTTTAGGAGCAAGCGGCCTTTTGCCAAATGTTTTGCCTCCAAAATATGCGAAAATATCATTGCCCCAGATCATCAAAAAAAGAGTGAGCGTTAACCATAACCCTTCTGATTCAATACCTAAATTTCGAATATGAACCATCATTAAAAATCCTACAGGGGCATAAATACCGGTGAATAGTGTACTAAACCATCGCTCTTTAAAATTATTTTTTGTACCAATCACAGTACCCACAGAAATCAAAAGGATGATGATTGCCAATGTGGATACGACATAATATGGAAGCAGGGGGGCATTCCAAATCGTTGCTGCAATTAGAATGGAGAGATAGAAAAACCCTTCAGATCCGGCCATTTTTAACAATCTGTGAACCTCCCAAATGGTAATTAGAGCAATCGCTCCAAATAACAACTCAAAAAAGAGCCCACCAAGCCATGTAATACCCAGTACCAGGATTGCCAATGGTATCGCGATAAGAACCCTTGTTTTTAGTTCACTCAATAGATTCAGGTTTCATTACCGGTTATTTCGGAATCATTGGAATGATCACTCTCCATCTCTTCATTCAATGCATCCAACGCTTTTCTTGCAGATTTCTCAAATTTTTTCGGTACATATAGATAAACCATGGATAATTCACCAAAATTTTGTGTAAAAGAGGAATCTCTTTTTGAGAGTACATTACAGGGTATTCCTAAATTATCCAGGTAACTTTTGATCAGTTGAACTTCATACTCTGTTCCTCTTTCGAGCAGACATATCCAATTATCAATTTTATTTGGCTCTGATCCTTTTAACATAGACGATTCATTTGTGGTCCATAAAGTTACCATTCAAAGTAATCAGATACAGGTAATTCTATATAAGAATTTCTGATTCGGTTTTGCTCTTCAACATTGCATAAATAATTAAACAAGTCAATACAATACTGACAATGAGAAACCAAATGGGAGGTAGATTTTCATAACTGATATCCTGGAAAAACAGCTCCGGAAAATTTATACCTACAATGACCGCCACCCCATTATTGACAAAATGTGCAAATATTGCAGGCCAGATGGATCCACTTAACCAGGTCATAACTGCCAATACCACACCTAACGCCGCAAGTGGCAATAGGTTTGCTGCTTGAAGGTGGAATAAACCAAAAAGAAGTCCGGATACCAGAATAGCGATTATGATTCCCCAGCTTTTTTCAAACGCTCTTAAAATATAGCCCCGAAAAAGTATCTCCTCACAAATAGAGGGAATAACAGCGATGGCGATTAAGGCATAAAAAATCACTCCCTCTGTCATTAGAAAATTAAGAATCATTTCGTACTGTCCTTCTTGTGCCAAATTCAGCCAGTCGGGTATGGGTAGGATTGAGTTTAAAAACCCCAGATAGATCACAACCGGCTGCACAACTACGATGAGAATGCAGCTGTAAATAGTGTATTTAAGAGTGTTATCAAACCATTTTAGCCGCAAAAAACTAAGCTTTGACTCTTCTGCCCGATTTAAATTGACAACAATGAACGTTGCCAAACCGATGAAGAGAATTTGGCCTATTGAATTCGCAATAAATAGCAGATCTACTCTTGAAACGATTAAATCTGCTATTTCGGCCTGACTAATGACCCCTTCTGTTGCAAAGAGCATCAATACAACAAAGATACCGGCACCCACCTGAAATAGAATGAGTGCTACCAGAAGCCAAAGCATTGCTATCGCCCAGTGTGAAAATCCATTCCGATCCACCCAGGATTGCAAAATTCGATTTGAAGAAGTACTTAAGTCATTCATTCAGACTAAAAAGTATCCTCCGGTTTGTCTGCAAAGATTTTAACTCCGATGAGAGCTGTTATCAGATTCAAAACGCCATATAGAGGAATGTTGATGAATAATTGTCTGAACATAGAATCACCTTCCTCAAATGATTCTGCAATATCATCCAAAGTACTTTGTGGCATATCCATGGCCTCAAAATTAGCAATCATGGAATCCGCATAATTTCTCATCATTTCAGGGTCGATGAATGTAGCCCATAGTTCTGATAATAGAACACTGACTACTGCAATTACGGCTCCGGTGAGAAATCCAATTACGGCCCCTTGCCCAAGCTTAAGTGTGGATGTTACTTCTTTAGTGAAATGCCAAACCGCAACTAAACCTGCACATGCCGCAATAAGGCACACGGCCAACATGCTGAGACTTCCCATAAACATTCCCAACATACTGGTAGAAGGTTCTGAGTTTATTTGCTGATAAATAAAAAAGAGCCCGACTACGGATGTTACCAGGCCAAAGATGACTCCAACAAGGGTACTTGACGGTAAATAATCCTGAAATGTTAGTTTCTCAAATTCACTTTCTTTTTCTTCGTTCATAATGATTTTTGATTTTTTGATTTAAAGAGATCGTAAATAGATAATGACGCTGATAATCCTAAAAAACAACCAAATATTAGCCGTGACTCATTGCTATTAACCCACAACTCATAATGATTTCCCACATAATCGATGATTTGTATGATGAGTGCAAGCAAAAGTAACCATAAAAATGGGTTTTTTTTAAGTTTAGCTTTTACAAAAAGCGGGATGAGGGTCCATCCCAAAAATAATCCTGCAAACACACCAAAGCATCTGCTATTTACCGCCATTTGAAGATTATTCACATAAAAAGACCGGTTAGGATCCTGATGACACAAGTTGCGAAACATATCTCCGGTCCAATGACCAAACGTAGAATCGGCTCCCCAAATGCCACCACCCATTGAAAAGAGAAGGATCAAAAAAAGTGAAAACCAAACACCTGAATAGAGCCATTTATCACTCATTTTAAGATACCCAACCTTTTCTCCGATATACAGATTATAAAATTTTTGATATCTGAGCTATCTCAAATATTGATATCAAAGAATATCATGCTACTTAAAGATCCTATTCTTTTTCAAAGATCCTTCGACAAATGTACTACTTCTTCGTTGCTTGAGTCCAAACACCCATCTCTGAGTATTTCTTAATTCTCTGATCTATGAGAGCATCCGCTTTCTTTTTCTTCAACTGTTTCAGACTCTTCATGATCTGTTTTTTTACTGCATCCGCTGATTTTTCAAAATCCCTGTGAGCACCACCTAAAGGTTCACTGATTATCCCATCAATTATTTTCAATTCCAGAAGGTCTTTCGCCGTTAATTTCAATGCAGACGCTGCTTGCTCTTTAAACTCCCAGGTTTTCCAAAGAATGGATGAACATGATTCAGGTGATATTACAGAATACCATGTATTCTCCATCATATAGATCTCATTGCCCATGCCAATTCCCAATGCACCGCCACTGGCGCCTTCGCCAATAACTATGGTTACAATTGGCACTTCTAAAGTTGCCATTAATTTTAAATTTTTGGCAATTGCTTCCGCCTGCCCTCTCTCTTCTGCCTCAAGACCCGGAAATGCTCCCGGTGTATCAAGAAATGTAACAACAGGAATCCCAAATTTTTGGGCCAGTTTCATCAACCGATACGCTTTCCTGTACCCTTCCGGGTTTGCCATTCCAAAATTTCGATATTGACGCGATTTCGTATCTCTTCCTTTTTGCTGGCCAATAATCATAACCGTCTGCCCATCAATTGTAGCCAGCCCCCCAATCATAGCTTTATCATCTGCAAAATATCGATCCCCGTGCAGTTCAACAAACTCATCTGCAATCAGGTGAATGTAATCAAGGGTGTAGGGCCTCTCCGGATGGCGGGCAAGCTGAACTCTTTGCCACCGGGTCAAATTACTAAAAATGGATTCTCTGAGTTGATCTGCCTTTTTTCGCAACCGATCAATTTCAGGTTTCAATACCTCATCGCCAACAGAGAGTTCGTTTAACTCTTCGATTTTTTTCTCTAAATCGGCAATGGGTTGTTCAAATTCCAAATATTGCATGACTGGATATCCTGGTTCGTATTAAAATCTGATTCTCATCTACTCTGTTGCAATCAACGATAAGATAACAACTATTCTGCAGTCAATCCTCTAATTTTCAGGATTGACTGATTTCCATCTTTTCTGCGAAGTAATCACAGAAATCTCTCATATCTCCACTAATTCTTGGATCATTGGTAGAATTTTCCAACGTGTCAGCCATCGTCACCAGTGTTTGATGGAAAAATATTTTCATCTCATCTACAGTCATATCCTTCGTCCAAAGATCCAGGCGAAGAGTATCTTTATTGGTGTGATCCCAAAGTGATAAAATCATGGCCCTGCAGGATGCTTTATCATATCCTTCTAAATCTGTTGCTTGCCAGATGATATCTTCCGGTACATTCTCTTTATCTAAAATAACTTCTATATCTATTTTTTTGGATTGCTTCGACATTTTTTAATCCTTGTATTTACAATTATTTCTAATTTTATCCAGTACAAACTGAAAATCTTCAGGCAGTTCAGAATCAAATTCAATAAATTTTTCAGTCGTTGGATGCACAAAACCTAATGTTTTTGCATGTAGCGCCTGGCGAGGTAATTTTGCAAACATGTTTTTAAACATGCTTTTTCGAGATCCTGTGTTCGGCCCATATCGAACGGTACTGCCACCATAAGTTGTATCACCAAAAACATAAAATCCCTGTTTCTGCATATGAACCCTTATCTGATGAGTACGGCCGGTTTCAAGCCGAATCTCCAGTAGTGCCAAATGATCATACAGTTCCAATCTTTTAAAGTGAGTAACCGCCTCTTTGCCACCCTCTTTCAGAACGGTCATCACTTTCCTGTTACTGGGTGATCGGCCAAGATTGCCCTCTATTGTACCCTCTTCCGGCGGTGTTCCCCAAACAATCGCCCAATAAGTTCGTTCCGCCTCTTTTTTTGAAAACTGCTTTGCAAGCTTTTGATGTGAAACATCGTTTTTGGCTACTACCAGCAATCCGCTGGTATCTTTATCCAATCTATGGACGATGCCCGGCCGGTTTTCACCTTTCCCAACTTTGGATAAATTTCGGTCTGTATGATACATTAACCCATTTACCAACGTGCCACTCCAATTCCCAAATGCAGGGTGAACCACCATATCAGGGGATTTATTTACAACCAACAAGTCTTCATCCTCATAAACAATATCAAGTTCCAAATTCTCTGCAACCGCTTTAGGTGGCGGTGGTTTTGGAATGGATATCTCAATTTTATCACCGGGCTGCATGATATATGAAGACTTTTCCAACTTGCCATTTACAAGAACATGTCCATCTTTTATCGCTTTCTGCACTTTGTTTCGTGTGGCATTCTGCACAAAGGATGTAATATACTTATCGAGACGAATATCAGTCAGCTGCCCATCCGGAACTTCTATAGCATACTCTGTTCTATCCGGATTTTCTTTTTCAATTAACATTTTTTATGAATCTTATGAATCGTAATTAGTCTAATATTTACAACTACTTACTAATTATTTTTATTTTTTTTGTAAGGGATATCACTTTTTTAGTTCATATAAGTAGACTGCTCATTAAGAGTGACGTCTATGCGAACGATTAATAGTGAATCAAGAGCGAGAAGAGCCGTAATCAACTATGCGATGGTTGCGGCTCTTTTAATTTACAGTAATCTTCTGCCTCAGCATCATCTCTGTTTTATAGAGATCTCCATCCCGAATCAACTCAATATACATATTATCCCCTTCATCGTAGTCTCTTAAAAGTGCCCACGCATGCATTTCACTGATTACCCTCTCATTACCGATACTAACAATAACATCCCCCGGCATGATTCCACTCTCATATGCCGGCCCGTTTTTATTCACACTTGTAACAAGCAATCCCCGTACATATGGCAGTTCGTGTCTATAGATCAGTTCTTCCGTCATGGATGTAAAATCCATTCCCGTATCATAATCCAGTAGAACAACGCCACTTGTCATCAATTGAGAGATAATCCGGTCCACTCTATTACTCGGAATTGCAAAACCCAGTCCCACAAAACCTGCGCTGGTACCACCGGTATAAATAAATGTGTTGATGCCGATTACTTTTCCTTCACTATTTAATAGTGGCCCCCCTGAATTCCCGCGGTTTATAGCCGCATCTGTCTGAATCATATCAATGTAAATTCTGGGTTGATTGGGGTCTGCCTGAAAATCTCTGTTAATCGCACTCACTACTCCAACCGTGACCGTTGGCATTCCATCATCAAATAGCCCAAATGGATTACCAAGTGCAATAGCCCACTCTCCAACCATAATTTCTTCCGAATCACTGAACTCTACAAACTCAAATACCTCATCCGACTTGATTTGTAATAACGCTATATCGGTAAGTTCATCACTGCCCAGCAGTTCTGCTTGATAGGACTCCCCGTCGGTTGTGTATATCATTATTTCACTCGGATTATTACCAACGACATGTTGATTTGTCACGACCAAACCATCTTCACTCACCACAAACCCGGACCCTGCTCTGGTATTTTCACGCTGTATCTGCCCGAAAAAGTATTGCAATAACTCTTCTTCTAGCGTTTCGAAGGTTCGTCTCTGTTCAATGGTCATAATACTTACAACTGAATCACTCGCCCTTTCAACGGCTCTTGTAATTGCATTCGATCTGCTTTCATTGATTGTCCCGGAAACTACACCGTCTGTTGATTCCGCATTTAATGTGTTATCGTCAGAATTAAATTCTTCTATATAGGCTGCTGAAAATGGAGCCTCAGAATCTTCAAGTGCACCCGTCTCCCTATCATGATTACAAGCCGGTTGCATCAACAGTATCACAAACAGAAATATAGGTTTAAATTTATTTATCAATGTTTTTTAATTGATTAGCACCTTCATTTACAACTTCTTTTATTGCAATTTCAATAGGACCCGAATGCCAGGCTCCGGCTGCTTTTTTATGTCCGCCGCCCCCAAAATTTCGTGCCCAAATATTTACATCAAGATCACTTTTCGACCTCAAACTCATTCGTATCCCTTCACTGCCTTGATCTTTCATTAAAATCGCCGCTTTTACACCCCCAATACTGAGTGGATAATTTACAAACCCATCACAATCAGAAAATGTGGCACCGGAATTATTCAACATCTCTTCTGTAACGTACATCACTGCAATTTGATTATTGTTAAATAATCGAATCGTCTCAAGAGAGGCACTTAGCAGTTTCATCTGCTCAATGGATTTATTGGAATAGATTCTTTCAATCACTTCATTTGGCTTAAAATCACCCTTTCTCAATAGATCAGCTGTAATTTCGACCGTTTTTGGTGTAACACTTTCAAATTGCAAAGAGCCTGTATCCGTAATAATACCCGTGTAGAGTGCCTTGGCGATCTCCGGATCGATACGACTTAAATCATCCTGAGCATAGAGTTCATAAATCAATTCACAGGTGGATGATGCGCCGGTTTCAGATATAGTAATTTCAAATATGGGTTCGGGATCGGGATGATGATCTATGACCCAAACCGGTTGTTTTTTGCCTTTAAACCACTCTTCAAATGAACCAAACCGATGAGTAGCATTTCCATCAACCAAAATAAATAGCTCACAAGAATCCAATTTTTCATGATCCGGTTTCTCAATGGTCACATTTTTTTGCAGCCACTCCAAATTTTCCGGCACCTCATCATCATTAAATGCTGAAACCTCAAAGCCCTGCAGCTGCAGCCATCTGCAAAGTGCTATCTGAGAACCAATACAATCTCCATCCGGTCGAATATGTGACAAAACACCGATTCGAATGGATGGGTTTAAACTTTTAATCTTTTTCAGAAATTCTTTGAACATGGTTGATCTGCATTAACTGTTTATTCACGTTGGACTCAAAAATCACGCTTCTCACTACCGATAGCAACCTATTTTTCTAATGATGCTGATATTTCCAATATTCTAAGCCGAATAGAGGATTTCTCCATCAATCTATTACCACTTTAATGTATCTGAGATATTTTTACCACAAACCTGAATAACCGGTACCATATGAAAGCTTTAAATAAACTTCTCTATATTTAATCACTTTTTTAATTTTTGATACTGTCTTTTTTGATTGAACATTGAAAATAATGATAAAATCGATAATACTTTGTGACGGCGATATACCGGATAGAGAGAAAATCCTTTCAGAATTGAAAGATACCGATCTATTTATTGCGGCCGATGGAGGAGCGAACAGGGCTTATGAACTGGATTTAAATCCGGATATCATTACCGGTGATTTTGACAGTTATATCGTGACCGGCAAAGAGAATGCAACCGTTATTAAAAATTCTGATCAAGAAACGAATGATCTGGAAAAAGCACTTTCCATTGCTCTTAAAAATAACGCAACAGATGTAATCGTATTTGGAGCTACAGGAAAACGCGTCGACCATACATTAAAAAATTTATCGGTCCTGCTGCAATTCAATGATATGTTTCGTCAAATTAGTTTCAAAGATCAATTTTCGACTTTAAAAATCATTGAGTCCCCCTTTAAGGAACAGTATCCGTTACATAGCTCACTTTCACTCATACCGCTTTCCGGTGAAGTTACAGGCTTAACGACCCGGGGTTTGCGTTATCCTCTAAACAATGAGTCCCTTAAAAATGGTGTTCGGGATGGCACTTCCAATGAGACCGTTGAAAAAAATGTCGAAATTGAATTTAAAAAAGGAGACCTTTTGCTAATTATGAATCACATAGGATAGCTTTTTGAGTTCAGAATTTTCTTTAATTGATTGGTTTATTGTCGGCACATATTTCTTTTTCCTCATTTGGATCAGTTGGAAAAAGGGATGGAAAGCCGATTCTGAAGAGGATTTCCTTCTCAGCGGCAGAAAAGTAACCCTTCCTGCATTTGTAGCAACCCTGGTTTCAACATGGTATGGCGGGATTTTGGGCATAGGAGAGTGGAGTTATCAGTTTGGCATTTCTCAGTGGTTAATCCTTGGATTTCCTTTTTACTTCTTCTCGGCAATGTTTGCCATCTTTCTGGCCGGTAAAATCCGCCTCAATAAAGCCCTTACCATTCCGGAAGCCATATCAAATCAATACAGTGCAAGAGCCGGCAGAATCAGCGCCCTGCCAATATTTATATTAGTGAGTCCGGCACCCTATATTTTGATGTTGGGGCTTCTCTTCCAATTTCTTGTGGGGGGTGATGCTCCATTTCTAATGTACGCATCTCTTGTTGCACTTTTTTCAGTTCTCTATATCACGATAGGCGGGTTTGGCGCAGTCATACGAACAGATATTTTACAGATCGTATTGATGTTTGGCGGGTTTATCATGCTTCTCATTTTTTCCATCAATGAGTTTGGAGGATTTGGCACACTCATCCGTTCCCTTCCCGATACTCATCTCGATATTACCGGAGGCAACAGCTGGCAATATATTCTGGTCTGGTTTTTTATCGCCCTCTGGACATTTGTCGACCCAAGTTTCCACCAACGGGCTGCTGCCGCCGAATCTCCTGAAACAGCCCGGAAAGGGGTGTTTATATCCATTGCATTCTGGATTGGCTTTGACTTCCTAACCTGTTTCGCAGGCCTGTATGCCTTTGCCATTCTGGGTGACGGCCTGGAGAATCCGGTTATGGCTTATCCAATTCTTGCGGATCAAATCCTGCCAATTGGTTTAAAAGGACTCTTTTTCGTCTCACTGTTAGCGACAATTATGTCCACACTGGATAGTTATCTTTTTATATCAGGACAAACCCTTGGGCGTGATTATTTGAGTAAATATTTTCCATCAGTAAAACCAAACCTTCTCACACGCATCAGTATTTTGATCAGCGCAATTCTGGGTATTATTCTCATTCTGATCTATCCAAGCGTGATTGACCTCTGGTACATTATCGGATCCGTTTTTATTCCGGGCCTCTTAATACCGGTATTGGGAATCTATCTAACCCCGTTCCGTCTGCCGGGCGTGTACGTATATTACTCCATTATTGGTTGCACATTTGTCTCCTTCTCCTGGCTGATATTAGGTACCTTCTATGCACCGGAATTTGGAGGCACCATGTTTCTCGGTGTAGAGCCTTTTTATCCCGGATTGCTGGTAGCTATTCTTCTTTGGGGTTTTGGGAAAGGCTTTGACTCAAGGAAAGAATGACGGTGACGAGTCGCTCCTCGATTATGTCACAGCGGAGTGTAGTCTAAGGAATCATCGCTTTTACAGAGAGTTCTCGACTACGTCCCGAAAAAGCGTCGGGACTGCGCTCGAACCGACGGGGTGGTTTTTGTTTAAAAACAAAAACTTAATACGTCACATTGAATACTATGACTTTGTCAAGC
>DEMS01000014.1 GCA_002359315.1 Bacteroidetes bacterium UBA2664 | reverse complement strand
GTCAGTATGGTCCGGAATATCCAGTATTGAGGGAATGAATATTCCAAAAAAGTGAGCTGAGCAAATTCGACGGGAAGTGGTCCAGGAGTTTCAAAAAGATTCTACTTCTACAATTTCCTGAAAAGTTTGATCATTGGTCAGTAATTATCGTTATTTAGAAAAATTAGTTACATTTGTAAGATGAAGACGTTAACGATAAACATACCGAATACAGTGGATATTGATGATAAGGAGGCTAGAATGTCATTAGCGTCTAAACTGTATGAAAGAGGGAAACTGACACTGGGTCAAGCTGCCGAACTGACCGGTTACTCGAAAGAAACATTCATGGAGCTGCTTGCTGAGTACAATGTTTCTCTAATCAACCATCCCGCAGACGAACTTGACGAAGATATAGAAAATGCCCGGCATCATAGTATCTGATACAAGTTGCCTTATTTTGTTTTACAAAATTGGTGAACTCGACCTTCTGAGAAAGCTTTTCGGCAAACTTCATATCACAGATACGGTTTTAAAAGAGTTTAATCAACCGGTTCGCTTGGTGTGTTAGTTGCAGCCAAAAACAAAGGGCATCTGAAAGCTGTTAAACCAATTATTGATAAAATCCAGAAGACGAATTTTCGAATTTTGGAAGAGTTGATTGAACGTGTACTTATAAAGGTCGACGAGTCCTAAATAACAAAGTGGATAAAATATATACTTTTAATGCAATGGCACCCAAATGCACAAAATCACACGAAAAGACTTTATCTTCAAAACTAGCGCGGCAGCAGCCGGTATCATTGCTCCGATACAACTATTTACCAACAAACAAACCAAAAGGGTCCCAAATATGTACGGATTGATTGGAAAAATAACGGCAACAGATGGACAGCGAGATAATCTGATCAACATCCTGTTAGAAGGAACCAGGGATATGCCGGGCTGCCTGAGCTATATCATATCGAAAGATTCAAAAGAGGATGATGTCATCTGGGTTACGGAAGTCTGGAAGGATCAAGAGAGTCATCGAGCGTCTCTTTCATTGCCCGCAGTTCAGGAAGCGATCGGTAAAGGGCGGCCGATGATCGCCGAATTTGGTGAACAAATAGAAACTGTGCCGGCGGGCGGACACGGACTGGCTTCCACATAATAAAATGTAAAGCAAGGTTGACATAAGTATTTTTTTGTCGTAAACTATGTAAAGTTTACTTAACATAAAGACAAATTACATAGACATATGACAAAAGAAAAAATAGAAACGAGCAATTGGCAGGGAGAGACCAAGCAAACCACGATCCGGCTTGCTAAATGGACCATTTTATGGATGCTGACTCTGACAATTCCTGCTTTTGGCCCCGCACTGTTCTGGGGAGAAAATCATCTGATCAACTCTCTCGCAATACTCCTGAATGTTGGAGTTGGAATAGGAATGATCATAGCCAATATCAAACACTTAAACACTCTGGATGAGTTGATGAAAAAAATTCATCTGGAAGCGATGGGAATTTCTTTGGGTGTAGCTGTTGTGGGAGGGATCGCATATTCTATGCTGGATGTTACAAACATTATCCCATTTGATGCGGATATTTCCGGTTTAATCATTCTGATTGCCCTTAGCTACCTCGTATTGGTATTTGTGAATTTTTGGAGGTACAAATGAAGAACCGGCTGAAAGTACTGCGGGCAGAACACGATTGGACCCAGGCAGACCTGGCCGGCGCATTGGATGTATCACGACAGACGGTGAATGCAATTGAAACCGGAAAGTATGATCCCAGTTTACCCTTGGCATTTAAAATTGCAAGACTTTTTGAGAAACAGATTGAGGAAATTTTTGATGATGAAGAATAAAAAACTTCACTTCACAAAACTGATTACATTTTTCAAATGCAGTTTAAAGGCTAATTTTTGAGAGGTACGACAACATCATTTCAACACCACTTTAACACTGAAACAACGTCAACCACGAAGCCCCGGAGCCGGTAACATTAAAAGCCACTATGAAATGAAGACTTTATTTAATGTGAAAAAGTCAAACTTTTAGTTTAAACTCTGGAATGAAACACTTTTTACCATCCTGTCGGTATCTTCTGTTCTTGACTTTGCCGGCTCTTATCGCCTTTATTCCTTTAAAAGATGACCAGGTTGACAATGAGCAACCCGGACCAATAACGGCTGCTGATAAACTTGCCAGGGGCCTGGAATTTTTGCCGAACTATCCTGACAGCACACTTAAAATTGTGGAACAGCTCATTTTACAGGAAAATATTCAGGCTGACGATTCGCTCTATGTGATGGCAAAATATGCAGAAGGCACGGCCTATTATTTCAAGGATTACTACAACCTTGCGCTCGACAGCTACCGGGTAGCACTCAATAGCGATTATGCCCAAAGAGATTCCTCCTTCAGGGTACGGATCTTGAACAATATGGGTGTATGCTATGATAATCTCAAACAGCATGATGAAGCTCTTCGCTATTATCAACAGGCACTCGAAATCGAAAAAGAGAGTGGGAATCCCGTGGAGCTGTCTGATATGTACATCAACATCGGGTTGGTTTATTATGCTATTGGTGAATACGAAGAAGCCCTTGAAAATTTTAAAACAGCCAACTCACTCATTGAGGACCAGCCTGTTGGTTACAGGCATGGGTTAGTTCAGCAAAATCTGGGGATCGCCTACAAAGAGTTGGGACGCTCGGAAGAGTCGATCACAGCTACCCGCAGAGCTATCGAAATTTTTGACGAGCAGAACATTTACAGAAGTAAATTACAGAGCACTCATAATCTGGCACTTTATCACATTGATAACCAATACAATCTGGATGAAATCGTTGAATTACTGACTGATACAATTGAAGAATCCATTGAATATGGTATCCCTGTCCAGCAGGCCATGTTGATCATACAACGTGGAAGGATAGAGCAGATTAGAGAAAATCCGGAATCAGCTTTAATTTATTTCAGTAGAGCCGATTCCATATTTAAAAGCCTTGATGATTTCTATAGCAGATATCCTCTGGTCCTGCATGAATATTTGATACAAACATACTCTTTGTTAGGCAATACAGACAAGGTAATGGAGATTTTTCGGGAAAATGAAACAATAAAGGAAGAACGAAACCTTGTCAGCCAAACAACGGCCATTAATGAATTGAATCTTCAGCTTGAGGTGAATGAAAATCTGGCCAAGCTTCAGGAACAAGCCCTGGAGCTTCAACAACAAAGAAATACCCTTGTTATCAGCTTTCTGCTTCTCTTTATTATCGGAGCCGCATTGGCGGGATTAATCATTTTATACCGGAAAAAGAATAATGCATACGCTCTTTTGGCAGAAAATAAAAAAGAACTGGAACAGGTAAGCATTGAAAAAGATAAGCTGTTATCCATACTTGCACATGATCTTCGAACGCCCATTTCCAATCTACAGGGAGTTGTTTTTCTTATTCAGGAAGGTATCATAAACGGAGACGATCTCGATACCATTCTGCAAAATATAGATTTCCAGCTGATGCAGGGAATTGCAACTCTCAGCAATTATCTGCAATGGGCGCAAAATCAAAAAGATGGGATCAAAGCAACCCTTGGCCCCACATCAATAGAAGAGATTATTAACCAATCGATTGATGAAACAATGCCCGGTGCAAACAAAAAAAATCTTGATCTTGAAGTCGACGTGGAAAAAGGCCTTCATGCCATAGCAGATCCAGACCTGATGAAAGTGGTCCTGAGAAATCTGATCTCCAATGCTATTAAATTTATTGATGTAGGCGGCGATATTAAGGTGAAAGCTTCATCAAAAAACGGAAAAGTTCTCCTGTCTGTTTCTGATACCGGCGATGGAATTCCTGTAAAAAATCAAGACTCTGTTTTTGATGCTTTCGGCAATAGTGCGACTGGAACCATGGGCGAAATCGGAACCGGGCTTGGGCTTTCTATCTGTAAGGATTTTGTAGAGAAACAAAATGGATCCATTTCATTTGAGTCGGAACAAGGAAAAGGCACGGTATTCATAATTGAGTTAAATAAAGCAGAATAGTTTGCTTACCGGTACGGGTATTCTAATACGACACATTCCTATCCGGACTATGGATGATTACTGAAATGAGCAAGTAGAAAAGCTTATAAAGTCAGTAATTGACTTGTCGATTGGTTCAATGACTATATCGATTTGAATTTATGATAAACTGAACCCGGATATTTTAAAGAAGGACACGGTAACCATCAGTTTATTGGCAAAATCACTTATCCAGGGGAGGCCGCACACTTTCATGGCCGCTTTGTTTTGCGATAAATTTGCACGATTTTAAATCAGTAAATTTTATCAGAAACCGCATGAAAGCTTTTATTCATACCCAATACGGCCCTCCGGAAGTTCTACAACTCAGCGAACTTCCCAAACCGGTTCCCGGCAATCATGAAATTCTCATCAGGATTTATGCAACCACCGTCAACCGTACCGATGACGGATTTCTCAGGCCCATCCCCTTTATCACCCGGTTTTTTATCGGATTATTCAAACCCAAAAACAAAACTCTTGGCAGTGAATTTGCCGGCAGGGTAGAGGCCACCGGGAAAGAGGTTACGTTATTTAAAACCGGAGACAACGTTTTTGGTTTTAGTGGATTTGGCACTCATGCCGAATATATTACCCTTTCTGAACAAAGCAATGTGGCTACAATACCCGAAGGCTGGACATTCTCGGAAGCCGCGCCATTAACCGAAGGATCTCATTATGCTTTGAACAATATCAGAAAGGCCAATATACAGCCCGACCAGAAAGTGCTTCTTTACGGAGCTACCGGCGCCATCGGATCGGCCGCACTTCAAATCTTGAAAGCGATTGGGGCAGAGGTCACAGCAGTTTGTAATACCAAAAATGTGGATCTCATCCAATCACTCGGTGCCGACCGGGTGATCGATTACCGGGCCGAAGATTTTACCGAAACGGATCAGATGTATGACGTGGTTTTTGATGCGGTGGGTAAGTGTTCTTTTAAACAGTGTAAGCCTTTACTGAAAAAAAACGGAATATACATGTCAACCGAACTGGGCCCTTACAATCAAAACCCGTTTCTGGCCATGTTCACCCCGATGTTTGGAGGCAAAAAAGTGCTGTTTCCGATTCCGTCAATCGATAAAGAGATGATTCAATATCTTCGGGATCTGGCTCAGTCAGGCGCCTTCAAGCCGGTCATAGATCGTGAGTACCCCTTTGAACAGATTCCGGAGGCGTTCAACTATGTCCACACCGGCCAAAAAACCGGAAATGTAGTAATATCCCTTTCAGACTGATCAGGATATTAAATATCAGACTGTCTAAATCAGCCCTTCTTCCGCAAGGGATTCTCTGATACTCTCATGATTCTTCCAAAACCGGTCATCAATTCGCTGCTTTACCGCCTGATATTCAGGCATTTTTTTTAAGTTTGCCATTATTGGATCCTCATCCATAAATAGTAAGATCCAATACTGGATATTATCTTGTTCGGCAAAAAGTTTAAGCTGCTCTATGGCCTTTTCGTATTCTCCATGATAAGCGTGCAAAGAGGCCATGCTGGCACCTTTATAGATCGATTGATCCGCCTCGCAATAGTCCGCGTAGGATTGCACGAAAGCTTCCGCCTCATCCTCCATTCCCATTTTTTCCAGTGTAACGGCAATTCGGATATCTTCTTGCGGATAAATATTCAAACCCTGCGCCTCCTTAGCAGATATAAATTGATCGTAGTAATGATAAGCCCGTTCATAATTTTCCTCATAAAAGTAGATTTTCGCTACTTCCTGAAGTATATCGAGCCGGGTTGAATCTTTCCTGAGCTCATCCAATAACAGCTCTCTGGTTTCCCCAATGTCGCGATCCCTGGCATACAAAATGTAGGCTTTTACGTAAGGTGAGTAGTAATTTTGAGGATCATACTCCAGTGATTTATCAATGTATCGGACCGCTTCGTCCACGAATCCGGACTGAATAAACGCATTACTCAGATGCAGGTAGAGATAGCTGGATGCCGTAGAGTCGGTCGCAGAACTGTTTATCTGAAGTCCCTTTAGGGCATATTCCAGGTACTTAGAGGTATTCGGGACGATCCGGGCGTAATAATCTGATAGCGTCTGAATCGCAATGGCCGAATTCGGATTGTATTCAAGAGCTTTTTCAAGGTGAGGAAGAGCCAACTGATACTCATTGGTTTGCATATAATAAAATGCTTTGGCTATCAGGCTTAAATCAGACCTTGGATCATAGAGCATTGCTTTATCAGCATAATTGTTTATGATATCCGTGTACTGTTTTTCGGTTTGATAGAGATCCATGAAGAAGTATGAAATTGACAAGTCCGCATAGGCCATGGCAAATTCAGGATCGAGCTCGATGGCCTGTTCCAACAGGTCAATCGCTTTTTCATACCCCTCCCTGTTTCCGGTGAGTATGGGATTGCGAGATTGCAGATATAAGTCATAGGCTGCAAGATTATCGGTGGGTACTTTTTCGATATTTTCCAGCTCCTCAGGGGTCACAATGGCCTCAATAGCATCAGCAATTTTAGTAGCCACTTCGTTCTGCAGGGCAAATACATCGGATACGACACGGTTATACTGTTCTGCCCAGATATGACGGCCGGTAGCCGCTTCAATGAGCTGAATGTGAAGCAGTACCCGGTCTCCTGATTTTTGCCCCGATCCCTCAACAAAATAGTTTACCCCCAGCTCCTCTGCGATCTCAGGTACGGACATGTTCACGTTTCTGTATTTCTCCACAGAGGTTCTGCTCAACACCCGAAGGTCTTTAATTTTTTGAAGGTTATTTAGTGTCGACTCCATCAACCCATTGATAAAATAGACGTTGGTGGAGTCGCTGCTTTCATTTTTAAAGGGCAAAACCGCTATTGACTTCTCCGTTTCATTAACAGACTCAGAACTTAATGGCCAGATAGAGTAGGCTAGAATCGATAACAGAACAACCGAAAGTATTAAAAAAGAAACTCGCTTTACGGAAGAATAGCCCGGCGATTTTTCTTCCGGTTCGTCCTGTATTTCCGGCTTTTGTTTGCCAGCCTCACCGGGCGGAAAACCATAGTGCTCACGAAAACATTTTATAAAATAGGATGTACTTCCAAAGCCGACCTTATAGGAGATTTCAGATACGGTATAAGACTCATTCTTTAGCATGTCCATTGCCATCTCAAGCCGAACCTGCCTTATAAACTGACTGGCCGATAGCTTCGTCTGCTTTCTGATTTTGCGCAACAGGGTAGAACGGCTCATGTGTAGTTTCGAAGCCAATTCAGATACACCAAACTGCTCATCATCGATATTGGCAATAATGATTTCCGTAATGTGACTAATAAACTCTTTCTGCATAACTGAAATGTCTGATAAAGATCAAATGGACCCGGTAAACTCTTTAAATGTATGAAATTCGATTGTGGGAACCATTATACTGCTTTCAGCCAAAAAAGATGCTCTGCATCATAATTTATATGCCTGCGTCATAGTTTACTAGCCTCTCCTCAAACTTAATAGAATTGGCACCATAGTTCATAGGCTCTGCATCCGCTCTTTGTTGATCTTGAAGTCAATGAAGTTTCAACCTAAAAAGATAAAAACACGAATGATGAAAACGATGACCAGCTATACCTATACACAGATTTTAACACTCTCTTTATTTGTGATTCTACTTGCAGCCTGCACACAATCCGGCGATGAATTAAAAACTCATTCCGATCTGAACGCACCATCAATCGATTTACAAGAGGCTGTATTAACCGGAAACCTTGAAGCTGTGAAACTGCACATTGAGGCGGGAACCAACCTCAACCGGAAAGAGAACATGACCGGTGCAACCCCACTGATCACGGCTACAACATTTGACAAGAGCGAGATTGCAAAAGTACTAATTGATGCCGGAGCAGATCTCTCCATTAAAAACAATGACGGATCAACCGCGCTTCATGTAGCTGCATTTTTCTGCAGAGTGGAAATTGTACAAATGTTGATGGATGCAGATGCTGATAAATCGATTCGAAATAATTACGGAGTTACAGCCCGCGAATCTATTATGGGGCCGTACGATCAGGTGAAACCGATCTATGAAATGATGAATGCCCAGCTTCAACCGTTTGGGTTGGTGCTTGATTTGGAAGAAATAGAGAAAACCCGCCCTGTCGTCGCGATGATGCTTCAATAATACCCTTCAACGATTAATGAACCTGAATTGAAAATGGAAAGACGACACGATATTGACTGGTTGAGGGTGATTGCGATCTGGCTGCTGCTGATTTACCACATTGCAATCATTTTTCAGCCCTGGGCCATGTTTTTTGGTTTTATCAGGAGCGACGAATTAATGACAAGTATCTGGACACCGATGTCCATGCTTAATGTGTGGAGGATCCCTTTCCTTTTTTACGTATCCGGAATGGGTGTTTTCTTCGCCATTCAAAACCGGAGCTGGCAAAAATTACTAATGGATCGCACTCAAAGAATCCTGGTACCATTCATTGTTGGATTTTTTGCCATTACACCGATCCATATCTATATATTTCAGCATTACTATGATATACCGGCCTCCTATTATCCTCATGCCGGACACCTTTGGTTCCTTTTCAACATATTCTGCTATGTTCTTCTACTGTTTCCTCTCTTTAACTATCTGAAGAAACAGGAAAATGGGCGCATTAAACAATGGCTCTCAAAATGGATGCAGAATCCCCTCGGGCCTTTATCAGTCTGCACGTTATTCGTGGCAGAGGTCCTGATTTTGAAACCCCCCATGTTTGAAATGTATGCAATGACATGGCATGGTTTTTTCCTCGGGCTTCTGGCCTTCTTCTTCGGTTTCCTTTTTGTTTATGCAGGAAAAACGTTTTGGCAAACCATGCTGAGTTGGAAATGGGCCTACCTTATTTCGGCAGCCTTATTCTATACGATCCGATTGATGGTTTTTAATACGACAGCACCCGGTTATCTGACAGCGATTGAGTCGAACCTGTGGATTTTTTCCCTTTTTGGATTTGGGTACCAATATCTCAACCGTCCAAGCAGAGCATTAAGCTATCTGAGCCAGGCAGCATATCCTGTATATATCATTCATATGTTTGCCTTATATGCCGGGGCTTATCTTATTCTTCCACTAAGTATAGCAGTCGAATATAAACTGATTGGAATTATTACGTTTACGGGAATTGTATGTTACCTCATTTATGAGTTCGTTATCAGAAGAGTTGGTTTCATAGGCCCATTGTTTGGACTCAAATGGAAGAGTTTTAAAAACGATCATAATCCGGTAATCGTAGCAGATACGGAACTGAAACCACAGCCGTCAAAGACAAACTGACCGGTTTCAGATGTGATCATAGTATCTTGTCGTCTCCTGAACTATCATACCATTCAACGATATACTAAAATATCGTCTATTTAAACGATATTTTGAATTATCGTTATTTTAGACGATATTATGGTCATGATCGCTGTAATTACAGGAGATATCGTCGGTTCCAGAAAGTTGGTAAACCAGGAAAAATGGTTGGTACCGCTTAAAAAGCTATTGTCATCCTGGGGAATCAGATCGAAGGACTGGGAACTCGCACGCGGAGATTTTTTTCAAATCGAGATTACCGATCTAAATGAAGTGATTCAAAAAGCGTTTGAATTAAAAGCACTGATTAAAAAAGTAGAACCGCTTGAACCAAGAAAAAAAATAAGTACGATTGATGTGCGAATGGCAATCGGAATCGGTGAAAAAAACTATTCAGGCGAAACCATATCAGAGAGTAATGGGCCGGCCTTTATAAATGCCGGCGATCAGTATGATCTGTTACAGAAAGAGAATGTGACGATCGCAATCAAATCACCCTGGCCTGATTTTGATGAGGAGATGAATCTCTATTTAAAACTGGCCGGAACATTTATGGATGAATGGTCCGTTTCTTCGGCCGAATTGGTTGAATTCGTCCTCAAGTCCCCAAACACGACTCAGGAAGAAATTGGAAAACAACTGGGAATCAAGCAGAATTCTGTAAGTGGACGGTGGAATCGGGCCCATATAGATGAGTTGCTGGAAGTCGATAAGATGTTCCGGAAAAAAATTAAAACCTGCCTGACATGATTGTCCTCATCAAACTTATCTTAGCTCATTTCATTGGGGATTTTCTGCTTCAGCCAAAATCATGGGTAGCAGATAAAGAACTTCATAAAGCGTCCTCACGCAAACTGTATTTGCATGTGTTCATCCATGGGTTTTTGATCTTATTACTGCTTTGGGATTTTGACTACTGGCATTTGGCACTATTCGTAATGATTTCACACGGGGTCATTGATACGATAAAAATCTATGCTCAGAAAGAGAACAATAAAGGTACATGGTTTTTGATCGATCAGGGATTGCATGTCGTGAGCCTATTCATGCTGTGGGTTTTGTTCGTTGACCCGGACTTTCAATGGACAGGATGGGTTGACAATCAGGGCATTTGGATCTATTCAACAGCCCTTCTTTTTTTAACGGTTGTTTCCGCAATGGTTATGCAGAGTCTCATGTCTGCCTGGTCCGGTTCATTAACTGACAATCATGAAGATTCGTTAAATAATGCCGGTAAATACATTGGCATCCTGGAACGATTATTCGTTTTCATCTTTGTGGTTACAGGCCACTGGGAAGGTATCGGCTTTTTATTGGCAGCGAAATCTGTATTCCGGTTTGGTGATTTAAAAGAATCCAAAAGCAGAAAATTGACGGAATACATCCTGATCGGAACATTGTTGAGCTTTGGAATTGCCATCTTGACGGGTATGGCGACACTGTGGTTTATCGGGATGTCTTAGTTGCACAATGCATTAGGTAATTTTCCAAAGATTTTTTAATCTCCTGAATAGCTTCACGCCTGCTAACCTGTAAACTAATCTGAGAAATATGTCTAACCATGATGATTCTATGATCAACAAAAAAAGGCTATTTTCGGGGATATGTTTAGCCCTTCTGCCTACCGCTTTTTCTTTTGTGCTTGTCAGCAACATTCTCCAGCAATTAAAAACAGAATTTATCTTAACCAATGCCAATGTCGGTGCGATCGGTGGTGCCGCATTATGGGGCATGGCGATCTCTCTGCTGGTCATCGGCCCCACTCTTGAAAAAATAGGGTTCAAGAGAGCCGCCCTGGGGGCTTTTGTCAGCCATCTTGCCGGTGTTACTCTTTTTCTCGCTGCCTATTTTTTTGCCGGTGAACCATACGCTTTTTGGATCCTTTTTTTGGGGGCAATCGGCTTTGGTATCGGTAACGGAATGATCGAAGTGACCGGCAACCCGCTTACAGCAGCCCTGTTTCCGGATAATAAAGTTACCAAACTCAACCATTTTCACGCATTTTTCCCGGGTGGCATGGTATTTGGCGGACTCCTTGGCTGGGCCATGTTTCAGATTGGATTTATAGGCCCGCTGAACATCGGCCACTGGACCGCACAAATCGCCATTATTTACATACCGGTGCTGATTTACGGTTATCTGTTGCTTCCACAAAAATTCCCGAAAACTTTCACGGAAGAGGCAGGGATCTCTATCGGTGAAATGTTCCGATACACATTTACACACCCGCTTGTATGGGGTTTGATTTTTATGATGATGATCAGTCTTTCGCTTGAATTGGGCCCGGCCCGATGGATTCCTGAAGTCCTTCAGGCCGCAGGTGTTCACGGGATGCTGGTTTTTGTATGGATCAGCGGTTTGATGATGCTCCTGAGGTTTTTTGCGGGGCCATTTGTTGAAAAATTTGCCCCCACCGGAATGTTGCTGGGCGCATCCGTACTCACCGGGGTCGGACTGCTTCTCTTTTCATTTATAGAAACCGGCATCATTCCCCTGATGATCGCAGCCACCATCTTTGCCCTGGGTGTATCCTTCTTCTTCCCGACGATGGTAGGTTTGATGAGTGAACGCTTCCCAAAAACAGGCTCCCTGGGATTGGTTCTCCTGATGGGCATGGGCTTTTTCGGTGCCGGCGGTTCAAATGCACTGATGGGCGAAATCGCCGACCGTTACTTGCCGGAGGCACTGGATGAACAGGAAACAGTGATTATCCTGCAGGAAATCGAAGATCGTTTTCCGGGATATGTTGCAGCAGCGAATGCTGTTGAAGACGATCCTGAAGCCCTTTTAGCACTTGGATACCACCAAAGAGATGTAGAAAATATCCTGAACCTGAGCCAACAGGCATTGGATCACTACCGTGAAGAGGGTGAATTCCATGGCAGCCTGACCGGGAATGCCCTTCGTGCCCTGCTCGATGCAAATCTTGACCATGAACAAGAATTGACAGCCCGTGCATTTTCAGTGCTGCGTCCGGCCGACAATTATGGCGGGCGGATGGCATTTCTTTATGGTGCTCCATTCGCCTTTATGCTTGCAATCATCTTTTCAATCATCTATGTGAGAGACAGGAAAAAGGGCGGTTACCGAATTGAAACCGTCTAAACGATTCTGAAATTATTCGAGTCTGCGTGGCAAATAAAAGTAAATCTTTCATTTTGACGCGCAGCAAATATGCCGTACTGTTTTTCACTGCATTGGATAAGTAATTGCCCTGAAATAATTTAGTAGAGGCAGTCAAATATTGAATGACACTGACACCAATCAGCTATAACATTTAATAAAAAATGTTAAATCTATAGTTTTTTAACAGTATTAAGTTATTTTAGCGAAGATTGTGCACTGAAGATAAATGAATAAATAAATCAAATAATATGAAGAATAAGAAAAAAGCTGATAGCGGAATCAGCAGACGTAAATTTTTGGGGATGTCAGCCGCCGGGTTAACCGGCCTCACTATTTTACCCAGCTATGTGATGAGCAATGGTGTTCGGGTCGCTCCCAGTGACCGTGTCGTTGTTGGATTCATCGGATTAGGCCAACAGGGTTTAAATGATTTCGGCAGTTTTGCCGGAGTGCCGGGCGTTCAGGTAGTCGCAGGTTGTGACGTGGATAGTATGAAGAATGTCCGTTTCAAGAGAAGGGTTGAAGAGTGGCAAGCATCACAAGGTATGCCTCAACGATGTGATACCTATGAGCATTATGAGGAGATGCTTGAACGCACGGATATCGATGCAGTTGCAATTGCAACTCCTGACCACTGGCATGCATTAAATACAATCCATGCCTGCCAGACCGGTAAAGATGTGTATGTTCAGAAGCCATTGTCATTCACAATTAAAGAGGCAATGGAAATAGAAAGAGTTGCCAGGGATACCAACCGGGTTGTTCAGGTAGGCAGCCAGCAGCGATCAAGCGGCGAATTCCAAAAAGCGATTGAACTGGTACAAACAGGTGCGATCGGACATATTGAGAAGATTTATGCCAAAGTTGGCGATCCTCCGGCCCCGTTTGATCTTCCGAAAGAACAGGTTCCGGCTAATTTGAACTGGAATAAATGGATCGGCCCGCTCCATGATGATAACTTCCATTATAATTCTGATTTATGTCCTCCCATTTCCATTGATCCACCAGCGGATGAACAATTATGGGGCGCGTGGCGCTGGTATCGTGAAGTAGGGAACGGATTTACTGCCGACTGGGGTGCACATATGTTTGACATCGCACAGGCAGCCATTGGAATGGATGGATCAGGCCCTTCTGAAATCATACCTAAAGGATATGGCAACAATGAGTACCTGGCATTCAAATATTTGAATGGCATCGTCATGACCGAACAACCATACCTTGAGGATATGCCAAATGCCCAGGGTGTTAAGTTCTTCGGTACAGATGGCTGGATCGAAGTTGGACGTGGATATCTTGGAAGCTCCAATGAGGATTTGGTACCTGAAGATCTTGCAGGAAATCGTCCGAGACAAATGACACAGGAAGAGCGCAGAGCGATGTTTGCAGCCATGCAAGCAGCCAGAGATGCAGGCGGAGGCAGCTTTGAAATCAGTTCTCCACATATGCAGAACTTCATCGATTGTGTACGGTCTCGCAAGACTCCGATCGCATCTGTAGAAGTTGGAGCCAGTACGTCGATCACTTGCTGCCTTGGTAATATTGCTACCGAGCTTCAGCGGCCCGTGGTGTGGAATCCTGCAACAAGGAAATTTGTCGATGACCCGGAAGCGGCAAACCATCGGTTAACTCATTATGAGTACAGAAATCCGTACAAACTAAGTTAATAAATCCAAACCCCTGTATATTAAATGCAGGGGTTTTCTTTTTCTCAAACCCATCTGAAAACAACTGCATTCGGCATCTCACTGGCATCTGAAGAGGATATCAGCATCCCAAAATGTGATAATGGCATCTTTATCGCTATCCTGTTTTGTCCGCCACATCTCAAATCTATTCCGAAATGTTTGAATTCAGATACCGTTTACATCTTATTTCATACACTTATCAAAAAAATTCGTTATTTATACATTGTGTAACAATGTTAATTGAGTCTGCCTCAATATGTTCATTCAAATCGTCAGGAGATTCAACAATATTAAATAACGGATTATGAAAAAGAATAAAAAAGATAGCAACGGAGTATCTCGTCGTCAGTTTATAGGAACATCAGTTTCTTTGGCCACCGGAATGTTTATGGGTGTTGGGTCAGCATTTGGTGCACCATCCCTAATGAGACGTTTTGCACTGCCGGATTCCAAAATTAAAGGGGTACAGATAGGTGTGATTACATACTCATACCGCAGCATGCCCGATCAAAGCGCGGAAGCCATATTAAAAGCAGTGGTAGACAGCGGGATCGGTGCCGTTGAACTGATGGGAGACCCTGCCGAAACCTATGCAGGCCGGCCTGAAAATCCTGTAGACCGGGGAGCTTTCTTCATGCTGATGAGAAAATCCAGAGATGGAGAACTCACGGATGCAGAACAGCAAAGTATGGAAGGGATGCAGGCACAAATGGCAGAATATAATCAACGCGTTGCCGAGTGGAGAGCAAACGTGCCGATGGATAAATTCGTAGAGCTCCGCAAAATGTTTAATGATGCAGGAGTAAGTATCTACGCCTTTAAACCCAATGCGTTTAATGCCGAAAACAGTGATGCGGAAATTAATTACGCATTAAGAGCCGCGAAAGCTTTAGGTGCAAATTCTTGTACGAGGGAACTTCCCGAAGATCCTTCACTTACACAAAGGCTGGGTAATCTCGCTGAAAACAACGGGGTCTACATGGGTTATCATAATCACACACAAGCCACTCCCACACTTTGGGATACAGCATTGGCGCAATCTGAATACAATACACTGAATTTAGATATCGGACACTGGGTGGCTGCCGGGAATCCAAGTGTGCTTGATTTCATTCGTGAGAAACACGACCGCATCACAAGTATTCATGTGAAAGACAGAACAACGCCTGCAAACGGTGCTCAAAACTTAATGTGGGGTGAAGGTGATACGCCAATCAGTGAAGTGCTCAACCTGATCAGTACGGAAGGCTACACTTTCCCATTTACCATTGAACTCGAATATCAGGTTCCGGAAGGTTCAAATGCGGTAAATGAGGTCAAACGCTGTCTTGAGTACAGTAAAAATTCTTTAAACGCATAATTTTTCATTTCACAATCAAATCCTCCTGAGATATCGGGAGGATTTGATTATATTTGATAGGCTTATCCCAATAATTCTTAAATTCAGCTGTAAAAGATGAGAAAAATCGAATCTTCTTATCTTATTTTCAGTTCTCATCCATAGCGGCCTCCAAATCAATAAAACAAATTTTATATCGTGATCTCAAAATCGTATCTGACGTTACTCTCTCTAATTATCATTTTTTTAAGCATCTCATGCACATCCGAAACCGAAGAGGTTGTTTTCACTTTGGACGGGACGTTGCACAATTTCGATCAGGAGAATATCCATCTTCTCCGGGCCACCGGCCTGAATGCGTCTGAATTTGTCGCGGTGGATACTCTTTCTGTTGATGCAGACAGCTCTTTTTCAGCAACCTATAGCCTTGAGCCACATTTTTATAAATTGAGTATCAACGATTCACTGGAAGTTCCGATCATCGCTGATTCCGGACAAAATATATCCATCAATTTTTCATCTGATGGCGGGTATGAAGTTACCGGCTCTCCGGACACGGATCTTTTTGAAGAGTATGAAGAGTACCGGATGAGGATTTTAAGAGAAATTGTATATCCGATACGAGGTCAGCTGGACGATCTGCGGGACCAAAACAACCCGGATGATTCCCAACGAATTGAGCGACTTGGCAGACAGGTATTAAGAGCAGAAGCAACCTACCGCGACACATTGATTTATGCAGTACATGAGCTTGGGACATCAATTGCCATTTATCCGACGATGGTTCGCTGGGACGGCGACAAGCATATGGATTATTATGATGAACTGGCAACGGAGTTCGCAGCAGAACATGAAGGACTTGAAGTGGCAGAACTGGTTTCAGAAAAAGTCAGAATCCTGAAACAGGTCTCAATTGGCGGAAAAGTATCTGAGTTTACGGCCCCAACCCCGTCCGGCGAGGAGTTGTCGTTGTACGACAATCTGGGCACCTATACACTCATCGACTTTTTTGGGAGCTGGTGCGGGCCGTGCCGGGCAGAAAGTGATCATCTGGGCAGAATGTACAGCCAATACCGGGATGCCGGATTCGAGATCTTCGGTTTTGGTATTGAATTCCAAAGAGAAAGCTGGCTCCGGGCACTGGATCAGGACAACAGAACCTGGATAAATGTTTCTACCGTTGACGGCTATGAAAGTGATATTGCAGCAGATTATGCCATCACAGCCCTCCCCAAAAATTTTCTGGTGGATGAAAACGGAATCATCGTGGCAAAGGATATTCACGGTGAAGAGCTGGAAACAATACTCGCTGAGCTGTTTTTAGAAAGATAATTGCCGGAAACGAAGTCCTGGCACGATCAGCTCGTCTGCTGAAGAAAAAGTATTATACATGTTGCAGGAGCTGTTTGTCCCATAGATACAACTTTGATTCAAGATTTAGCGACTGCTTTATTCAATCCACAAAATCCACTCTCTTCTAAAACAAAAATTTAAGTGTGTTTTATTAAGTAAAATTCCTCACATTACGGTTATTGCTCTTTTTAACCCTACTTACCATCAATATGAAGGTTAAAGATCTTGTACGTGATGAGGTAACAATCCGTTTTGCGGGCGATTCCGGTGACGGAATGCAGCTTACCGGCTCACTTTTTACAAACACGACCGCGCTTGAAGGGAATGATCTGCGTACCCTTCCGGAATTTCCTGCCGAAATCCGCGCCCCGGTCGGTACAGTACCGGGCGTATCCTCTTTTCAGCTCCATTTCGGAAGCAAGGAGATTATGACACCGGGGGATGCATGTGATGTTCTGGTCGTGATGAACTCCGCCGCCCTGAAGGCAAACCTGAACCTTCTCAAGAAAGGAGGGATCATCATTGCTAACACCGCCGGCTTTGACAAGCGAAATCTCAACCTTGCTAAATACGGTGAAGATCACAACCCGCTTGAAGACGGCAGCCTTTCAGGCTATAAAGTGATTGAGATAGATATCACCAAACTGACGAAGGAGAGCCTTGACGATTTTGGCTTGTCCTATAAGGATGTCGAACGGGCAAAAAATATGTTTGTACTGGGCCTGCTTTACTGGCTCTATAACCGCCCGATGGAGTCTACCATCAAGTTTCTTGAAAAAAAATTTAACAAATCTCCCGATATTGCTGCCGCGAATGTAAAAGTTCTGAAAGACGGGTATCACTTTGGTGAAACCGCAGAACTTTTTGCAGAAACCTATACCGTTAAAAAAGCGGATATCGGTCCGGGTGAATACCGGAATATTACAGGAAATGAAGCAACGGTTCTTGGACTGGTGTCTGCTGCCAAACAGGCAAACCTTCCGCTTTTTTATGGATCGTATCCCATCACACCGGCATCGGATGTGTTACATGAACTGTCCCGGTTGAAGAATTACGGAGTTTATACCTTCCAGGCGGAGGATGAAATTGCAGCCGTATCCTCGGCAATAGGAGCCGCTTTTGGCGGCAGCCTGGGCATTACCAGCTCTTCGGGGCCCGGGATTGCTTTAAAGGGCGAAGCCATAGGCCTTGCCATGATGCTGGAACTGCCACTGGTGATTTTAAATATCCAGCGAGCGGGCCCCTCGACCGGGATGCCGACTAAAACAGAACAATCCGACCTGCTTCAGGCTATGTTTGGCCGCAACGGGGAAAGCCCTGTAGCTATTGTGGCGCCTTCAACACCCGCAGACTGTTTTGATGCCGCCTTTGAAGCGTGCAGAATTGCTCTTGAACATATGGTTCCGGTATACTTTTTGTCTGACGGATATCTTGGCAACGGCTCGGAGCCCTGGAAGTTTCCGCAGCAGGAAAATCTAAAAAAGATTGATGTGAAATTTGAACCGTCCCGCAACGGTGAGGAAACTGAAAAATTTATGCCCTATCTGCGTGATGAAAGGTTTGTACGGTCGTGGGCGATTCCCGGAACCGCCGGTATCGAGCATCGTGTAGGCGGACTGGAAAAAGAGGAGAATACAGGAAATGTATCTTACGATCCGGAAAATCATCAGAAAATGACCGAAATGCGTCAGGCCAAAATAGACGCCATTGCCGGGTTCATACCCCAACAAACGGTTGATAGTGGGAATAAAAAAGGCGATGTACTGGTGCTGGGCTGGGGTTCTACATACGGATCCATTCGCACTGCCGTCCGGGAACTAATGGAAGAAGGCATGGATATCTCCCATGCACATGTGAAATATCTGAATCCTTTTCCGTCCAACCTCGGACAGCTTTTGAAAGGGTTTAAACACATTCTGGTGCCCGAAATCAACCAGGGACAGCTGGTACGGCTGATTCGGGACCAATATTTTGTTCCGGCAACCGGAATTAACAAAATCAAAGGCCGTCCGTTTTTTGTGGATGAGCTGAAACAGGAAATTAAAGATGCTTTGTCAATAAAACGATAATGGAGAAGGCTATGTCACTCAAAACAAAAATTGACCGGCACACCGCGAATGGCAATACGGAATCTATTTCCTATACCGGCAAGGATTTCTCTTCCGATCAGGATGTGAGATGGTGCCCCGGCTGCGGTGATTACACCATTCTGAAACAGGTTCAGTCCATCATGCCGGAACTAGGGATCAATAAAGAAAACATCGTTTTTATCTCGGGTATCGGGTGTGCCGCCCGTTTCCCCTACTACATGGACACTTTTGGGATGCATTCCATTCATGGAAGGGCACCGGCGATTGCAACGGGATTAAAAATTACCCGTCCGGAACTGAGTGTTTGGGTTGTTTCGGGGGATGGTGATTCGCTTTCCATCGGCGGAAATCACTTTTTGCATCTGCTTCGGCGTAATGTGAATGTGAATTTTCTGCTATTCAATAATCAGATCTACGGACTCACAAAAGGCCAGTACTCTCCGACAGCACCAAAAGGATCGGTTTCAAAATCCACACCATATGGATCCATCGATCATCCCGTAAACCCTCTGTCATTCAGCCTGGGTGTTGATGGAACCTTTGTGGCCAGGGCCATGGACCGCGATCCGAAACACCTGAACCGGATGCTGATGAGGGCTTACGAACATCAGGGTACATCCATGCTTGAAATTTATCAGAATTGCATTGTTCTCAATGACGGTGCTTTTAATCTTTTTACCGATAAAAAAACACGTCCTGCTGAAACGATCTACCTCGAACACGGTGAGCCACTGATTTTTGGCAGCGAGAATGATAAGGGAATTCGTCTGGACGGCCTGAAACCCAAAGTAGTTTCCCTTGCTGACGGCTCATTCAGCCGTGATGATCTCTGGGTTCATGACGAGCAAGACCAAACCAAGGCATACTTGCTATCCCGCTTTTTCGACCAACCGGAACCGGGCGACGAAAACCACATGCCCCGGCCGTTTGGTGTACTGTACGCCGTTGATCGACCTTGTTACGATGAGGGGGTAAACGCACAAGTTGAAGAAGTGGTAACGCGAAAAGGCACCGGTAATCTGGATGAACTGCTCCGGGGCCCCGAAACATGGGTGGTGTAGCAGGTGAGCCCATTATCAGTTCAATTATAGGTTTAGAAATAGAACATTAGTCCTGCAGTAAATACATTTCCGTTAAAATTTGCACCGTCGAACGACTCTTCATTGGTGTTTGGATTCAGGAATAGGTATCTATAGTCTGCATTTAGGGCTACGTGAGAAGTGATTGGAATTTCGGTTCCAAAACCTAAATGATAACCCAGATTAAAACTGCTGTCGTCATCAAATCCAATCTCCGAGGCGATACCGGATACTTCGTAACGGGTATAATAAGATCCGATACCGGCTACAGTATATGGGGTAAAGTGTTGATTTACAGGCATGAACAGCAGTAAAGATGCAGTAACCGGGATAAAACTGGTGGTAACCGTTTGGTTGCCGATGCCATATTTTTGTCCGGGCCGATATTCGACAGAGGCTTCAATTCCTACAACCGCTCCCATTCTGAAACGTGCCTGAAGTCCGCCGTAAAAATTTCCTTCATCTGCATCCGGGGCACTGTAATAACCAAGTTTCGGTCCAAAACCAAAGGTATTTTGAATGGTCGCTCTATCTGCGGCCGATTGTGCACTTGCTGTAAACATACTCGTTGCGATGAAGAGTATACTTAGGATCATTAATTTTTTCATGGGGTTATCTCTGTTTGATTATATTTTGCTCATTAAATCTATACCCTTTAAGATACATCATGAGGATATGTTCCATATTTAATTTCAAATATTTAAATGGATTGATCCTGATTATGACGGACTAATTTAGATATGCAGTAGAAAAGTGAATAAATATACAAATAGGGACCCTATGACTATGACCCGAAAGATAGGGGCGCCTCTCTTATGGGTTTAGTATTACTTCCAGTAATATTTTGCGGTTTGATTTTACCGGGTAAATATTGATTTAAGACAGTAGAATGAAAAAGTTCAAAAATGATCTGGAAATCTCATAAATCTCCCAGGATTTCCTTGATCCACTCCCATGACTGATTTCTTGCAGTCACATTTTCTTCAGACCCTTCCGGATCATCACCGCTTCTCATGTATCCGTGTCCGGCACCGGCATAAATGTTGTATTCATAAAATTTATCATGTTTTGCCATGAGCTCTTCTGTTTCGGGAATGGTGGCATTAATACGCTGATCGTTCCCGCCATAAAAACCATATACCGGTGTTTCTATTTCCTGAAATCGATCTTCATCCGTAGGGGCGCTGCCGTAAAAGACCAGTGCAGCAGAGAGCCCATCGGCATTTGTGGCAAAACGGAAACTTTGCGATCCGCCCCAGCAGAAACCTGCAACTACCACCTTTCCGTTTGATGAAGGAATCGATGTGATATATTGCTGAACGGCTTTTAAATCGGCCGTAATCCGATCCGGGTCCAGCTGGTAAAGAGCATCCCGGGCGTCATCTGACGACGCAAAATCGGAAGTGCGGATGTGATCCTCATCAAATTCAGACAGAAGATCGGGAGCTATGGCGATGTAACCGGCGGCGGCCACTTGGTCTGCAAAACTGCGTGCCCACTCATTCAATCCCCGGTTTTCATGTATAACGATTACAGCCAGTGCATTTTCTGATACTTCAGGATACACGACAAAGCTGTGAATGGTTCTGTCTCCATCCTGCACCTCTACCCATTCATGGTGTCGCGGAGATTCTTCAAGCTGGCGAAGTGCATAATCCTGGGCAAACGTATTTTCAGCAAGGAATAAAAGTAAAAAGAGGAAGGATAGAAGTTTCATAACCGAATTTTATTTTAAATTGATGGAAATTAGTACCGTACGAATTGGCCTGATGTCTGTTAATAAACCTTTTTCTTTGATAAGAATCAAAGATCGAAGCGTTCATTTATCATCTTATCCTTAACAGTAACTACTCGTACAGCATTCGGATATGTGGTATTTAGGGTAAAAATTTTATATGATTGACTTATAAACTACATTGTATGATTAAAACGATTGAACAGGCTCACCGATTTGTTAAAGAAGTAAAGATATGCACGATCTTCTCAAGTGATAAAACTGAACATACATCACTGTGGGATCATGTTGATCTTCCGGAAAAACAACCGGGTGAAAGTGGATGGGGAGAGAAAATGAGTGCTGTCTGGACTTGGAAGACTCAACTTCCGGCACAGTATCCAAAGGATATATTTTACGGAAAAATCAAAGGGGGTTTTGCAGTACTGATGGATATGGATTACATGATCAATGATCATTTTCCTAAAGCGTATAAAAATATCCAAACTCTGGATAGTCTGGCACAGTTTGTTCACAGTAAAATTATTGTTGAACCCTGGGATACGACTACACTTCGAAAAGAGACAATTCAAGAAGTTGGCTGCACTAAAAGTCAGTTTGACACAGCCCTGAAAAATCTCCAGATTACCATGAATATTGTAAGGCTGAATGATTCCCAAATTGAGCGGGATACCTGGGTACCATTCAAGGAATTGTATCTGGATGTTTGGAATAAAAACGTTAGTGATAAAATTAAATGAATGAAGACCATGCGATGCCGGGTGTTTACGACCGAAATTCATAAGGGCAGGTAGGTAACCGAAATTAGGAGTGAAATTAATTACCATTGTTATACTATATTGAATACAAATGAAAAAGAGGTTTTTATGGAATTAGAACAATTAAAATACCCAATAGGTAAATTTCAAAAACCTGCTGCAATAACGTCAGATATATTATCAAAATGGATTCATGATATATCATCTTTTCCGGTAAAACTTGTCGGTGAAGTAAAACATCTGACGAATGAACAGCTGGACACTCCATATCGGCCCGGCGGGTGGACAATCAGACAAGTCGTTCATCATTGTGCAGACAGCCATATGAATGCATTCATCCGAATTAAACTGACACTAACCGAAGATAAGCCAACAATAAAACCCTACTTTGAAGATCGATGGGCCGAACTCACGGATAGTAAAACGTTGACTATTGCACCTTCTCTGGAAATGATTGAGGGTATTCACAATAGGTGGGCTGTGTTGCTAAAGAATCTTTCAGAAGAGGATTTTGGAAGAGCATTTATTCACCCCGAACACGGAAGAACGATTCGACTAGACGAAAGCACCGGTTTGTATGCCTGGCATTGTAATCATCATTTGGCTCACATTACGGAAACAAAAAAACGGGAAACGTGGGAGTAAAATCAGAAACTTAAAAATGTACTGAAATGAGATACTTTATTATAGCAATTTTAACCCTGCTCCTGTCCAATATTTCATTGGCTCAGAGTGCACCGGATTCAACTGTTTCAAATCCGAATTATGACCCTGACTTAGCCCAAAAGTTGGGCGGTGACGATTACGGAATGAAGAGCTACATATTGGTTATCCTCAAAACAGGCACAAATCAATCTACCGACAGGACATTCATCAATGAAAGTTTTCGCGGACATATGGATAATATTAATCGTTTAGCTGAAGGCGGGAAATTGACAGTTGCAGGGCCTCTCGGGCAAAATGACAATTCATATCGCGGGATTTTCATACTGAATGTAACGACTTTTGAGGAAGCTGAACGTTTATTGCAAAATGACACTGCCATTAAAGAGGGTTTATTGGACTATGATCTTTACAATTGGTACGGATCGGCGGCACTGCCGGAATACCTGGAAGCATCCGATAAAATTTGGAGAGTGAAACCTTAAGCAATCCAGTTAAATGCCAAAAAAAGAGGTAATCATCTCAAGTGGAATAATTAGTAATGAATCAGCAGATGTATCCTGAATGAAAAAAATATGGAGTCGATATAAAGAAACCGTACAAAAAAATTGTACAGATCAAGAGCTCGATGAGACTCAAATTGCATATTGGCGGAATAGTCTGTTTTCGGTTACTGTAATCTACCTTATTCCGTTAAGTGTAATTGCCATCGTACCGGGTGTGTATATGTCCATTACCACCAATCTGCCCATTCTACTGGCGGCTGATTTTTTAGTGGTTTCAACATTTCTTGTTATAGCATTTAATGGTCATATCAGCGTTAATACAAAGAAATTAATGCTTACAGCCAGCCTGTATGTGGTTACAGTAGTACTGCTCTATTATCTCGGTTCATTTGGACCCGGATTACTCTACTTATTGTCAATTACCATTTTCGCCACCCTTATTTTTGACATTCGGTATGCAATCTCAAGTGTAGTCATCAACCTGATCATATGTATAGTATTTGCCTTAATCATCTATTTTGATTGGGGCACGGGGCCGATGAATGTTCAATACGGATTGAATAGCTGGATTGCGGTCTCTTCAAATGTCATTTTCATGTGTGTCGTTACAGTACTGCTTATACCAAAACTTTTTAACGGTTTACAGAAGGCATTTGATAATAAAAATCGGATAGAGAAAGAACTCAAATTAAATCAAGCGGAATTAAATAAATCACTCGATCAACTTGAAGAAAAAAATCGTGAACTGGTGGATTTCGCCTATACAATCTCACACGATTTGAAAGAGCCCCTTCGAATGATTCGCAGTTTTATGGGCAGATTAAAAATGAAATATGAGGAACAGCTGGACGAACAAGCTTTGAAGTATATCCATTTTGCAATGGATGGGGCTCAACGAATGAATAGCCTTATTGATGACCTGTTGGAGTATTCCCGTGTTGGAAGACTTCACTTTAAAAAAGAAATGATTAATCTGAATGATCTTATTGATGAGATAAAGCAAGATTTTAATGTGGAAACGGGAAATAAAAAACCTGTAATTACCGCTGAAAATTTACCGGAAATCAAGGCTGTACCGATTTCAATCAAACTGTTGTTTCAAAATTTGATATCAAACGGTATCAAATACCAGAATGGCAGCAGGACTCCGGAAGTGTCAATATCGTGTGAAGCCACTGAAAGACATTGGATATTTAAAGTGAAGGACAATGGAATTGGGATCCCCTCTGAATATTACGATCAGATTTTTAACATTTTTAAACGGTTGCACTCTATTTCTGAATTTAGTGGAACAGGAATGGGGCTGGCTATTTGCAAGAAAGTTGTGACTCAACATGGTGGTGAGATTTGGGTAGAATCTGAAGAGGGGTTAGGAAGTTCGTTTTATTTTTCTCTGCAAAAAAATTAGTATTTGCACATGAATCTGGATAAAATTCATATTTATTTGTCAGTATGCGACAATGGCAATAATTCAGAATGTAAAAAAGCCCCTGTCGCGCAACAGGGGCTTTAGAATTCCAATTTAAATAAATATGTATTAGTTATTGACAGGATGTTGAGGATTGGCAGCATTGCCCACTCCACCAATGGTATCTACCAATATTCCCCAACTGCCCCAAATGGGTTCGAGATCTTTAGAATATCGGCGATCCGTTTCATGAACATAGAGAGTGTTAAAGGTCTGTGCTTTATCATAAGCATAACCATTACATTTAATATTATTCCGTATCCAACCATTTGCAAGAAAGGGCGTCCCTTCGAAATCACCTCGGTATATGACTACATAATCACACACCGTCAATGTACTTTCATCTAGCTCATCTATACTGCCTACGCTACCTTGAACTCTGCCATCACCGAGATCAAAATACCAGTTCCCATCGGCATCCCATGCGTAAAGCGCCTTGTATTTTCCATTCACTGTTCCGTTCGGAATACTTCCATCATCTGTTTGATGACCACGTACAACTGTACTGTTGATATCATTCGAAACATTATGAGAAGCAATTGTAGAATTTTGAGTATCTGTGGATTGATCAACATCACTATCTACCGCTGAATCACACCCAATAGTCAGAAATAATCCCAAGAGTATAGTTGAAAGAGTTGTTTTTAAATAGCTCATAAGTCACATTTTTAAGTTAAAAGTTATCTTATGGGTGCCTTCTGGTGTCTCTCTTGAAGGGAAAAGCACTAAAACCCTACAAAATCTAGTGAATCAGAATAAATAATTAAAATTTTTTAATATAAAAATCAAACATAAATAGAATTGCCGGTATTTTAGGAAAGATTGACCGGAAGGTGTCGGATTTTCAGCTATGATAATCCGAGTAAGGGTAAATTAGGTATATACAAGTAAGACGATAGCGATTTGTATTATGACAGCTGCATGTATGCAATAAAATTGAATTTAATCAGAAAAAATCGGGTCTTTCAAGTGAACTGTCTTCAATGAGCAGGCAGTTATTACACTCCGATGGCCCCGGACAAGGGTTCGGGATAAATACCGGCAGGTCCGCTCTGGTCACAAAATCATACGCACTGTTTTTTGCGGCGGCCTCAAAATATCCGAGTGCGAAATCATTCTCGTCTTCTGCATTAATAATGTTTCCTCTTACTGTTGCCGGAGGGGCATCAAATATAGTCCCGCTCTGGTTGATGATCTCATCCACGTTCTGCCAGTAAAGATATCGCCGCTCTGAAACCGAAGAGACTGTAACGCCAAATACATGCCTGATATAGAATTGATCCCGAATAATAGTTTTCGTAACCAAGGGCTGATTTTCGATGAAATTTGATGAGAGTTCATCTGATCTGATCAGATTAATGGTTTGAGTGTCCGTTTTTCGGGTGATATAACAGGTATTAGCAGGGGGTGCCGCAGGATTCGCGGGTTCATTCTCCCTGAATGCATAGACGCTTTCGACATCCCATTTTAAAAAAAGTGGTTCGTCATGATCCGGCAATTCTGTACTAGCTAAAATGCTGACAGCAGGCACATCCAATAACCTGCCGTTTGCAGCGGGTTCTTGAATAAATCCAACATCCAGTATCGTCTCCGGAACGCCATTAAATTGGGGTATCATCTCAGGGATCGATCGGTAAACCCTGCCATCCGGCAACTCAATTTCGATGTGATATGTGTCGCCACGCCGGCCATCTACCATTCCGAAAGGTATTGAATAAACGCCTGGATCCGTTTCCAGATATGGATACCGGATTTCATTTGGGCCAATCAGTGTGACATTCGCCTTACTGAGAGGCAATGGAACGGTAACGACATCATTTGTTATCGCAAGTTCAACCGTAAAGGGGCCATTGTGATCATAAATTCCTCCGCTAACAACCAACTTTCCGCCTTCTCGATCAATATCCAAGTTGATCTCATCTACACATCCTGATACAGAAACCCCGATCATTAGAAGCATTGTTAAAAGAGAAAGCTTATATATTTTAAGAAGATTTCTCATCAGAAATTAAAATTATAGGTGAATGATGGGATCATTGCGCCCAAAACGGAAAGTCTGTTCGGTGAAGGAACGGAAGCGCCGGGGGCACGTTTGTAGAAAACGGAGAATGCATTTCTTCTGCCTAAAATGTTGTAGAAGGTGATGTTGGCACTGTCGCTGATTCGTCGGTTTGGATTCGGTACCCGATATTTCCAGATGTTATCTGCTATGGTAAAAGAGATATCAAGCCTGATATAATCAGGTATTCTCTCACTATTTCTATCTGAAAAAACCGGTACAGTCGTGCCATTATCCAGATAGTTTGAATTGATTGCAGTAATGGGTCGGCCACTTCGCCAGATAAAATTGAATGAAAAAGCACTGTTCTCACTTATGCTTCGAACCGCTGTCAGATTAAAATTGTGTGGTTGATCGTAATTGGATGGAAACCAATCCCCGCGATTAATCCTTCGTTCCGGGAAATTACTATCAGCTTTTACAAGAGTTCTTCCTAATGTATATGAAAGCCAGCCTGTCCATTTACCGCTTCGTTTGCGAATATTAAATTCCGATCCGTACGCCCGGCCCCGGGCAGATATCAAATCCGTTTCTATCTGAGGGTTCAAAAACAGATCTGCAAAATCTATGTATTCGACCAAATCATCTACATCCCGATAGTAGAAATCAATGGATGTTTCCCACTCTCCATCTGCAAAATTTCTGAAATAACCCAATGAATAATTATCAGATTTTTGTGGTGGTAAATATTGAGTACTGACCTGCCAAATATCAGCCGGAGTAGGAGATGTACTGTTTGATATCTGATGGATATACTGCCGGGTACGATTGTAACTCAATTTTATTGAACTGTTGTCGGTAATTGATATTCTGGAGGATATTCGCGGTTCAAATCCATTGTAAGAGACAATTTTATCTCCGGATGAGTAATTCGCGGAGCCCGTTACAGTGTTCATTGATCGAGGTTGACTCTTTTCATAATCGAACACTGTACCGGGTCCGAGTTGATCAAAGTGTGAGTATCGAAGTCCGATCGTGAAAAGAATTGATGTCCCAAATTCGATTTCGTTTCCTACATAAATTGCAAATTCCTGTCCGCTATCCTTTTCTACACGCTGATCCGCTACAACTGAATTATCATGATAAGGAGCCATTTTTTCTGCATCACTTTTATACCGAGTCCATTCAGCTCCGGTTGTAATTGTCATGTTTTCAATGCCTGTATAAAAAAGATGCTCACTGAGCCGATCATATCCGATACCCGTTTTCAGCAGAAATGCGTCAGGGCCATCGGGTGTGAAAAAGGAGCTGCTGTATCTGTTCTTAGCAGCACTGAACTCTGAATAGAGATTGTCGGTAACGGTACTGCTCCATTTAAAACTTCCTATTTGATTTCCCCAGGAATATCCGAAATCACGATCCAGCCTGAAAAAATCACTGCTCCCGTAATATGAAAGTGATAGAGTATTATTTCGATTCAGACGATGCGTAATATTTGCGTTGTTATCGTAATAACGGGCGCTGCTGCCATATACATCAGCCGGAAGTGAAATTCTCATCAGATCGCGGCCTTTCCCGGAAATGGCAAAGATGACACCGGAGGCAGCTCCTCTTCCGGATAGAAGGAAAGAGGTTTTTTCATTTATGATAGGACCTTCGATCATTAACCGGGCAGAATAGAGTCCGAGTCCGCCGCTTACCTTGAACTCTTCCATAGAACCACTACGCATAGATACATCCAGCACTGAAGAGAGTCGCCCTCCGAAACGTTCCGGCATATGCCCTTTATAGAGTGCATACCCGTCCGTTACATCGGGATTAAAGACTGAAAAAAGACCCAAAACATGAGATGAATTAAATATGGGTGCTCCATCCATGAGCACCAGATTCTGGTCTTCACGCCCGCCCCGTACATTAAAACCGGAAGCTCCTTCGCCAACGGTTTGAACTCCCGGCAAGGCCGTAAGGGATTGAACGATGTCAATTTCTCCCATAAATTGAGGCAGTCGGGTTAAATCTGTTATCGATACTACCTCAACCCCGGTAACTGCTCCTCTGATATTATCAGCAAATCCTACCCCTTCAACTACGATCTCATCAAGGTCTGTATCTTGTTCGGATAGTTCTAAATCAAGCCATCTGTTACCGGAAAGTACGATTTCTTCGACCCGCGTCTCCATCCCAAGATATTGAATCCTTATTGTATACTCATTGGCGGGTAGTGTGAGTGTAAAAAAACCATCAGAATCAGTGGATGTACCCCGCCGCAGTTCTACGATATAGATTGTCGCACCCTGCAATGGATTTCCGGTCACTGAATCCGTTACCCTGCCGGATAGACGCACATCTTCGTTGATTTCAGTATGACTGATAAAATCATTTGAAGTATGCCTGCTAATCCACTGATCTGAACCCGGAATGGCCGGCCAAAGTGTGAAAAGGGCAACAATCAGAGATATATGTGATAACATCTATTCAAACAGTTAAATCAGAAAAATGAAAATCGAATATAAGTGATGTGCGTTTGATATTTAATGGTAACGTTTTCTTTTTACAGTTTTTTAACTATTAAATTGAAGAATATGAGGAACAGAGGGCAAATATGAGTTTATAAAACTGACTACACATATCCCCCTCTTTTTCTTCATTTTGATCACCGTGGTTACTGCAAAAGAATGTAGTCAAATGAGGATGTGGGGCAGAGGTCAATGAGTTTTGCTTACTGCGAAGAACCAAAAAAACCGTTAAAGGGTGCAGTCTGCCACTTGGATACCTACAAAAAATATCCAATATTGACTCAATGAAATGGACTAAAAAAATGACTGCACTGCTACTGACAATTGCCGTGGGATATCTGGCGATTCTCGGCTTTATGTATCTTTTTCAAAATAAACTGCTCTTTATGCCTTCTTCCGCAATCTTGCAAACTCCGCAAGAGGCCGGTTTAACCGCTGAAGATCTTTGGATCACAACAGAGGATGGAGTGCGTATCCATGCCTGGCACTATCCAAATGAGAGCGCAGAATTGGTAGTTATCGTATCACATGGCAATGCAGGCAATATCAGCGGGCGCATTGGCATTGCCGAAACTCTTCTTATTAGCGGAGCGGCTGTGGTGATGTATGACTACCGGGGGTATGGACAGAGTGAAGGCAATCCGACAGAAGCCGGACTCTATAAAGATATTGAGGCGGTGGTTCATCATTTGATAAACGAAAATGGATATAATGAAAATGACATGGTGATGTACGGCCGGTCGCTGGGGGGTGCCGTTGCAGCCTATGCGGCCACAAAGTTTGATCTCAGGGGACTCGTTCTGGGTTCTGCATTTCAAAATCTGCGATCTATGATCAGGGATGTCTATCCATTTGTACCCGCCATGCTTGCTAAATATGATTTTCCAACAGACGAATATTTAAAGCAAACGGATGGATTGCCGATCATGATCATGCACAGCCGGGATGATGAAATAGTAAGTTACCGGCAAGGAAGGGCACTTTACGATATGATCAATCAACCCAAAATGTTTGTAGAGCTCAGAGGCGGCCACAACGATAATTTTTTCACATCCAGAGATATCGTTTATCAAAGCTGGAGTGCGTATATCAGAGGTTTGTGCAGCCGGTGTGGCATTCCGGGGAGTGAAAAGTGAAAAGTGTAGAAGTGAAAAGTATTCACTTATTTCAATTCAGTCTTTGACCATACATTGCTATATTCCCTTCAGGGTTCAATGACCGTTTGCCCCGGAACCATCAGAAGAATAATTTCATAATCCAGACGCACTTCATGTACCTTATTTTTGACACAGAAACGACCGGCCTGCCACGAAATTACTCGGCACCTCTATCAGATTTTGACAACTGGCCGCGCTGTGTTCAACTTGCCTGGCAAGTTCATGATGAAACGGGATTAAAGATTTCAAGCGGCGACTTTATTGTAAAACCGGATGGATTTACCATCCCGTTTAACTCCGAAAAAGTGCACGGTATCTCAACGGAAAGAGCAAATAAGGAGGGCGTGCCACTCAGCGAAGTGATGGATGCTTTCAGCAAGGATCTGGAGAAAGCTACTTTTGTGGTCGGACACAATCTGGATTTTGATCTCAGTATCATGGGATCGGAATATCTGCGAATGGAACGAAAAAATCCGCTGATTGAAAAAATTGCCATCGATACTAAGGATGAGTCAACCGAATATTGTGCACTGCCGGGCGGAAGGGGAAGGTACAAATGGCCGACTCTTGCAGAGCTGCACGACAAACTTTTTGAAATCGGTTTTGAAGAGGCCCATAATGCGGCTGCCGATGTAGACGCCACTGCCCGGGCATTCCTGGAACTGGTACGAATCGGTATCATCAATCCGCAGCTCCCGATCGAACCCGGAGCAATCGCGAAGAATGCATCTTCACTCATTGATCCTTCCCACTATATGCCAAAAGTGGAAGACCTTCGAAAAAGAGGCGTGACCGGTGAAGAGGAAGTGAAAACCGAAAAAATTGACTTGCCGGCAGAGAATACCGGCAGCAGAGTGGATTCACCTTTTATTCACCTGCACAATCACTCTAAATACTCTGTTCTGCAGGCAGCTTCCGGGGTGAAAGAGCTGGTGAAAAAAGCGAAAGAAGATGGAATGACAGCCGTTGCTCTCACCGACCTGGGAAATATGTTCGGCACATTTCATTTTATGAATGCTGCAAACAGCATGGGAATTAAACCCATTCTCGGACTCGAAGCCTATTTTGTGGAAGACCGGCACATGAAGCGTTTCACCCGGGATCATAAAGACCAGCGATATCAGCAGGTTTTCTTTGCAAAAAATATGGAGGGATATCGGAATCTGGCTGAGATGTGCTCCCTCGGTTTTGTTGAAGGATATTACTACAAATTCCCACGAATCGACCGGGAGCTGGTCGGGAAATATCGACATGGACTTATCGCAACCACCGGCGGAATTTTGGGTGAAGTTCCCGACCTGATTCTGAATAAAGGGGAGGCGGAAGCCGAAGAGGCCCTCAAGTGGTGGCATGAACTGTTTGGTGAGGATCTCTATATCGAACTGATGCGTCACGGTTTAGAGGAGGAGGAACGTGTGAACAGTGTTCTCCTTAAGATGGCGAAAAAGTTTGAAATAAAAGTGATCGCCACCAATAACACCTTCTATCTAAATAAAGAGGATGCCAAAGCACATGATGCACTGCTCTGCATCGACAATAACGAATTGATATCCACTCCCATCGGAAAAGGACGGGATCGCCGTTTCGGGTTCCCCAATGATGAGTTCTATTTCAAAAAGCAGGATGAAATGAAGGCGCTATTTGCCGATATACCGGAGGCAATATCCAATACAGTGGAACTGGCGGATAAGATTGAACCGATTGATCTGTCGACCGATGTGATTCTGCCCAATTTCGCACTTCCGGATGAATTTGAAACAGAGGATGATTATCTGCGGCATCTCACCTTAGAGGGAGCCGCTGTTAAATACAAAGAAATTACTACGGAAGTGTCTGATCGTATCGATCATGAGCTCTCTATCATCAAGTCGATGGGTTTTGCGGGCTATTTTTTGATTGTTCAGGATTTTATTGCCGCAGCCAGGGAAATGGGTGTTTATGTAGGGCCGGGAAGGGGGTCTGCAGCCGGTTCTGTGGTCGCATTCTGCACCGGGATTACCAATATCGATCCATTGCAGTATGATCTCCTTTTTGAGCGCTTTTTAAATCCTGAAAGGGTATCAATGCCGGATATTGATATCGATTTTGATGATGACGGGCGCCAAAGGGTGATCGACTATGTTGTTGATAAATATGGAAAAGATCAGGTTGCTCATATTATAACTTTTGGGACCATGGCGGCCCGATCGTCGGTAAGGGATGTAGCCAGGGTACTGGATCTGCCGCTGCCGGATGCTGACCGAATCGCCAAACTGGTTCCGGAAACGGTTGGAATTACTCTCGAAGATGCATTCAAGGATGTGAAGGAACTTCGCGAAATTAAAGAGTCAGATACTCTGGAGGGCCGTACCCTCAAAATGGCGGAAACTCTTGAAGGTTCCGTTCGGAATACAGGAATCCATGCAGCCGGAGTCATAATCGCCCCTGATAAACTGACCAACTATATCCCGGTTTGTACGGCAAAAGATGCAGAGCTCTACGTTACCCAGTTTGACGGAAAAGTGATCGAAAATGCAGGAATGCTGAAGATGGACTTTTTGGGCCTGAAAACGCTGTCCATTTTAAAAACGGTGATCGGATATGTGAAAGAAAATCACGGCAAGGAGTACCATTTGGATAATATCCCCCTGAATGACGAAAAAACCTTTGAGATGTTCCAAAAAGCGGCAACGGTTGGAATTTTTCAGTTTGAGTCGGACGGAATGCGTAAGTATCTAAAACAGCTCAAACCTACCGATATCAACGATCTGATTGCTATGAATGCACTCTACCGCCCCGGCCCGATGCAGTTTATCCCGGATTATATCAGGCGTAAGCATGGGGAAGAAGAGGTTACATACGATCATGAGGATCTGATGGAGACCCTAAAACCTACCTACGGCATTATGATCTATCAGGAGCAGATCATGATCGTGGCACAAAAAATGGGTGGGTATTCACTCGGAGAAGCAGATGTTTTACGGCGCATCATGGGTAAAAAGCAGCCTGAACTTCTGCCACCGGAAGAGGAAAAATTTGTAAAACAGGCCGTTCAGAAAGGATATGATGAGAAAACGGCTAAAGAGGTTTTCGATAAAATGGCGATGTTTGCCGGGTACGGATTTAATAAATCTCACTCCGCTGCCTACTCCGTAGTCGCCTATCAGACCATGTATTTTAAAGCCAACTATACGGCTGAATATATGGCTGCTGTGTTAAGTCACAATATGAGTGACATTAAAAAAGTGAGCTTTTTTATTGAGGAGTGTCAGAGAGCCGGTATTGAAGTGGATCCGCCAAATATCAACAGCGCCGAAGGGAAGTTTGTCGCAAAGGATGGACGAGTTCAATACGGCTTGTCAGCCATTAAAGGAGTTGGCTCTGCGGCCATTGATCAGATTGTTTTAGAGAGAGAGGAAAATGGCCCGTTTCGGAATATATTTGATTTTTCAGCTCGTATCGATACCCGGGTTTGCAATAAAAAAACGATCGAAAGTTTAGCACAGGCCGGTGCCTTTGAGCTGCTGCATCAAAACAGGGCACAACTGCTGGCCAGCCTGGAAGATATCCTGAGTTATGCATCCCGAAAACAGGAAGATGAGAGGCTAAACCAGGTGAGCCTTTTTGGAGATGGTGCAGGAGGCGGGGGTATTGTGAGTGAACCGAAATTGAGGGATTGTCCACCGTGGACCAATATTGAACGTCTGAATAAAGAGAGAGAACTGATCGGATTCTACCTGAGCGGACATCCGTTAGATCGTTATAAAGAGGATACAAAACTGTTTGCAAGTCACACCCTGGCTGAAGATCGACTAGCAGGACTTCATGACCGGGAGTCTGTTAGAGTCATTGGAATTATCACTGCGGTCAGAAGAATTTCAGATAAAAAAGGGCGGCCAATGGCGTTCATACAGGTTGAAGATCTGCGCGGTACCGTTGAAGTCCTGGTATTCAGTGATGTATATGACCGGAATCAGGGATTGATCGCTCCCGATACCATTATTCTGCTGGAGGGATCCATTTCCAAAAGAGATGAACCGCCCAAGATTATCGCCAACAGTATGGAACGAGTGCAAAATTTGCGCGAGAAATTTCAGGCTCAACTGCAGTTAATTCTGAAATTGAATACTGCAAACCTGACAAAAGAAGATCTGAACCAAATGGCAACTCTGATGAGTATCCACAAAGGAGAAACCATGGTAAAATTTCAGGTGTACTCAAAACACGCTAAAAAACCGATTCGGATGAACGTCCGAAAATTTGTTGTTGAACCCAGCAATGAACTCTTAAAGGGATTGAGAGAAATCGTTGGGAGTGAGGCCGTTATTTTAAGCAGAGATAAAGAGAAAGTTGCCTGAAATAATTATCTTAAAGAATACAGCGGTTTTATAGTCAAATACAATACGATTGATAGCTAAATGATATGTGTTTCTTGAAGTGAAATTTTTGATCTTTATTTAAAACAAAAAACAAACAAAATATTATGAGTAATACAAAGGAATTCACTGACAGTAATTTTGAAGCGGAAGTTGAGAAATCAGATACACCGGTATTGGTAGATTTTTGGGCAGAGTGGTGTGGGCCCTGCCGAATGGTTGGCCCCGTAGTAGATGAAATTGCCGGAGAGTATGAAGGAAAAGTAAAAGTTGGAAAAGTGAATGTAGACCATAATCCGGAAGTGTCCGTGAAGTATGGTATCAGAAGCATTCCAGCATTGATGATCTTCAAGAATGGTGAAGTAGTTGATACCATCATCGGCGCAGTTCCAAAAACGCATATCAAGAAACAACTGGATGCACAGGTAGCGTAACAACACGAGGTCTGTTATGCCGGCATTCTAACCGTCAGCCCGAGTAGTTCCAACGCTTTTTGTTGGGTTAGACTGCCCCGACACACTCGGGATATCGAGAACTCCGTGCCATGGCGAATACATCTCGACACACTCCTTTGCATTCACTTCGCTTCGCTGCGTGGGATAAAAGAGGAGCGCTCTGTCGTTGCTCGATGAGACAAGGTTATGTTATTAAATAAGTAATCTATAGGCGATGGTTTCCATCGCCTTTTTTGTTTATTGATTGACCTGTAAATAAAGTGCGGTAATATGAGCGGAAACTCCCTTTGTTTGTGCCCGTATACAAGATTTTACATTGAACTATTATTATTTAGAGAACTAACCATTATCATTATGGGTTAGAATAAGAAATATATTTATCCATTTATTCATGAGTAAAGCACTTAAAAGAATCATTACCATATTTATCCTTCTGCTGATAGTGGGTGGGCTTGCGTATCCTAAAGTAAAACCGCTATTTAGTTCAAATTCAGAAAGTACCGCCCCTACTCAAAGCAGTGGCCTTTTAACCGTTGAAGCCGTAGAACTGGATTATGAAACCATTGAAGACAGAATCTTTTCCAGCGGTACCGTTCAGGCCAATGAACTGGTAGAACTCAGTGCAGAGGCCTCCGGGATCGTGACCGATATTTATTTTGATGAGGGGCGTGAGGTAAACAGCGGAGACCTTCTGCTGAAAATTAATGACAGTGAACTTCAGGCTCAGAAACAGAGATCGATATTCAGGCTGAATTTAGCCGAACAGAGAGAGGAGAGGCAGAGAAACTTACTGGAGCGGGGTGGAATAAGTCAGGACGACTATGATGCCACATTAAATGAAGTGAATGTTTTGAGAGCGGAACTGCGATTGATAGATGCCCAGATTGCAAAAACAGAAGTCAGAGCTCCTTTCTCAGGAGTCATTGGATTGAAATATATCAGTAACGGCTCCTATATCACCCCGACAACAAGAATTGCATCTTTGCAGGAAGTGGATCCCGTGAAGATCGATTTTTCTGTACCGGAACGGTATATCCCAAGGGTTAATATCAATGACAAAATCAATTTTACGGTTCAGGGTGTCGACTCCTCATTTGTCGGAGAAGTTTATGCCATAGAGCCGCGGGTGGATACTCAGACCCGGACACTTCAAATTCGTGCTCTCAGTGAAAACAGAGATCAGCTTCTGTATCCCGGCGCTTTTGCCAATATCGTGCTGATTCTGGATGAAATTGATGATGCAATTATGGTTCCGACCATCTCAATTATACCGATATTGAATGGCCAAAAAGTATATTTAGTAAGGGATGGTATCGTTGAAGAATCTACTGTCAGAACAGGAATCAGAACCAGTGAAAAGGTTCAGATAATTGAGGGCGTATCACATGGGGATGTCGTATTGACAACCGGTTTACTTCAAGTTCGGCCCGGAATGGAAGTTGAAATAATAGATCTTAAAAAAACTTCTGAAATATGAGTCAAATTTCTTCACTAAGTATCCGAAGGCCGGTTCTGGCCTCTGTAATGTCGATAGTAATTGTACTGTTTGGCGTCATTTCATTTTTCTATCTGGGAGTTCGTGAATACCCTTCCGTGGATCCGCCTATTGTAACGGTGAGCACGAGCTACATTGGCGCGAATGCGGATGTGATTGAGTCGCAAATTACAGAACCTCTGGAAGAGTCTGTAAACGGTATTGCAGGTATCCGGACCCTTACTTCCGTGAGCCGGGATGGACAGAGTACCATTACCGTTGAATTTAATCTGGAAATAGATCTGGAAACTGCCGCAAACGATGTTCGAGATCGGGTTTCGAGAGCACAGAGAAGCCTTCCACCCGACGCAGATCCTCCAACGGTTACCAAAGCGGATGCAGATTCATCCCCTATTGTTTTTATCAACGTGAATAGTGACCGGCGAAATTTATTGGAGTTAACCGCTTTTGCAGAGAATGTTTTTAAAGAGCAACTTCAAACAATACCGGGCGTCAGTGAGATTCGAATCTGGGGTTCTCAGGAATACTCTATGCGCCTCTGGATGGATCCTTTGAAATTGGCAGCCTATCAATTGACCCCTTTGGATATCCAGCAGGCACTTCTTCGTGAGAATGTGGAACTGCCATCCGGAAGAATTGAAGGAATGGTGACGGAGTTGTCGGTGAGGACAATGGGCCGGCTAACCACCCCGGAAGAGTTCAATGAGTTGATTATTTTTGAAGAGGATGGGAGAAGAATTCGGTTCGGGGATATCGGTTTTGCCGAATTAGGCGCTCAAAATCAACGAACCGTATTAAAACGGGATGGTGTTCCCATGGTTGGGGTTGTAGCAATCCCGCTGCCGGGATCCAACCAGCTGTCTATCGCTGAAGAGTTGTTTGTAAGACTTGATAGAATTGAAAGAGATCTTCCCGAAGATATGACAATTGCCATAGGATTTAATACCACCGAATATATCGATCAATCTGTAAGCGAAGTTCAGCAGACCGTTTTTATCGCACTCGCCCTGGTGATTGCCATTATATTTTTGTTTCTGCGTGATTGGCGAACGACGCTAATTCCGGTCATTGTCATACCGATCGCTCTTATTGGAGCTTTCTTTATCATGTATGTGGCTGGTTTTTCAATCAATGTATTAACCATGCTGGCGATTGTTCTGGCGATCGGACTGGTGGTCGATGATGCCATTGTAGTACTTGAAAATATATATGCGAAAATGGAGAAAGGGATGCCGGTCATTGAAGCCGGTATTCTGGGGTCAAAAGAGATCTTTTTTGCGGTTGTGGCAACCTCACTTGCATTGGTTTCAGTATTCATGCCCATCCTGTTTTTGGGAGGAACAACCGGCCGGCTTTTCAGGGAGTTCGGGGTCGTAATTGCGGGGGCCGTAATCATCTCATCGTTTGTTGCACTTACGTTAACACCGATGCTTGCAACCAAAATACTCTCGAAGGGAGCCGAGAAGAATCGATTTTATATGATGACCGAGCCATTTTTTGTGTGGCTAAATAATATTTATCGATCCTCACTGGAGTCATTTATGAAAGTGAGATGGATGGCATTTGTGATACTAATCGCTTCGAGTGGATTGATAGCCCTGCTCTATTCAAATTTACCGCAGGAACTGGCGCCGATGGAAGATCGTGGACAGATGCGAATATCAGCCACGGCACCTGAAGGGGCGTCGTTTGAATATATGGATAGTTACGTTGACCAAATGATTCAATCGATTGATGAAAATGTGCCGGAAATGTATGCAATCAATACAGTGACGTCACCCGGTTTTGGTGCAGCAGGATCCGTTAACTCAGCCTTCGGTTTTATTACTTTGGTTGACAGAGATGAAAGAGATCGCTCTCAGCAAGAGATCGCTGATCAGGTTTCCGGAATTCTAAGCGGAATACCCGGAGCACAATCATTCGTTTCTCAACCTCAATCGATTGGTGGGGGCAGGCAAGGGTTACCGGTTCAATTTGTATTGCAAACACAGACGTTGCAACAACTGGAAGATGTGATACCCGATTTCCTGTCAGCAGCAAATAGCCACCCTGCATTTGCGTTTGCAGATGTAAATCTCAAATTTAATCAGCCTGAAATACAGGTAGAAATTGACCGGAATCGTGCTCGATCATTGGGTATATCGGTACGTGATATAGCTCAAACCCTTCAATTATCCCTTTCCGGCAGCCGGTTCGGTTTTTTTATTATGGATGGGAAACAGTATGAAGTGATTGGGCAGATGGAGCGTCAGTTCAGAAATGAGCCGTTAGATCTGCGAACGATTTATGTTCGCAACAACAGAAATCAGTTGATTCAGCTCGACAATTTAGTATCGCTCACTGAAACAAGCACACCTCCCCAGTTGTTTAGATTTAATCGATTTAATTCGGCGACAATATCTGCGGGACTGGCACCGGGCTATACTATTGGACAGGGTATTGATGCAATGAACGATATTGCAGCGGATATTCTTCCTGAGACGGTTGTTACAGACCTGGCCGGGCCATCCCGAGATTTTGCAGAGAGTGCCGCCAGTTTACTTTTTATTTTTATACTGGCTAACATTCTAATCTATCTGGTACTTGCAGCTCAATTTGAAAGTTTCAGAGATCCTTTTATTATTCTTTTTACCGTACCGCTTGCGATATTGGGAACAGTCGTTTCGCTTTGGTATTTCGACCAGACCTTAAACATTTTCAGTCAGATTGGTGCCATCATGTTGATCGGGTTGATTGCCAAAAACGGAATCTTGATCGTTGAGTTTGCGAATCAGCGCCAGGAACAGGGCTTGAGTGTCATGGAGTCAATTATGGATGCATCTGCCGTACGATTCCGCCCAATTTTAATGACGACGATCTCTACAATTCTTGGAATTTTACCGATCGCACTTGCACTGGGAGCCGGCGCAGAAAGCCGTACGTCCATGGGTATTGCTGTCATTGGAGGCCTTCTGATCGGCAGTTTCCTAACCCTCTACATTATACCCGCCATTTACAGCTATTTTGCTTCTGATAAAAGCGTGAAACAGGAAATTGTTAAACAGGCACAAGAAGCTGAAAAATTAGAGGCCGCTTCCGTATGATGAATGTTGCTCGTTTTAGATTAATCACTTGCTCAATATTTCTTTTTCTTACTTTCGGACTGAATATCGCAAAATCCCAGGATCTGCTGACCCTGGAAGACGCGATCTCATTCGGTTTGGAGAACAATTATAATGTTCAAATCTTCAAAAATTTGAGTGAGATCGCTGCAAATAATCACTCCGTAGGAAATGCTGGATTTTTGCCCACAATAACAGGTACTGCAACATCTACAGAGCGGGTAGAGGATAGTGATTTTAGTGCAGGCGGTGAATCAAGAAGTACTTCAGGTGCTCGCAACAGTAGCCGGAATATGGCATTAAATTTTAACTGGACACTTTTTGATGGGTTCCAAATGTTCAGATCCTACGATCGTCTGGGTGTTTTACAAGATGTCGGGGACGAAGAATTGCGCCTGGAGATGGAGCTGTTAATTGCCAATATTACCTTAGGGTATTACAATATTATCAGAATCAATGAGCAATTAGTTATACTGGAAAACAATATTGACGTGACTGAAGAGAGAATCTTGATCGAAGAGACAAAAGTTGATTTGGGATCCGGCTCTGAGTACGATCTTTTGCAGGCACAATCTGATTTGAATGCAGACCGGGCCGCCTATATCAGGGAAAACAATTCATTGACAGAAGCTAAAATTGCACTGAATCAATTGTTATCCAGAGCTCCGGATACAAATTTCATCGTGACTGATGATATTTCCATTAATCGGGGTTTATCAGCAGATGAGTTATATCAGCGTATTATGATGGAGAATACTGAACTGTCGATCGCCAGAATGGAAAAAGAGATCAGCAGTTTGGAAATCAAGACAATTCGCGGAGAGAGATTTCCAGAAATATCACTTACATCAGGATATAGTTTTAACCGATCCGAAAATGATGGAGGTTTTATTCGGTTTAATGAATCAACCGGATTTTCAGTAGGAATATCAGCCAGAGTGAATATATTTGATGGGTTTAATTTAAACCGAAGAATTGATAACGCAATCATCCAGTCTAAAAATGCGGAGATCAATTATGAAATTCAAAAACTCAGATTAGAATCTGATTTTCTCACAATCTTTCGAGCGTATCAAAATTCTATTGAATTGGTAGATCTGGAAGAGAGAAATCTTGAGAATGCAGAACAAACGGTTGACATCGCATTAGAGCGATTTCGTTTGGGATCCATTAGTTCACTGGAGTTGAGAGAGGCTCAGCGCACATTTCTCCAGGCCGAAAATCGATTGATCAATGCGAAATTTGAGGCGAAAATTGCAGAAATTGAATTACTGCAATTAAGTGGAGATTTAGGCAGGCTGTTATAAAGTGAGAAGTGAGAAGTGAGAAGTGAGAAGTGAGAAGTGAGAAGTGAATCGACAAGAATTAAATTCCTTCAGGGATCCTAATACCAACGCGTCATCCTGATCTTCGTGTCTGTTGC
>DEMS01000023.1 GCA_002359315.1 Bacteroidetes bacterium UBA2664 | reverse complement strand
TAAGACAAACATAGGATGACGCATGACTGGTTACCTGCCCTTCCACAACCTTCGTTTAAAGTCCAATAATCTGACTTTAAACTGAACAAGACAAACATAGGATAACTCAATTGTGAATGTGTCTAACTTTTCACATCCGCCTGCTCTACGTAGCTTCAGCGTAGTTGAGCCTTCTGCCTTCTGCCTTCTGCCTTCTGCCTTCTGCGTTTTGCCATCTCTACTAGGTCGAATCCACATCGTTTCCGGCAAAATTACTGCACTAAAATCACTTTTTACTTCTAACTTTTCACTTTTCACTTCTCCGGCTACCCTTATAAACTATCGTCTGAATAGAAAAATAATCACCGCCACAATCACACTAAAAATGGCAACCGGCCAGACCCAAAGCGGCAGGGTGGGAACAATCCTCAACCGATTTTCCGTCGACTCATATCGCAGGGGTATTTCCGGCAGATCTGCTTCCCTCACTTGGTGAGAAAGTGTATAGTTTAAAACCGCCTGCCACACCTTTAGTTCATTGTTACCTTCATGAATCACTCGCTCATCCAGGTCCACCGGATTCCCTTCCTGATCTCTTAATATGATATTCAACTTTGGCAGGATTTCTCCGACCAACGGCAGAAACCCAGCTACATAGCGGTCTGTCACAACGTGAAAAAGTTCATCACTGTCGTTATCGATAGAGCGATACACCCCACTGCCCACATCAAGTTCTGCGGTCAGCACCCCTCTGTATGTAGGAATCGGTTTATCTATGAAAGGGATTGTGAAAAGAATAGATCGATTGGGGTCATAAGCCGCCCTCAAACCGGAATATTGGAGGAAGTACGCATTATCCCTTAATTGTGAGAGAAGTAATGAAACTTCAATTGATTTTCGGATATCAGCACCCGTCATATAAACCGAAACCAATGGATAACCGGGATTTCCATCCTCCCCCGAACCCAGTCCTGTTGACATAATCAGGTCGTAGAATGAAATTTGTCCGGCCGACCACTCTTCAACACCCGGCTTTATTTCAGCACGAATGGCACCACTCGCCTGAACAGCAATATCCACCCGATTGCCGGTTGCCTTTTCAGCGGCCCATTTCATGGCATCCGTGATATAATTCCCAACCGGTGTTTCACTCATCACCCTTCCACCGGAAATTGTAAATGAGGATGTTGCAATGGGCTGACGAATATCGGTAATCCTACCATCTGATAAATCAACAACCCACTCATTGAGCATTGAGGTGTATCTCAATACTTCTGAGGCAACTTCTTCATCCGGTTCAACACCGGAGTCCAGCGGTTTTAGGAAAGCTCTGCCCGACTCAGTATTCATCACTTTTAAGCTTCCCTCTTCCCGATTCCACTCCAGTTCCAGAACTCCCAAATAACTGAGATAGCTGCCGGCCTGAACGATCACTGTATTCCCCACTTTGATCGGTTCAAAAAGAGATGTGTGAGTGTGTCCGCCGACAATTATATCAATCTCAGGCACTGCACTTGCCAGTGCTCTGTCTTCCGGCACACCCGAATGTGTCAATGCAATGATAATATCCGCGCCGCTATCCATCAGCTCCTGTACTGCGATCCGTGCACTTTCAATCGGATCATCAAATTCGACCGGTTCCGATGAAGCCGTTTTGTTGATAGCATCATTTCCAATCAAACCGAAAATACCAATTTTAAGGCCGTTTGGAAGCTCTTTAATGAAATGACTGCGAATGTCCATTTCAGCAAGCGGGTGATCTGACGGCGGTTTGGTATTGGCTCCAAGGAGTACCGTTCTGGAATGAGCATCGGGGTAACCGGCAGCTCTCAGATAATCGGCATACTGATACGAACCGTAGTCAAATTCGTGATTTCCAATCGTGATTGCATCATAACCGATCATTTGAAAGAGTTTCATTTCTGCAGCTACCCCATCCTTGAGTGGTAACCAACCAAATGCAGGTCCGCCGAGAATATCACCGCCCGATAAAACAAGTACAGGCTCTTCTATTCCTTCTTTCTCTCTTTTGATCTGTTTGATGGCGCTTGCAAGTCGGGCATACCCCCCTTGGGCCGAGTTACTCAACTGTGGATGGTCGTCGATCGCCGGATGGGGAATCAGGTGTGAATGTTCATCATTTGTATGCAAAATTGTAAACCTGACAGATTCGTCTTGAAATGCCAATCCACTGCCCGGCAACAGGATCAGGATGATAAAAATCTGAATAATCCGGAATATATGATTTTTAACGATTGGCACTTTTAGCAAATATCGGTTTTGATTAAGTTATGACTTCCATAACAGCTGAATAATCTATAAGACATCTTATGAATAAAAAGATCAAATTGCTTTTCTGTTTTGCATTTTCGCTCATGCTCTCACTGCCCGCAATGGCTCAACTTCAATCTCCCGATCAATATTTAGGATATGAACTTGGGGAGCGATGGACCCAGCATCATAATGTGCTGAATTATGTGAGTCATGTTGCAGAGGAGTCGGAATATGTAACAATTCATCATTACGGGACAACAAACGAAAATCGGGATTTGGTCTATTTGATTGTCACTTCACCGGAAAACCATGAAAATATTGAAGAGATCCGAATCAACAATCTAAGGTTGACCGGCCTGGAAGAGGGCACTCCTACTGCCAATCAGAAAGGTATCGTCTGGTTAAGTTACAATATACACGGCAATGAAACTTCCAGCAGTGAAGCTTCGATGAGAACACTTTATGAGCTGGTACGTCCTGACAATCAGGAATCGAAAGGCTGGCTGGAAAATACAGTGGTGATCATGGATCCAATGATTAATCCGGATGGCAGGGAGCGTTATGTAACCTGGTATAAGCAGATGAAGGGGACTGAAGTAAATCCGAAAATTGAAGCTCGTGAGCATCATGAACCCTGGCCGGGGGGGCGATCCAATCACTATATGTTTGATCTGAATCGTGACTGGGCGTGGCAGGTACAAAAAGAGTCAAAATTGAGATATGAGATTTACAAACAGTGGTTTCCTCATATCCATGTCGATTATCATGAACAGGGATATAACTCACCCTATTATTTTGCTCCTGCAGCAGAGCCTTTTCATCATGCAATCACAGACTGGCAAAGAGAATTTCAGACCATGATTGGGAAAAATCATATTCAATATTTTGATGAAGAGAGCTGGCTTTTCTTCACCCGGGAACGTTTTGATCTGTTTTATCCCAGTTTTGGGGATACATGGCCCACTTTTCACGGGGCCATTGGCATGACTTATGAGATGCCCGGTCACAGCCTGTCCGGTTTAGGAGTTGAAAGAGCCGAAGGTGACACATTAACGTTGGCTCACCGGCTCTTGCAGCATCATACAACCGGGATGTCAACCGTTGAAATTGCATCCATGCATTCAGAACGAATGATATCTGAGTTTGGAAACTTTTTTGAAATTTCAGCTTCAAATCCCACGGGTAAATACAAAACATTTGTTGTAAAAGCCGATAATAACAAGGATAAAATCTACAGTCTGCTGAAAACTCTTGATAATCAGCAAATCGTTTATGGTACAGCCGGTTCCGGAAGAAATACAAATGGATTTAACTTCTCAAACGGTGCAACAGAACGGGTATCTATTGAAGCCGATGATATAATCATCTCAGCCTATCAGCCACAGGGCAATCTGGTTCGGGTATTCTTTGAGCCAAACCCGGAAATTTCGGATTCGTTAACCTATGATCTGACTGCATGGGAAGCTCACTATCGATTTGGGTTAGATGGGTACGCTCTTGAGTCCAGAATCAATCCGGAAGGTACTATTTCAGCTGATACATTTCGGGAGAGCACATTTACCGGGTCGGCCAACCCATATGCTTATCTTGCGCGTTGGGAATCGATGGATGATGCACGGTTTCTTGCTGACATAACTCAAAAAGGGGTTCGCAGTCGTTTTTCACAAATTCCATTTCAAATTGACGGTGAGACTTTTGACAGGGGTACTCTGATGATACCTCGTGAAAACAATCAAAATTTGGGGCCGGATTTTAATCGGATTATCATGGAAGCCGCTGAAAAATATGGCCGTTCCCTGCATGGTGCTTCCACTGGATTTGTAACCTCGGGATCAGATTTTGGCTCTTCCAATTTAAGTCTCATTACAGAACCTAAAGTTGCATTGCTACTTGGCGAGGGTACATCCTCATTAAATGCAGGTGAAATCTGGCACTTCTTTGATCATCAATTAAAATATCCGGTTACACTTATACATACGAACCATTTGATGCGTACAGACCTGGACTCTTACAATGTATTAGTGCTTCCTTCGGGGTCTTATAGCGGTATTTTAACGGATTCCGCAATTGAGAAGATAAGTGCGTGGACACGAGATGGCGGCACACTGATTGCATTTGGCCAGGCCAACCGTATTTTGGCCTCAAGAGATGGATTTCAATTGCAAAGAAAAGTCACTTCAGATGAAGAACCGACTAATGAAGAGAAATTACTGCCTTATGGCGACAGAGATCGCAGAAGCATCAGCTCCATCGTTTTTGGATCTGTTTTTAAGGTAGCGGTGGATGATACTCACCCGCTGGCATTCGGTTATGACGAGCTCTATCATTCTCTCAAAACAGACGCGTCCGCATATAGCTATTTAGATTCCGGCTGGAATGTGGGTACCGTTCAGGGTGATGCTCATCTGAGTGGTTTTGCCGGTTACCGGGCGCTGGAGCAGCTGGAGGAGAGTCTCTCTTTTGGTGCGCAGAGACACGGATCCGGAAATGTAGTCTATTTTGTTGATAATCCTCTCTTCAGGGGATTCTGGGAGAATGGGAAATTGATGATGGCGAACGCCATCTTTTTTGTAGGGAATGATTAATATAATAGAGTTGTGAGTTTATAAACTCACAACTCATTATCTAAAACTACGATCTTTCTATTCTCATTTTTAAAAGGGCTGCGGCCATCTCAATCGGAGTAAAATGTCCATCAGCTAAAGGTTCCAGCTGATCGATATACTCACGAAGTCCGCCGGATTCCAGAGTTTCCAACAGATCTTCTATATGATGATCCATTTTAGAAAGCTGTACTTCTTTTGTGGATGGCATCGGAAGAGGTTTTAATTCCGTACGAATCATTTTTTCAATAAAACGAATCTGTTTCTTCTTCCGTCCGGACGTGAATGTAATCGCCATTCCGGATCTTCCGGCACGGGCTGTTCGGCCGATACGATGCACATAGTACTCCGGATCGTTGGGGATATCATAATTAAATACCACATCAATCTCATCTACATCGAGTCCACGGGCGGCAACATCCGTTGCAACCAGCATATCAATTTGACCGTTTCTGAATTTGTTCATCACTTTATCACGCACCTGCTGACGCATATCGCCATGAAGTGCGTCTGAGGAGTACCCTCTGGATTGAAGTTCCTGAACGAGTGAGTCGCACATTCTTTTTGTGTTACAGAAAATGAGAGCCAGCTTAAAGTTAGCCATGTCCATCACACGGGATACCGCTTCAGTTCTCATGGAATCACGAACTTCCATGAAGTACTGATCAACACCTGCCGCTGTTTCAGCACGGCCTTCAACTTTCACCATCTCCGGATTTTCCATCCATTTTTTCATGATGTTTTGAATCGCTTTCGGAACCGTAGCAGAAAACATTACTGTTTGAGATTTCCCTTTGCTGAAGCTCAATATTTCCTCGAGATCCTCACGGAATCCCATGTTCAACATCTCATCCGCCTCATCGAGTACGACCATCTCCAGGGCTCCCAGTTTGAGTGTACCGCGTTTCAGGTGATCAATAACCCTGCCCGGTGTCCCTACTACAATTTGTGCACCCTTTTTGAGGGCGGTTAGTTGTCTGCTGATCGGCTGCCCGCCATAAACGGGCACGGTAAAGATGCCGTCTGTGTATTTAGCCAGTTTGATCAGCTCGCCGGTAACCTGTATGGCCAGCTCTCTTGTTGGACATAAAATCAGTACACTTGGAGCTTTTGAACCGCGATTGGCTTTCTGAATTGCCGGAATACCGAATGCTGCAGTTTTCCCGGTACCGGTTTGTGCTTGTCCAACCAGATCCACCCCGGATAAAATGAGTGGAATACAGCTTTCCTGAATAGATGTAGGGGCTTCGAAGCCCATTTCTTGTATTGCTTTTAAAATTTCAGGCTGAATATTCAGCTCTGAAAATGAAGATTCATTCATTGAATAAAATTAAGTTATTTGAAAATTGTTGAAATCCACGCGCGTCTTTCTGCTCTTGTATTGTTAAGGGAGATTCCCTCCAAAAGCGCGTTGACCTAAATATCAGAAGTGAATTTACTGAACTGTATCGAGGCTATATCGGAACCGGATGGATAAAACATCATTATTGAAGAGTTAAAGGTACGGATAAAGTTTGGATTTTATACAATTTCTCAGTCAACCTATGAACCAAACCATCTGACTGCGTGTTTCTTTGAATAACTTTGTATCTTTACCGTCCGACTTTATTATTAAATGCTCAGCATATTCAAACCGTAACAGATGGCACGCAAAACATTCGATATTCCTGAAATGTATCTATCACCGATCATTCGGAATGTAAAGGAGGCAAAAAAAATTACAGATCCCAGAAAGAAGGATTTGAGTCCAACAGAGCTCGATTTTGGGCCGGTTACATTTCTGATTCCCCGTCATTTCGGATTCTGTTATGGAGTTGAAAATGCAATTGATATTGCCTATCGAACGGTTGAAGAAAACCCCGGGAAACGAATCTTTTTATTAAGTGAAATGATTCACAATCCAACCGTAAATGAAGATTTAATAAAACGTGGCGTAAAATTTCTTTATGAAACGGACGGATCCGAACGAATACCCTTTGATTCGCTCACATCCGATGATATCGTGATTGTTCCGGCATTTGGAACGACCCTCGAGATTGAAGAGAAACTGAAGGCAAAAGGAATCAATCCCTATCAATATAATACGACCTGTCCATTCGTTGAAAAGGTGTGGAATCGGGGAAATCAGTTGGGTAAAAAAGGATACAGCCTGGTTGTTCATGGAAAATTTGCGCATGAAGAGACGCGTGCGACATTCTCTCATAGCGCCAACCACTCCTCGGTTGTTGTTGTTTTAAATACCGAAGAAGCGCATATATTGGCTGATATCATGACCGGCAAGCGTCCACTCGAAGATTTTGACACTTTTTTTGGACATAAAAGCACTGAAGGATTTAACCCTTTAAAAGATTTGGAACAATTTGGGGTGATCAATCAGACGACTATGCTTGCCACTGAAACCGAAGAAGTTATGAAGATTTTAAAGCAGGCTGCATCAGAAAAATTTGGGGATGAAGAGGTTCAAAATCATTTTGCCGACACGAGCGATACACTCTGTTATGCAACCAATGAGAACCAGTCGGCAACCTATGCCCTGTCTGATGCCAAGCCCGATCTTGCCATTATTGTTGGCGGCTATAACTCCTCTAATACGATGCATCTGGTTGAAATTTTGGAACATCAATGTCCCTCTTATCATGTGAGAGATGCGGGCGAATTTGATTCACCTGAAAAAATTCAGCATTTCAATCAATGGAAGAAAGAGGTAGTTGAAACCAATAACTGGCTGCCGTTAGAAAACAAACCATTGAGAATCGCATTGACATCCGGCGCCTCCTGCCCGGATGTGCTGGTAGACGAGGTATTACTCAAAATCCTCTCCTTTTTCCCCGATTCAAAAGAAGTAGAGCGTGTAATTGACCCATTTAAGCAATTACAAGAAGATGATGGATAACCCTATCACATCACTATTCCGGAACAATTCTAAAATAGGATACACGAGGGGGCTGAAAACTGCGGAGGCGAACGTTATAATCGTTTTCAACGATCTCTACATCCGGTGCGATTGTGCCCAGGTCGTCCTCTTCTATCAGTGAGTAATCAACATAAGCGTTAAACAGTCGAACCCCCTGCACTTCAGAAAACTGTTGAAGCGGGACATCATACCGAACCATAATCGAAGATGGATTATAGCTTACCGCTCTGCCACTCGGCAGATTTCTTGTACGAACCGGCACCCGAATTTCAGCCTCTGTAAATTCAGCTACATCCAGTGATAAGACGACTGTCGATGGCTCCAGTGAAACTCCTGACATTGATTGTAATTGAACAATTCTATTTACTGACTCGTTGATATTTGTAAACTCCGTTTCGGCTGTATCCCAATATTCCAGTGAATCCAAAACAGACTCGGCACCGATAACGGTTATACTATCCGGCGATAAGATTGGATCACTTAACATGCCAAATTGATCTGCAAGACGGACATTTATCCTGTTCCGGACGGGGAGTTTTCTGCTCACCCTCCTCTCCTTTTGAATATAAAGTTGAGTAGGCCGAACCTGAACAATATTTAAATTTGAAAAACTACTCACCTGGCTTCTAAGCTGTTCAGCTAAATTTACATCATCGGATTCTGCATTTATCAACACCCGGGGAGGATTGGTGTAAACTGAAATTAAATTCCATCCTTCACCGGTAAGCACCACTGAAGCTGTTTCCGGAATATCACTGCTCACCGTTACATCCGACGGTAAATTTGAAAGAACGATTGGCACTTCAATGGTGACATTAAAATCACGACTCAAATTCACGATAAACCATAAACAGAGTGCAAAAAAGATCGCCACACTAAAAGCGATGATCTTTTCCCTTTTCTCAAAATAACTGCTATCTGCAGCATCCGGTTTGGATGCAGTATCCATCGAAAAAAAGGACTTAATTCGTTCTGATATAAAGTTTAAGAATTCCATTACTCAGAAAATAAACATATTTGGGTCATGTCCGCACAATTATTTCTTTGACTACTTTACTCCCAACTTTTTCATTGAGTTTTTTGGCTATGGAAAATCGATTTGCATGAAGTTCAAACCGCCAGGCATCACTGTTAACCGTTACGATAAGTTTTGACTGTTCAAATCGTACTTGAGTCGTTGCCGCTGCAATTTGCTCGCCCACGACTTCCGGATACAGGTGCAGCACCATCCCTCTCTTCAGCTCGGCTTGCTGGGGAACTTTCTTCATGAACTCATTGAGAAGTTCATTCATCGCTTTCGGTTTTCTGCCAAATGCCATATCAGAATTTTTGTTTCACATTGGATTCCAGAACCGTAAACCAACGGTTCTGTTCTATATTTTGATACTGTTGTTTATCAAACGGGCGTTCAGAAGCAGATGTTATAAATGTTTGTCCGGAGTGTTTTGTCAGTGTTTCTGTAATGACATCAATCTTCTGTTGATCCAAGTTGCCGAACACATCATCCAGTAACAGAATCGGAAGATCATCCAACTCATCCAAATAATAAAAAAGTTGTCCCATTTTCAAAGCCATTGAAAAGAGTCGATGTTGACCCTGAGAGCCAAAATTTCGAAGTTCCATATCCCCTAAATAGAAGACAATCTCATCTCTGTGAGGGCCTATGAGTGTCTGCTCCCGCTCCGCCTCTTTTTCAAAATTTTTCTCAATCTGACGAGTAAACTCCTCCCGAATCTCCTCTTCAGAACCCAACTGCTCGGATATACTTTGATAGCGAAGTGAAGGTTTCAGCTTTAAACCGGTGATTGTTTGGTACTGAAGGGCCAGATAATCAATAAATCTGTTTAGCACCTCAGCTCGTTTATAAATAATTGAAGATCCTTTGTTAATGAGCTGAATATTCCAGGGTTCCAGATGAGTTTGAAGCATAGATAAGCTCCCATTAAACTCTTGCAGCAACCGGTTCCGTTGTCTTCGGATTTTTCGATACTCAATAAGATCTCTCAAATAGGCCGGAGAGATCTGACTGATCATACTATCCAAAAATGACCTTCTCTCGACCGGACCCTCGCTGGTAAGCTTAAGATCTTCCGGACTTAAAACAACAACCGGTACCATTCCAATCAAATCAGAAAATCGGTCTACCGGGCTATCATTCACAAAGATTTTTTTCCCTTCTCCTCTGGAGTAACTGCAGCTGATTTTAAATTCCGGCCTGATTTCCCCCTCAAAATGTCCATTGATCATAAAATACTTATGATCATGATGTGCGATGTATTGATCACTGGAAGCTACAAAACTGCGGGTCATGCAGAGATAGTGAATGGCGTCAATCAGATTCGTTTTACCGGACCCGTTGGGGCCCGTAATTAAATTGAGATGTGGGGCAAACTCAATTTCTGTCTCTTCGTGATTTCTGAAATTCAGAAGTTTAAGCCGATTGATTCGCATGTCTTATTTAATAAAAATCGGGCCGGATCCATTAAAGATCACGGCCCGTATCAAAGAGTCTGTATGATTACAGCCCGAATACATCTCGTCCCAGAAACAGAGCGCTTTCGCCCAACTCTTCTTCAATTCTGAGGAGTTGATTGTATTTGGCGATTCGGTCGGTTCGGCTCATGGAGCCTGTCTTAATTTGACCGGCATTGGTTGCCACGGCTATGTCAGCGATCGTTGTATCCTCTGTCTCGCCGGATCTGTGTGAAATAACGGCTGTATAACCATTTTTATGAGCCATTTCAATCGCATCAAGCGTTTCTGTGAGACTACCGATTTGATTTACCTTAATCAAAATTGAATTGGCAATCCCTTTTTTAATCCCTTCTGCGAGTCGGGTGGTATTGGTAACAAACAGATCATCACCTACCAGTTGCACCTTGCTGCCAATTGCATCGGTCAGTGTTTTCCATCCGTCCCAGTCATTTTCATCCAATCCATCTTCAATAGAGATAATCGGATATTTTTCAACCCAATTTGACCAATACTCAACCATTCCGTCAGCATCTCTTTTGGATCCGTCGCTCCATTTAAACTCATAGATTCCTTTTTCTTTGCCGTAGAACTCAGCTGCGGCCGGATCGAGTGCCAACAGGATCTCTTCACCGGGAACGTATCCGGCTTTTTCGATCGCCGTTAAAATAACTTCAATGGCTTCTTCATTGGATTTTAAATTCGGAGCAAAACCACCTTCATCGCCTACAGCGGTGCTATACCCTTTTGAGGCGAGAACTTTTTTCAAATTGTGGAAAATCTCTGCACCCATTTGTACGGCCTGACTATAATTTTCTGCACCGGCCGGCATAATCATAAATTCTTGCGGATCCACATTGTTATCTGCATGAGAACCCCCATTTATGATATTCATCATCGGTAGTGGAAGAACTTTTGCATTTACGCCTCCAAGATATCTCCATAACGGGAGGCCGCATGAGATCGCTGCTGCTTTTGCGACTGCCATGGAAACTCCTAAAATGGCATTGGCTCCCAATTTTGATTTGTTGGGTGTTCCATCTAACTGAATCATGGTTTGGTCAATTTCGGTCTGCAGCGTTACAGGGAACCCGAGCAGTTCATCCGTGATCAATCCATTTACATTCTCAACTGCTTTTTTAACACTTTTTCCCAGAAAATAACTGCTATCTTCATCACGCAGCTCTACGGCTTCATGTTCTCCGGTTGAAGCACCTGATGGCACGGCAGCACGCCCAACGATGCCATTGGTGAGTGTTACATCCACTTCTACAGTGGGATTGCCCCTTGAATCTAAAATTTGTCTGGCGTGAATATCTTCTATTAAACTCATAAGTTTTTTTATTGTGTTGTTAGAAAGTACGATTATTATGTAATCCCAAGTAAAAGACCCCTCTTCTCATTTTATTGAGGTGCCCGGATTGTTGAGTGAACATCAACGAATAGATTTCGATCGATAACAGATCACTAAACAGATTAAATGTAAATCAATCCTGACGAAATACATACCTTAAAGGTACTGCTTAATCCGGTTACCATAAAAAAAAACCGTTGAACCTGACCATCTTTTTATGATAGCGGATACTCATTGAATCGAAGGCCGCTCTATTATTAAAAATTTATCGATTCGAGGCTTACGGGTATTCGTATCAAATCTCTCCCGTTTGAATCGGTTCCAATGCCTGAAGATAAGTCAGTGATTTATAAAGAGGGAGGCCGGATTATTTTAACCATCCGAATGTGAACGTAATTTGAGGGGAACCAAAGAATTTTTGAGCTTCAAAAAACGGTTCCAATGCGAGCTCTCCGTCAATAATGACAAATGGACTCTCTCCCGGTGCCACATTGCTTCTGATAACGGGCTGGTTGGGCATCATGATTTGAACTCCATCCGGGTAATAGTAGAAAAAATAACCGAATTCAATGCTGTTCATGCTGGTAAAATTTTCCCCAATATCGAGTGCAATCTTAAATTCACCGGCAGCTCCAAATTGCCAGTCACCTTCACTGATTCCGGTAAAAATATCGTTAACCGGTTCAAAAAAGTCCTGAAATTGCTCTCTGTAGCCATTGTTATTAATATCATCAAAATAGGGATAGGTAAATGTAGCGGCCGGACCCATGGATGCGCTCACAAAAAACCTGAAATCATTTTGAATGCCGTCTGCAAAGACTCTTTTTCTCATTCCAAGCATCAAAGGGATTGCAATCCCCCGTTGATATTTATTGGGTATGACCTGTTGTCCAAAGAAAAAATCTGTAAAGGTTTGCTCGCTTGCATCTCTCAAACCGGTAATCCGCAAAGATGCTGTGAGTTCAGATTGGGGTGCAATAATTCGTCGGTACTCACCACCCAGTCCAAATCCAAAATTATTCATAACAAAATTTATTCCAATCCCTCTTTTGTAGTGATCGCTCAATGTGGTGGAACTTCTTTCAAGCCTTTCAACTTCCGGTTCGGTAATCTGCCCATAAACGGGTGCAGAAAAAAGGAGTGTTGAACTAAATGCGAATGCGCCTATATAAAAAAGTATTTTTTTCATCTATTTAAATTTTGTTCGATTCGAATAGGTAACGAATATAATCTATGCTGAATTGTATAAAAGTAGGTTATTTATAGAGACAGTTTTATTATTTAAATAAATTCTTAGAAACTCTATTTGATTATTGTTGTATTAAAACGTTTATTCAGGCAGAATTTTGCCCTTTAAAACTACATAAAAAATCGTATCTATCACTATGAGTACAGTGACAAAATATTTGCTTTACGGACCCAATCAGACATTAAGACGATTACCTGCCAAGCTTTTTGAGCAGAGTGAGCCTAAATTTCTCTATGAGTATAAATCATCTACAGGTGATGATGAAATTTTTGTGGCTGTATATGAACAATATGAAAAACAGCTGAATGCAACCATTACACTGACCTGTATTATCGAATGTACGAACAGTTACAATCGAATAGAAATGAAAAAGGCCGGTGGCAGGATGGGCTTTCGGGGAAGCTCACTATCAGAAGAAAAAAATATCGAATCGGTTGTGATCGACTTTATCATGGATTATTCCAAGCGTTTTGGATTATCTCTTCAAGAAGAAGTAGACAAAAAAGAAGATGAAGAAGAAAATCCGGATGAGGGAAAGGACAAGGATTAGATTTTACTTCTCACCATTATGAGTACAGAAGAGAGAGTGTGGACTGTTTTGTCTATGCTTGAATGGGCAACCGATTATTTTGTCAAAAGGGATGTTCAGGATCCCCGGCTGAGTATTGAGTGGCTGCTCGCTGAAACGTTGGCGGTAAAACGGCTGGATCTCTATTTACAGTTCGACAGGCCTCTATCTTCCGATGAGCTGGAACTGCTTCGGCCTCTCATTCAGAGAAGGGCAAAACATGAGCCACTTCAGCATATCACCGGATCCACTCAATTTATGAATGCGACTATTGCAGTGAGTCCGGATGTATTAATTCCAAGGATTGAAACGGAACAACTTGTAGACTTGCTGTTTGAACAGACACAATCCATTTCTGATCGACCCCTCAAAATTATTGATCTTGGCACCGGCAGCGGGTGCATACCGATTGCCATTAAAAAGAACAGGCCCAAATGGGAGTGTACCGGGATCGATATATCAGAAGCGGCCTTACAATTAGCGAGAGAGAACGCGCAATCAAACTCGGTTGATGTGACCTTTCAGAAAGCAAATATTGAAAATCTTCAGGAACAATTAAGTGGCCGTTGGGACATCGTGATTTCCAACCCTCCATACATTACAATGACTGAAAAAAAAGAGATGCATAAACAGGTTCTTGAGTATGAACCTCATCTCGCACTCTTCTATGACAACCCGCTTCATCTCTACAAAAATATCCTGCAGTTTGCATCCGAATCAAATGCAAAACTTTTCCTTGAATGCAATGACAAAACTGCAGAAAAAGTTGCTCAAATTGCAGAAGATTTTTTTAGCGAAATTTCACTGCTAAATGATCTGGATGGCAACAAGAGATTTGTTATTGCCTCTGATAAAGGTTCAAGCAATACTTAACCAAATTTATTAACAGTTTTCCCCTCGCTTAAATCAGAGAAAAAAGAACCTGCAATTATGTGGATAACTTGTGGAAAAGTTTTTTATTTAAAAATGATCGTTTTACCTCAAACTAAAATCGGTGTTAAGGCATTGTTAAGCGGTGTCAAGGAGAATATTACAAGTTTATTTAAAATTTGTTAACTCATTGTCTAACAATTAATTATAGATTTTTAGGAAATGTGGATAACTTTCATAAAAGATGGAAAAATAATTTTGATTTGTGACTCAGAAATTCTCATTTTGGTTCGAGAATAAAGAACCGCTGCTTTATCAGTTGTGGATAACCAAGCGGGAAGTAGAATAAAAAAATATGTTTCTGGAGGCATCTTACATTGAATAATCTGACTGCTGAAAATGCCTGGAATGAGTGCCTGGAGATAATCCAAGACAACATCAGCTATCAAAAATATAAGTCGTGGTTTGAGCCTATCAAACCTCTCAGGTTGGAAGGGGACACACTAACCATTCAGGTACCCAGTCAGTTTTGGTACGAATGGCTCGAAGAGCACTACTATAATATGCTCCGATCTACCATTGCAAAAGTGATCGGTTCAGACGGAAAACTTGAATATTCAGTTCTGGTAGAAAGATCAGACCGGCTGGAAGAAAACAGGTCAATCCGTCTTCCTCAAAGACCCATGCCGCCTGCAAAACCTCAGGAGATGAACACCTTCTCCGACTACCATCCCGGTAAAATTGAAAATCCTTTTGTGATTCCGGGAATTCGCAAAATGAATATCGACTCAAATCTGAATAACAACTATGTATTTGAGAGGTATATTGAAGGGGATTGCAATCGTCTGGCTCGTTCAGCTGCGATGGCTATTGCAGATAACCCCGGAAAAAATTCCTTTAACCCACTTTTTGTTTATGGGGGTACCGGACTCGGGAAAACTCATTTAATTCAGAGTATCGGCAATAAAGTAAAACAGATGTATGGAGATGAACAGTCTGTTCTTTATGTCTCTTCAGAAACTTTTACCAATGAATTTGTACAGGCCATTCGAAACAATAGGGCAAGCGAATTTTCTCTGTTCTACAGAAATATCGATGTCCTGATTGTGGATGATATCCAGTTCTTTAGCGGGAAGGAGAAAACACAGGAGGAGTTTTTCCATATTTTTAATGCTTTGCATCAGGATGGGAAGCAGATCATCTTAAGCAGTGACCGGCCCCCTAAAGATATCCCGGATATCGAAGAGCGATTGATCTCCCGATTCAGCTGGGGCCTTAGTGCAGATCTACAGATACCTGAATTCGAAACCCGTTACGCAATTCTGGAAAGAAAAGCGAACGACAATGGAATCACTCTGGACTCCGAGATTATCGAATTTATTGCCTATAATTTTAAATCTAATGTTAGAGACCTGGAAGGAGCTGTGATTAAACTGCTTGCTACCGCATCTTTAAAACATGTCGATGAAATCGACCTGTTGATGGCAAAATCGGTCTTGAAGGATATGGTGAAAAGCTCAAATTCTCAGATATCCATCGAGTTTATACAAAATTATGTTTGTGATTACTTCGGCATTGATACAAATAAAGTCCGGGAAAAAACCCGGAAACAGGAGATTGTTGAAGCCAGGCAGATTGCAATGTTTCTCGCTAAAAAATATACCAAATCAAGCCTGAAGACCATTGGGCTCCAGTTTGGCGGGCGGGATCACTCAACGGTTATTCACGCCATTTCAACCGTTGAAGAACGATTATCCACCAGTCCGAAGCACAAACGCATGTTGCAAGAGCTGGAACAGAAAATTGAAGTAGCTACACTCTGACGAGTTCATCCCTCACTGCAGCTTTTCTTTGTTCTCTCAATTCAGTGGATATTCACATACAGACAGCTCTCTGCACTCTCTGCTAATTCATGGTCACCGCTCTGATCTTATCTTCAATCATGGATTGTTCTCTGTTCTTTCTTGACCCTTACAAATCCCATTCGCTTACACCGATAGCTTATTCTGTTTAGGAAAACATATTCTCCATGTTTCCAAGTTATGATATGTCTATTTTTAGGTAATCTTAAAACGGAGACATCCATTGGATAAAATCACGATCAAATCCTTAAAATATTCGGGGCTTCACGGTTATTATGATCGGGAGCGAGAGGATGGAAATGTTTTTGAAATAGATGCAACTGCTAAAGGTGATTTCAAATCCGCCATTGAGAATAACGACCTGGATCAGACGTTTAACTATGAAATCGTCGAAGAAGTTGCCGGCAAGATTCTGGCCGGTAAAAGTGAAAAACTGATTGAAACTCTCTGCAAAAAGATTGGTGATGATCTTTTCGAACGTTCACCCCATGTAAAAGAGCTTGCTATCACAGTCCGGAAGTTGAACCCTCCTATCAAAACACCGGCTGCTTATGCCGAAATTACGATGGTATGGAAGAGGTAATCATCGCCATCGGCAGTAATCTGGGTGACCGGCTTAAAATGATTCGCAGCGCCGGTTTATTTCTGGACTCAATTTCTGATTCTGTTGTAGATAAAGCCTCTGTTTGGGAGTCTGAACCGGTGGGCGGAGCTCAATACAGTTTTCTCAATACTGCTGCAAAAATTACGACGCAGTTAACACCCATTAATCTGCTCAGGAAATTAAAAGCATTTGAACGGCTTTCCGGCAGGGATGCCAATCCCATTCGATGGGGTCCGCGTATTTTAGATATGGATATTATCCGTTTTGGAAATCGTGTTCATGAAGAGGATTCATTAATCATCCCACACCCGGAATATCACAAACGACTCTTTGTTCTTCTTCCCATGAAGGAAATTGATAGAGGCTGGATGGATCCGAAGTTTGATGTTACCTTAGACGAGCTGATTAAGAACGCTCCCGAAATGGAACTTCAGAAAACGAATGATAGATGGTAAATTGTTTTTATCTTAGGTCATCACAAATTATTATAGCGAATGCCAAATCAATTTGACTTTATAGCCATTGAAGGCGTGATCGGTGCCGGTAAAACATCCCTTGCGAGAGCCCTCTCTGAACGAAACGGTGCACGGCTCGTACTGGAACAGTTTGAGGAGAATCCGTTTCTACCGAAATTTTATGAGGACAGAAAACGTTATGCATTTCAGACACAGTTGGCTTTTCTGGCAAGTCGATTTAAACAGCAGCAAGAGATGACAACCCCGGATCTGTTTGATCAGTTTGTCATATCCGACTACATTTTCGAAAAGGACAGAATATTTGCCAGGCTTAACTTAGATGATGATGAAATCGCTCTTTATGACAATATTTTTGGAATCATGGCAGGAATTTCTGCAAAACCCGATTTGGTTATTTATCTTCAGAGTACAGTGTCTCGATTGATGAACAACATCTATGACCGGGGGCGCGATTATGAGAAACACATTACCCCGGACTATTTGCAGGAGCTTTGTGATGCCTATAATCACTATTTTTATCACTATACCAAAGCACCGCTGATCATCATTAATGCAACTGAAATAGATTTCGTAAATAATCCAAGTCATCTCTCTTATATTGAAGAACAAATATTTGACCAACCCATAAGAAGTAATACTCACATTCAAATTATCCCGAATTAATGTTACGTTGGCTACTCATCATTTTATTTATATACCTTGTGATCAGATTGATACAAGGCCCTAAACGAAAAAAACGATCCTCTATTCGTTTCCATTTCGGTAATTTTCAGAATCGTGGAAATTCCGATTCTAATCCGAATGGAAAACCCAGACTGGATGAAATTGAAGAGGCTGAGTATGAGGATATAACTGAAAAATCGAAAAAAGAGGATAGAGAATGAGTTTTGAAGAGAAACATAAACAGGGCTATGAGCTGCTTCATGAGAAGGATTTGGATAGAAGCCTGGATATGGCCAGAGATCTTCAAAAACTAAATCCAAAAGCACCGGAGGGATTTACCCTGGAAGCGGAAGTGATGCAAAAATTAAATCAGTGGGATGCCAGTATCAAATCGCTTAACAAAGCTATCGAATTGGACCCTGAAGACGGTCGGCTCTACAATCTGAGGGGTTATGCTCATCTTAATAAGGATGAGCCAGAAAACGCTCATTCTGATCTTGAAAAAGCGATCGCACTCGACAACTTACCCTCAGCCCATAGAAATATCGTTCTCTATAAACTGATGATAGAAAAAGGACAGGAGGCAATCGCCTATTTGCTGGATCGTATTCGGGCGGAACCCAGAGATGTTGAAAATTGGATCCTAATGGGCGATCTGATGAAAAAAGGAGGTCATGACGCTAAAGCGAGAACTTACTACGAACAAGCACTCAAAATGGACCCTGATAATGAGTATGTAAGAGAACTGCTTGAAGATTGAGATCTTCATCCACTACGCCACCGTGAACGAGTCTGAAAAAGTGAAAATAAGAAATATTGACCTGGAATCTACATACTGGGTACTATGGCTGACCGATAGTATTGAATCGTGCCTTCCCTTATTTCAAGTTGGTAAACTGAAGCGGAATGCCGAAGCTTTTCGCTTTTAGGTGTTGAATGACTTCCTGCAGCTCATCAATTTTTTTGCCGGAGACGCGCACTTGTTCGTCCTGAATCGCCGGCTGCACCTTTAATTTTAAGTTTTTGATCTCCTTCACAATCTTTTTCGCAGTCTCTCTGTCGATCCCTTCTTTGATGGTGATATTCATCTTCACATGACCCTGGCTGGTCCCCTCTTCTTCTCCATACTCCAATGCTTTTGGTTCCAGGCCCCGTTTGATGAAGTGCTTAATCAGCATCTCTTGCATGGCTCTCATTTTCATACTCTCAGCAGCAACCATGCTGATGCGATTCTCCTTTTTATGAAATTCCACTTCTGAATGAAGGCCTTTAAAATCGTATCGCGTCGACACCTCTTTTAACGTATTATTTACCGCATTATCCACTTCCTGGGCGTTGATTTCATTTACAATATCGAATGATGCCATAATATTTATTTACGAATTAAGCATAGTATATATAGCGAAGTATCCCGATCAGTATGATATTTTGTAGTATTTATTCTAATTTCTGATTCGTGCTGCATCCAGTGCAAAATTATTAAATGTAACACGATCTCCTAAATTCTTTGTGCCATCTAACACATCAAATCGAATTCTGACTTTAAAATTGGGATTATCCTTCACACCTTCTATACCGGAAAAATCCACTTCTATCAGGATATATTGGTCAACTATCGTTTGCTGAATCTGATTATTTCTCATACCGGTTGTGATCCATTGAGGGGTACCACTGGCAATTGAATAATCAAAACGTAATGCTTCTACTGCATTCTCATTCATTGCTGCAAATGATAAAACCGCTCTTTCAAAATCTGTTGTCGGAAGATCCAGTATAAGTGAATTTTCACCGGCGTCACCCATAAAAGGCTCCCTCACCTGAATGGCACGCATTGAGTCTGCTGCTTCAGTAAACAACATCCCACCGTTGCCTTTAGGCCTGTAATTGATCGAGGTAGGTTGATTTCTTCTTTCCATTGCTGCCATTCGTTCAGTCTCCGGATAACCACTCAATGCAGATTCAAACCGGATGGTCCCTAGATTTCCAATAGCTGAATATGTTGCAGAAACCGCCACTAACTCTATGTCATTTGGAATTGTGACGTCTAAATACCAAAAGTGGATCAATTCCGGATCAGCCGGTATCACAGGCTCATCGGTAGAGTCTGTGGCCGATGAGCAACCTATCACTAAAAAAATGAGAATAAAAAAACTGGCAATCGTAAAGATTTTTTTCATCGTATAAATTTAAGTGGTTTTATTAATTTCATAAAGTTAAAGAACTTAGGAATTTATTACTATAAGTGAATTTAAAATGCTTTTTTTTGTGGATCTCAATCTCATCCAAAATTCTTTGTGTTATTAAATATTGTTTTATTAAAACAATGCATCCCACATTTTCAAGTGGCCAATGGTTGTTCGATTGTTCGATCTACGAAGCATGGGGGTTCCGTGGAGGCTCGTTTGGAGTCTCCAAATATCAAGCAGAAGTGAAGCTCAAAAACTTGAGAAGAAAATAAAAAAGCGCGGGACGGAAAGATTTTTAGATGATTTAAAAAAGAGCGAGTAATTTTACGTTGTATTTCGACCCATTTACTCCTAATTTTACATTCTACCAAATCGGGACGTGGCTCAGTCCGGTAGAGCACTCGGCTGGGGGTCGAGGGGTCGCAGGTTCAAATCCTGTCGTCCCGACTAAATCAAAGCTCATCGTTTTGCGGTGGGCTTTTTCTTTTTCTAATACCAGCTATTTACTCAACTCCAGGCGTTGTTATTGCGGAGCAGTGCTCCGCGGTTCAAATCCTGTCGTCCCGACTAGAGAAAAGCTCATCGTTTTGCGGTGGGCTTTTTTTTGTAGTACCAGCAATTCTTCACGTACCAGGCAGATTCATTTATAGGTATGAATCATTTCGATTAGAAAAAATTAATTTAAAAATGTGTTATGTAATTTAATTCATACCATACATTTGTGTATTTTCGGGCGATCATTTTTGAATAAAAAATTTCAATTTCATCTTTTGATCGATTAGAAAAACCATACATATATTTGTTCTTTTTAATTTGATTTCAATTTCTGAAAGCTCCCTAAATCCATTTCAGTAAGAATCACTTTGTTCATACGCATACTCTCTTTACTCATTTGCAGTGTAATTCTGTTGTCTGGTTATTTGAATAAAGCAGATGCACAATCTGTGCCTGATATCGTCATTAATGAAGTGATGGCTTCAAACTCTGATACGATTACGGACGAAGATGGCGACTTCCCTGATTGGATCGAACTTTTCAATACAACAGACAGCCGTATCAATCTGAATGATTACGGATTGAGTGATAATTCCGGTGAGCTCTTTAAGTGGGTTATACCGGATATCTCCATCAATGCAAATAGCTATCTGCTGATTTGGGCATCGGGAAAGGATCGGCGTGAACCGGGCTCCCCTCTTCACACGAATTTCGCCATCGCAGCCGCCGGCGAGGAAATCCTGCTAACCCGCCCGGACGGTACAACACTGGATTCAATGCCCCCGACTGAAATTCCAATAGATGTCTCTTTCGGGCGTAAACCCGATGGCAGTGACAACTGGTTTTTGTTCAACGAACCCACCCCCGGGTCTTCCAATACCACAGATAGCTTTCAGGGTGAACTATCCCCTCCAATATTCTCACATGAAAGTGGCTTTTATACCTCATCCTTTGACCTCACGATCACCCATGAAGACCCTCAGGTTGAAATTATTTACACCCTGGATGGATCTGAACCGTCAAAAGATGCTTTTAGTGGAATCCCATATCGTTACCGTGATTCTTATGCTCAAAACCCGGGCGACCCTGCCGGAAATATGATAACGGCAACCACCCGATCCCAAACATTTCAAAATAGTCTTCGTATTCAAAATCGCAGCTCAGAACCAAATAGTATCAGTCGTATTCCATCCACCTGGAATTCAGACCCGTTTTATTTACCCAGATCTTCTGTTTTGAAAGGAACTGTTATAAGAGCACGGGCTGTAAAACCGGGGGCCTTGCCCAGTGAAGTAGTTACAAGAACATTTTTTGTTTTTCCCGGTGGACGGAATTTGTTTCAATTACCGGTCGTTTCGATTTCAGTTAACCCAAAAGATCTATTCGACTATAATGACGGAATTTATGTCCCCGGCATCGACTTTGATACATGGCGAAGCGAGAATCCAAATCAAAGATCTATCGAATCCATTATTACTCCCGCCAATTATCACAGAAGAGGCATTAAAGCGGAAAAAGAGGGGCAATTAACTTTTTTTGACATCGGTAAAGACAGGCTGGATTTGGAACAAAATATTGGGATAAGAATTCATGGATTTACAGGCCGGCACTTCGCAATTAAATCTTTGCGCCTCTATGCTAGAGGAAGCTTAGGCGATTCTAATTTCAATTATCCATTTTTCACGGGTGCCCAGGGTGAACAGCACCGCCGGCTTTTACTCAGGAATTCAGGACAAGATTACAATTATACCTTTTTGAGAGATGCCATTTCACATACTCTTGTAGAACATATGCGATTTGATACACAGGATTATCGCCCCACAGTCGTTTTTATCAATGGCGAATATTGGGGCATTCATAACTTGAGAGAACGTCATGATCGTCACTACCTCCAAATTGAATATGGCATTGATCCCGATAATATTGATTTTATGGAAACCAATGGTGTTGTTGTTGAGGGTGACGGTGACCATTATTTCAATATGATTCAGTACATCGGTCAAAACGATCTTTCTGACGAAGAACATTATCAGGAAATCATTACACGCATGGATCCGGATAATTTCATGGATTATCAGATTGCGCATCTCTTTCTCCAAAACATGGACTGGCCCGGCAGTAACGTACAGTATTGGAGAGTCAAAACTAACGGGTATCAACCCGGGGTTCCTTATGGCCAAGACGGCAGATGGCGCTGGCTTATGTATGATATGGATCGTACGATGACACTTTTCCCAACGGTTGATCCGGACTGGACTTTTAATACGCTGCCTTATGCTACTACTGATCAGGGCCCGGTTTTTCCAAATCCACCCTGGTCTACATTTCTACTACGAAATCTCCTCAAAAATGAGGGATTTCGTCAAAGCTTCATCAATCGGTATGCCGATCAATTAAATACATCTTTTTCCGCTGAACGTTTTACTGCTCTCATAAACGAACTTAGTGATGTAATTCGGCCGGAAATGAGTAGACATACTGATCGATGGAAATTTCTGATCGGATCTATATCCCAATGGGAGGGTGAATTGGATCGGTTGATTGATTTTGCCAATAACCGTGCTCAGAAAACATTTGAACACATCCAGGAATTTTTTGAATTGAACAATACTCATCAGATTACTGTCACTTTGGATGACCCCAATATGGGTACTGTCAGGGTGAATACAATCAAACTCTCCTCAGATACTCCGGGGGTTCGTTTTAATTCATCGGCCTGGACCGGAACCTACTTCGAAGGAGTGCCGGTTAATATTTCTGCGGTTCCTGAAGTTGGTTATCGATTTTCACATTTTCAGGTGGATGGTGAACGGGTAGAAACCATTAATTTAACTTTGGATCTTAATTCCGATGTTCAAATCCAAGCCTTTTTTATTGAAGTTGAAACAACACCGATTGCCGGTCTTGATTTAATCCATTATTTCATGTTCAGTGACGATCTCCCTAATAACACCGCCCTGACTTCCGTAACATCTACATTCTCAAACAGACGAAAGGGTCAAATACGATTCAATTCCAGTTTGGAGGGTTATCCATTTGATCCAAACCATCCCAGCTGGAGAATCGGTTCAATGGAGAGAAGGAATCAACCCACTCCTATTAATTACCGGCCTGAAGGGAATAATAATCTACAGTACGATGAATTTCTGGGGCTACGGGCATTACAAATTCGTCAGCCTTTTGAATCGGGTGGCCGGGAGAGTTCACTTATTTTGAAGATGCCTACAGTTGGCTTCGAATCTGTCGTGATGTCTTTTGCTGCAATGAGTGAAAATGCGGAGGTGAATGGCTTGTTCATTGATTATTCAACACAGTTTGAATTCAGCGGTCAGTCTGACACGACTTTTGTTTGGACTGATGAGGGCCTTTCTGACAATGACAAATACAAGAGCCTTGTAGACGGCACTTACCAACTCCATACCGTCGATTTTTCGGAAGTCAACAGAGCAGCCAACAATCCGGAATTCCGTGTCAGAATTCGTTTTGATGCCCAAAATTCTACTATGGCCGGTGGAAACAGAGTAACGTTTAGTAACATTACCCTGGATGGAAATGCACTGCAAGAAGACGATAACAACATTTCTGATTTTGTGCTTGGAAGAAACTATCCGAATCCTTTCAGTAATACGACAACAATCCCATTTACAGTATATGAATCGGGGTACTTACGTTTAGAAGTATTCAATACACTTGGCCAAAGGGTCGCCCTGTTATATGATGATACTATTCAAGACGGTGATTATCAGGTGCCTTTTGATGGATTGAATCTGGCTAGTGGTATTTATCTGTATCGAATGAATGTTGACGGTTACATTCAAAGCCGAATGATGGTATTAATCAAATAGATTCTTTGCATTTTTCTCCTTTTTATCTAAGGATTAATACTCAATCTACTTCCTCTTTAGACGGATATTTAAGGTAATGCTTTTAGAACCCATTAGCTTCCAGATACCAAATTTTATTGTATTTGGATATGTTTAGATTATCTTCAGAAATACTAAACTTTATCTCAGATTAATGTGATAGATGAAGAATGCAAATAAACTGCTCCCTTACTTTTGATTGTTTCACGGGCGCTTAGATCGCTATAACTATGATCAGAAAAGGTTTAATACTGCTTATTCTAGTATCCGCTTGTGTGTCGGCACATGCCTTACAACTTTCTATATTCGATCAACAACCCCCTTTTAACTGTCCAAAACTGGACTATTGAAGATGGCCTTCCTGTTAATACCATCGGATATATTGCTCAGGACAGCCTGGGGTACCTGTGGATCAGTACGTATGACGGGCTTGTCAGATTCGATGGGATGGAATTCAATGTTTTTAGTTTTTCCAATACCCCTGAGATGCCTCATAATCGAACCACCCAATTGTATCTTCAGGACAAAGACCGAATGTGGGTGTCATTGGAATATGGCGGGGTGCTTCTAAAGGAAAATGGTGAGTTTCACCATTTTGGAAACCAAACAAATTTCACCGATTCCGACCTCACAATGATGTTTGAGTTATCAGATGGCAGGATGGTCTTCATAACTCATTCCGGACTGTATGTATATAATGGCGAAAAGTTTGCCATGTTCTACAACAGCGATAAACCGGGACAAAATCAAATTCACGATGTATTTGAAGACTCTGATGATAGTATCTGGGTAGCTACGAACAATGGTCTCCTCCAGTTCAACCCTGCTGGAGATCTGTTAGCTGAATATCATATAAGTTCAGTGCAGCAAAACAATCGTTTTAGAACTGTGATTAGAGTCAAAAACGGTGTCATAACAGCCGGTACTGATACCGGTGTGTATGAGTTACAGGATGGAGAGTTAGTACAAACTGAGAAATATGCGGCTGCTGATAACTACTCCATCCGTAAAATCTACAATGATGAGAGTACGACATTATTATTAGCAATGGGGGAAGTATTTTATGTAGATGAAAATCAAATTATAAAATTACAGTTCAATCATTTAAAACCTGCTGAATATTTCAGGGAATTCTATATGGATTCTAAAGGAAGGATTTGGCTGATAGGATCTACAGGCTCACTTGCTTTATTTGAAGATGGCCAAATCCGTCCTTTTGATGATAAACCTATCATCAATGATTACTATTTCAACAGCGTTTTCGAAGATCGGGAAGGAAATATATGGTTTGGAACCAATGCGAACGGCCTCATAGCAGTAAGTGAGAGTAAAGTTCGAAATCTGGGCACCCCGGAAGGCCTGTCTGGTGATAACATACTCGCTATGTTTGAAGACAGCCAAGGCCGTTTTTGGGTGGGAACACGGGGCGACGGGTTAAACCTTATAGACGGGGATACCATAACTCATTTTGATGAAACAATTGAAACTGCAACAAGTACCATTCAGGCTATTGGGGAAGATAGAAATGGGGATATTTGGTTTGGGTATCATCAAAGAGGAGTAAATAAGATCACACCAAGTGGCCTAGAGCATCACCTTCCCGGAAACAATGTGGAGATCAATGATATACGCTCAATTTATACCCACAGTAATGGAGAAATGTGGCTGGGTACGTATGGCGGACTGATCAAATTCGATCTTTCAGGGTCAGGTCATATTGTATATGATAAAGATGACGGACTTTCCGGAGTTAAGATCAGATACATTACCGAAGCTCCTGATGGGGCTCTTTGGACGGGCAGCCTGGATGGTGGTGTATCCCGGTTTCATGAAGGTACTTTTACAAATTACACGACCGAAGACGGGCTTTCTTCCGACAATATCCGATCTATTTATATAGATGAATATGATGAAGGTACCATTTGGATAGGTACTGAAAACAACGGGCTTAATCGCCTTAAAGACGGGAAAATCACATACATCAATATGGACGATGGCCTTCCGGATCATATCGTGCATTGGATCTCACAAGATGAAAGCGGGTGGCTATGGATGTCCTCAAACCGTGGAATTTTCAAGATCAACAAGTCTGAACTGAATGCTTATCTCGACAATGAGTCAAATATATATACCCTATTACACTACGGGCGCGCAGAAGGGATGCGAAATCCGGAAGCAAATGGTTCGATTCAGGAAGCAGGACTCCGGACAAGTGACGGAGATTTTTGGTTTGCAACACAGGATGGAGTCGCTATTTTCAGCCAAAATCAGGAAAATAATTACACAGTCCCGCCCACAGTTTTGATCAAATCTATAACTGCCGGAGGAAATTCATACACTTCCGATCATGTGATGATCGATAATGGGTACAAGAGTTTTACGATTAATTTTAATGCCCTCACCTTTCCCACCAGTGAAAAAGCAAGATTCAGGTATCGTTTGGTTGGCGTTGATGATTCTTGGCATGAAGTATCCGGTCAGCGATCGATATCTTATAATGACGTTCCGGCGGGCGATTATACGTTTGAAATTCTGGCAGCAAACAACAACGGGATTTGGAGTGAGAATCCGGCTACTGCATCGATCACCGTTCAACCTTTTTTCTATGAACAGCCATGGTTTATAATTCTGCTACTGGTTCTCATTTCAGGCGGTTTTTATGGTGCAACCCAGCTTCGCTACAGATATATTTTGAACAAACAGCAGACACTGGAACGGATCATTCAGGCGCAAACAGCTGATTTAAGACAAGAGAGAAATGACCTACAAGTCAAGAACGAGATAATTAGAATGCAGGCAGCTGAACTTGAGAAAAGCAATCAAACCAAAGATAAATTCTTTTCATTAATTGCTCATGATCTTCGTAATCCAATTCAAGCTTTGGTTGGTCTTTCAGAAATTATCTTAAAGGATATGGACGAAGACAATAATCCTAAGCAAAAAGAGATCTTCAATCATCTCCACTCTTCAGCAAATACGCTGCAAAATCTTGTCGAAGATTTGCTTAGCTGGGCATCTTTACAAAATGGAAAAATGAGCTTGAAGCCTGAAGAAATTGATCTCAATCAAATAGCTGTTCAAATACTGGAGCTGTTTAAAGACAGTGCCAAACAAAAAGAAATTGACCTTTCTTTTACGTCCGATACTTCAAGAAATATTTATGCGGATCGTAACATGGTGAAAACGATCCTTAGAAATTTTATTTCAAATGCTATCAAGTTTACACAGCCGGGAGGTGCCGTGTCTTTAAATATTTCGTACGAAAATTCATCACATATCATTGAAGTAAAGGATAATGGGATTGGTATGGATGAAAAACTTGTACAAAAATTATTAAATGGCGATTCAAATGTATCCCGTTATGGCACACAAAATGAAAGCGGGACCGGCTTAGGATTGCCAATTTGTAAAGAAATGATTGCACTGCATAATGGAAAACTTGAGATTGAATCTGAAGAGCAGAAAGGTTCAACTTTTATCATTAAACTACCCTTCAAAAAAAACGATGAATTAAAAAGCGCTGACTAATGCTGAGATTCTTCCGCACCATCCGAAAAAAACTGATTGAAGAAGATAACATTCGAAAGTATCTGCTCTATTCCATTGGAGAGATCTTCTTAGTAGTAATCGGAATTTTGATTGCCCTGCAGGTGAACAATTGGAATGAGTGGAGGAAGGATCGAGTAAAAGAAAAGGAGGTTTTGGTAAATCTCGCGGAAAACTTTGAACTCAATATAGAAGCCCTTGAATCTGATGTAGATAGCCTTCTTAAGTTTAACATGTCATCTCGAATTGTTCTTAATGTTTTGGATAATCAACAACCCTTTGCTGATAGTCTGGCTAAACACTTTCACATGGCGCGAATACCAAAAACGATTATAAACCTGTCCCAATCCGGGTATGAGCAATACAAGAACATGGGTTACGGCATCATTTTAGACAAACCCACAAGCAGGGAGATCATTGATTTTTTTGAAACCACATTGCCGACATGGTTTACCGTATATACCCAGGTAAATACTCCGCATGTACCGTTTATTGATCATCATGTGCCGTTATTCATCTATAAACGTTATAGCTTGGTGCCTATTAATATGGATCATCTTTATAGGGATCATTACTACTTGGGTTGGATGAGGGCGTATATGGAAGGTAGGAACACCCTGATTGAGATAGAGAGCGAATTTATCAAGGAGAACCAGAGAGTTCTTCAACTCATTAAAGATGAGTTAGAAGATTAACGAAAGGCTAACATAATATAAAATGCATAAAAACGCATTTTATACTTACCGTTGACCAATATTTAGTATTCATTTCTCCCTAAACACCACCAAAACCACAATAATCTGACTACTTCAGGTATAAGAACTGTGATATAACCAAATCACTCAACTTATACTTATGAACACATCAAATATAGTTGCCGAGTTTGGCCTGACCTATAAATCCACTGTTCCGGTGGATGGAATGCCAAGAATTACTTCTCCAGATGCAGCATACTAGCTACTAAAATCACTCTACGTTAGTAGTCACTACTATTTCTTGTATTACTATTCTGTTAGTTTAAGTGATTTAAAAAAGTGTGGGTAATTTTACGTTCTGTTTCGACCATTTACTCCTGATTTTATATTCTATCAAATCGGGAAGTGGCTCAGTCCGGCAGAGTCACGCGGATCGCTTGAGGGGTCGGGGGATCGTCATATCACATCCTTTTAAAAATATTTGAATTTCGTAAGTCATGGTTTGATTTGTTTAATGCTCTGATTAAAGATACTGGTAAATTTGTTTGAACAAATGATATGAAAGGGTTTTAATCATGCCCTGCATAAATAAATCAAACAAAATGATACCCGGCTTTTTAAAACTAACACTATTACTCAAGACAAGTCTTTTCACTCTGCTATTTATCTCGATTACGACCTTAGCCAATGCACAAGGGGAAAATGGGGTTGATGTTTCAGGGAGTGCCAGTTTTACAAATAAAGGAATTTCTACCATTCCCTCTTTAACACTGGGAAAACCTGCGGCAATTTTCAATTTATCAGTAGGAAAGAGGCTAAGTTTCGATCCGGAAATCCGATTTTCGATGGAAGGAAAACCTTGGTCATTTCTGTTTTGGTTTCGATATCAGTTAGTGCAACATGAAAAGTTCCATCTGAAAATTGGTGCGAATTCGGCAATTTCATTTGCTGACGTTTTCGCTGTTTCAAATGAAGTTCCCAGAGAACTTATTGAAGCCCGTCGATTTTTAGCCGGGGAGATCAATTCGAGCTATATAATATCAAATAACATCACGATAGGTACCTACTATTTATATTCACGGGGTTTTGATCCCACTGTTCCAGACAACACTCATTTCATCAGTCTAAACAGTACTTTTTCAAGTATTCCTTTGTCGAATAATTTTTTCTTCAATGTTAGGCCCCAAGCCTATTATTTGATTATTGATGAAAATACGGGTTTTTATGCCGCAGTAAATATTGCGCTTGGCTACCAAAGTCTTCCATTTACCATTTCATCAACCATCAATAAAGAAATAAGCAGTGAAATTGCCGGTAATGTAGATCCTCTTTGGAATCTGAGTATAAACTATGCTTTTGCCTTTTGACGAACAGATCAACTACTGAGGTAAAGAAGAAATTTTAAAAGTTCAATTTATTAACCTCGTTTTAATTTTAGTATTATGAAATGGGAAACATTTGCACAACTTACATTTTGGCAACATTTAATTGAATGCGACATGGAGAAATCAGAAAAGATAGAAGACTTATACAAGAGAAAAACTGGAACTGTACCAGAAAATATTGGAAATGAGATCGGGCATTTTAATCTGTTTAATTTAGAACCCTTTGTTGGAGAAAAAGCCAGGCCGGTACCATATAGACGTCGCGACTTTTACAAAATTATGCTGGTAATTGGCAACAGTAAGGTTCACTATGCAGATAAAGTGATTGAGGTAAAAAAACAAGCACTCACTTTTTCAAACCCGCTAATTCCCTACAAATGGGAGGATACCAAAAATATCAAAAGCGGTGTTTATTGTATTTTTGATGATGATTTTTTCCATGATCATGGTGACCTTCATCAATACTCAGTGTTTCAACCTGGAGGCTCTCACGTTTTTGAACTGGAAGATGAACAGGTAGCAGTAATAAGGGAAAAGTACAGCCGGATGTTTGAAGAGATTGAATCTGATTATATTCATAAATATGATGTGCTTAGAAATATTGTGTTCGAGCTGATTCATTACGCAATGAAAATGCAACCAACTTCTAAAATAGAAAATCAAGAGATTAATGCGGCCAGCCGAATTACAATGCTATTCCAGGAATTACTGGAGCGTCAGTTTCCAATTGATGAAACCCATCAATCGGTTAAACTCCGCACTCCTTCTGAGTTTGCTGAACACATGAACGTACACGTCAACCACCTGAACCGGGCACTGAAAGAAACAACCGGCAAAACCACTTCTGAGTTTATCTCAGAACGTATCCTCAAAGAGTCGAAGATTTTGTTGAAACAGAGCCATTGGAATATATCTGAAATTGGTTATTCATTGGGATTTAGTGAAGCTACACATTTCAGCAACTTTTTCAAGAAACATACTGAAGTAAGTCCTACTCAATTTCGAAATGTTTGATTTTCGTAAGTGATTGTTTGTTTTGTGTAATTGATTGATTCCTCAGCCTGCTAATTTCAAGTTGGATAGTGTATCTAATACGGGTCTATCAATCCATGTATCAATTGTCCCTGATTTTTTAATCCCACTAAACCTAACCCATCTTCACCATGCTGAAATATATAATGATGCCTTTCACCCTTTTTACATTAACATTTGGTCTTTTGATCAATCAAGCCTTCGCTCAGCAATCAGATTCTTATCCGGTTGGAAATCCGCTTGGCCTTAATTCAGACGGCAATTTTTTACCCATCTCTCCCAATGTCAAAGTTTTTGGAGCACTTCATACTGCAGAGAGTTGTATTTATGATGCTGAAAGAGAACTTATTGTAGTGCCAAACATGGGTACACGTCAAAATGTTCAGGAAAACAATGCGTGGGTTTCGCTGATTAATTCTGATGGCTCTGTTCATACCCCCAAGTGGATTGGCGTTCAAAATCCAGGTCAGCGCAGTGAATTGTCACCTCCGTTGGTTCTAAATGATCCGCTGGGAAGTGAAATTGCCAACGGGATACTATATTTAGCTGATCGAGATGGCGGGACAAGTGGCGATGATCCTTCAGTAGCTGTAATACGCCGGTTTGACCTGGAAACTGGTGCGCCTTTGGAAGATATCCGGCTTGTTGATTCTCCCTGGATTAACGATATCGCTGTAACTGAAGACGGGACAATATACACAACACAAACCGGAGATCTGGGACAAAATCCGGATCCTCAATCCTGGAAGGTTTGGAAAATTACTCCCCAAGGTGATATATCCGAATTTGTTGTTGGCAATCCAATTAACGTACCGAACGGAATCGCTATTGACGGAGATGGAAATATTGTGGTAGTCAATTTTGGCAACACGGATGTACTCACATTTTCACCAATTGGAGAACTGTTGAAAACAGAAAATGCAGTTCAGTCGGCAGGCGATGGAATTGAAATCATGTCGGATGGTACAAAATACATAAGCAGTGTGAGATTTGGAGGCATTTCCCGTATCCGTCCCGGTGAGCCTGCTGAGTTGATTGCAGAGAATATTCCAAGTGCTGCTTCGATATGTTATGATGCCGGAACCAACCAGCTTGTGGTTCCAATGACTTCACAAAGTACCCTTGGATTTATCCCATTAGACTAAAAAAAATTGAGAAAGATTAGAACAGCATAATAATTAAATACGTCACATTTCGGCTTCTCTCCGCTTTGCTGTATCGGAAAAAGAGGAGCGTTACGACATTATTTGCAGTCGTTATCGTGTTTAAACAGACGGTTTAGAGCAATTATTTAAAAAAGGGACTATCATAAAAACCAGGATTTTTTCAATAACCAAAACTCAGCGATATGAAAACTAAAAACAAAATAGAAAGCTTTTTACAACCTGTCGGTAAAGGAGTTTCTGCAATCTTCTCTAAAGCCGCTCTCTTTTCTACGGTTTTTTCACTTTTAGCCGTGTTATTGATAGCCGGATGCGGTGGCACTTCAGATGAAAACAATCAGACTCTTTCAAGTGCGGATATTGTGTGCGATCCCGATAATGGAGGAATCACACTTCCGGATGGATTTTGTGCGAGTCTAGTGGTTGACAGTATTGGCCCTGCTCGGCACATTGCCATAGCGCCTAATGGTGACATTTATGTGAAAACGCGTACTGAACAAGGCGGTATCGCCGCATTACGTGATACAACAGGCGACTATAAAGCCGATATTATTGAGCATTTCAGTGATATGACGCCAATGAGGAATGGAATTCTTTGGGAAACAGGTATGGCAGTACATAACGGCTATATCTGGGCTTCAAATACAGAAGCTGTATATCGATGGCCGATGCCTGATAATGGTGCACTTGTTCCGGATGGTGATCCGGAAATCGTTGTTAGTGGTTTCCCGGAACAACAATCACACGATTCCAAGTCCATCACATTTGATGATAGCGGTTATCTCTATGTAAATGTGGGCGCTCCTTCTAACGCCTGTCAGCAACAACCTCGTACTCCCGGGTCACTGGGTGAGGATCCCTGTTCTCAACTTGAGCGACAGGCCGGTATATGGCGCTTTTCGGCGAACACTTTGGGTCAGACACAGCAAGATGACGGAACGCACTACGCTACCGGTATCCGCAATGTTGTTGGCCTCGACTGGAATTCATCGGACAATGCACTTTACGTTGCTCAGCACGGACGTGATCAACTCAACCAGCTCTGGCCCGATCTTTATACACAAGAAGATAATGCCGAACTACCTGCCGAGGAGATTTTCCGCATCACTGAAGGTGCCAATGCAGGCTGGCCATACTGCTATTACGACCAGCGATTGGGGCAGAAAGTGCTCGCTCCGGAATATGGTGGTGACGGAGTGGAAGTTGGAAGATGTTCGGAATATCTTGATCCGGTAACAGCCTTCCCCGGCCATTGGGCTCCCAACGCGCTCCTTTTTTATACAGGCGAACATTTTCCCGTACGATACCAAGGCGGTGCTTTTGTAGCATTTCACGGCTCCTGGAACCGTGCACCCCTACCACAGCAAGGCTATAAAGTTTCATTCATCCCTTTTGATGATGGTGGGCTTTCAAGCGATTATGAGACCTTTGCTGACGGTTTTGCCGGTACGGATTCCATCTCCGGCCCCGGTGAAGCAGAACACCGTCCGATGGGCCTGGCAATGGCACCGGACGGCGCACTTTATATCTCCGATTCCAAAATAGGGCGAATTTGGCGTGTGGTTTATAGTGGAGACAATTAACTAATGGATTCAGTGATCGATTGAAATTTCACCGAAATGATTTATCAAATAACCGTTTAGGAATAGCCTATTGGGCTTTGTTTCATTTTCTATTTAAATCTTAATTTAAAATATCAGTATGAAAGCACAAATAATCGGTATGAAAACATTACTTACAGGGATGTTTTTAATCGCAATGACTGTTCAAGTTTTTGCACAAAACACAGACATTGAACAGGAAATTATTGATCTATCACAGGAAAAATGGGAGTGGATGGCAGACAAGAATGTAGACGAGCTTGCTATTCTTTTTAACGACGATGCTAGATTTGTCCACATGAGTGGATCCTGGGGAAAGGACCGGGAGCTCGAAATCATTGAAAGTGGAAGCATTTGGTATAAAAATGCGGATGTTCACCAAGTCGTTGTAGAAACGTTTGGCGATACCGTCATCCTTTGGAACCGAATTACATTGGAGGCTGAGGTTCGGGGCAGTGTTGTCTCCAATGAGTTTACAGTTACCGAAGTTTATCAAAATCAGGAAGGTAATTGGAGTATGTTGAACCTGACCTTCAGTAGTGTACGGGACACTCACAGCATTGAGGAGTAGCGGGATTACCCTGATCGCTGAAGTTGGCGGCAATGAAGTCACCAATCCCTTTGAGGTTACTGAAGTGTATGTGAAACTGGACGATGGCTGGAAGTTGGGCTCATTATCATTCACAAGGCTCTCTCGAGATAATGAATAGCATAATTTAAATCCATCAAAATGAAAAAAATAATAGTTGGTTTAGTTATCACCATGAGTTGTTCGTTTCTGGCTCACCAATCATTCGTGTACGCACAGGAGACAGATAGTAGTGTATCACCCACGGTTCGTACCAATAATGGAGTGGTTCGCGGTGTAACTGATGGAGATGTTTCAAGTTTCAAAGGAATTCCCTTTGCAGCCCCACCGGTTGGAGAATTTCGATGGCGACCGCCACAACCTTTAAACCCATGGGAAGGTGTGCATGATGCAACCGAGTATGGCGCCAATTGTGCACAGTCCGGATGGGGAGCTGCTCCCGGCACCATCGCGGACGGCTCGTCAGAAGATTGTCTTTTTCTGAATATCTGGAAACCTGCCGAAATTGAAGGGGGAGCAAATCTTCCCGTAATGGTTTGGATACATGGTGGTGCTTTTGTGGGCGGAAGTGGCGCTGGTGGTGCAACTACAGGTGAGTCATTTGCCAAACAGGATGTTATTCTGATTACCATAAACTATCGTCTTGGACGCCTTGGCCATTTTGCATTCCCTGCATTGAGTGAAGAGCATCCGGAGGAACCAAAGGGCAGTTATGCCTATATGGACCAGATTGCCGCTCTTGAATGGATACAGGAAAATATTACTGAATTCGGTGGCAATCCGGATAATGTTACGATTTTCGGTTTCTCTGCAGGAGGCGTATCGGTTCATTCACTTATGACCATACCGGCTGCAAGAGGCCTTTTTCATAAAGTGATTAGTGAATCTGGCGGCGGTCGTGATGGTGTGCTTACCGGCCGACCCATTCGTGAAGAAAATGCTGATCTTCTCTATACGGTTTCTGCCGAAACAATTGGACTAAATTTTGCCCGTAAAAAGGGAATTGAAGGAACCGATGAAGAAGCACTGGCAAAACTTCGCGATTTGAGTATTGAAGAAATTGTGGATGGAGGTCAGGAAACCGATGGTGAGAATGGTCCGCGCACCTATTCAGGCCCGATCCTTGATGGCAATCTGGTGGAAGAAACGGCTGAGAGTGCCTATAAAGCAGGCAGACAGGCAGACGTTCCGCTTATCATCGGAAATACAAGTGCCGAAATAGGTGGCAGTTTTGTAAATAACAGCAGCTCTAAAGATGAACTGTTTTCACTATTCGGTGAACTGGAAGATGAGGCGAGAGCTGCATACGATCCTGATGGAAATAAAGAATTTGCTGAGGTTATCACAAAGTTTAATACCGACTGGGTATGGGGCGAGCCGGCACGTATGACAGCAAGAACAGTTGTTACTGCAGACAATCCTGCATATATGTATCTTTTCTCCTATGTTCCGGAATCCATGCAGGAGCGACAGCGATTTGGGGCCGGACACGGATCAGAGGTAGCCTTTGTATTTAACAACCTGAATGCTCGATGGGGAGATACAGAACCGACGCCTGAAGAAGAAAAGTTAGCGCAGGTGTTAAACACCTATTGGGCTAATTTCGCCAAGACAGGAAATCCTAATGGCGAAGGGGTGCCTGAATGGCCTTCTTACGATACTCAAAATGAAGAAATACTTGAAATTGAGTCCGATGGTGAAACAGTAGGCAAGCCCGATCCCAGAAAAGAAAGATTGGATGTAATTACAAAAGCCTCTGAGATGTTGAGAGCACGATTGCAAACGCGCGGTATTTAATCATTTAAAAAAGTAAAATGAAAAAAATAAGAACACCTTTACTTCTAAGTTTAATTCTAGGAATAAGTTGTTTTTCACTCGACCTGAAGGCGCAAAGTACAGAACGGAATCAGTCGCTCAGTGAAAAACAACAAACTTTGATACCAATTGTAGCCTATACCGCAATCGGTGACCTTCAAAACTTAAAACCGGCACTAAACAACGGATTGGACGCCGGCCTGACGATCAATGAGATCAAAGAGTCGATGGTCCATTTGTATGCCTACGCCGGGTTTCCACGAAGTATTCGTGGGCTTAATACCTTTATGGAGGTTTTAGACGAACGTGAGGCTGACGGAATTCAAGATGAAGAGGGCCCGGAAGCTTCTCCGATCAACGATGGCCGGGATAAATACGATCGGGGAGTGGAAACCCTGTATGAGCTAACCGGCTCTAATTGGGGCAAACCGGAATCGGGCTACGGAGCTTTCTCTCCGGCTATTGATACATTCCTCAAAGAGCATCTGTTTGCCGACTTATTTGAACGGGATGTGATAAGCTACGATCAAAGACAACTCACAACTATCTCTGTACTCAGCAGTTTGGACGGAGTGGAACCCATGTTGGGAAGCCATTTCAATATTTCCCTGAATGTGGGTTTAACCCCCGGCCAGTTGCAGGAATTTGTCAGCATCATAGAATCAACATTAGGGGAAGAGAGAGGAGATGTAGCTCAAGCCGTGCTGAATCAAGTTCTCGAAAACAGGAATTCAGAACATTATAATATGACATCCATTCTGCCGGAAGGTAATGAAGTTACTGGAGGAAATTTCACTGGTACAGTTTGGGTAAATATGATCATACTTCCGAATGATCATTTAAACACGAATGGGGGTAAGGTGAAGTTTGAACCGAAGGCACGATCGTACTGGCATACCCATCCCGGTGGACAAATTCTCATCGTAACCGATGGAACCGGTTATCACCAAATAGAAGGAAAACCCATTCAAATTATTCGGGAAGGAGATGTCATTAAAGTCCCGCCGGGTGCAAAACATTGGCACGGAGCTTCTCACGAACATTCAATGACGCATACGGCCATCGGTCCAAATCTTGATAAAGGAGGAGTTGAATGGGCAGAACCTGTATCCGATGAAGAATATGATAGCCTCCACTAAAAAATTTAAACGTTGGTGTTGCGGAGCAGTACTCAATCATCCGTCAACTTCCTTATTATAGCCTCATGCTCCGGAAAGGCCTGAAACATCAACCCTCGATCGGCCATCTCAAAATCTTCAAAATCAAAGCCCGGCGAGACTGTACAGCCGCATAAAGCATAGTGATCCGGTTCATCAACCGTTACCCCAAACCAGGCCCCGGACGGGACAACACATTGTGGCTGTTGTCGATCACTCAAATTTTTGCCCAGATGGAGAGCCTCATATTGTCCATCCTCATGGATCACATGTATTGTAATCGCCGATCCTTCATAGTGGTGCCACACTTCATCCGATTTGATCCGATGAAAACAGGAGATATCCTCACTACCCAACAGATAATAGATCCCCGTCGAATAATTTCTACCGGCGGGAAATGCACGATCCTCTCCATAGTTGAACTTTTCTCTGCTTCGATAGATTTCCGCAAAAAAACCTCCTTCAGGATGAGGCTGCAATTTCAGGGATTCAATCAGTTCTGTTTTTCTTTCTGTTTTCATAACACTTTATTTACACCTGGCAATATGGTTTCAAAAATATGCTGAATATCTCGGTTACTTTGAATTCCATCAAATGGAACCCTGTTTTATAATAATGCCTTTAGTTTCAAAGATTCCTTAGACAATTTAACTCTCTCTCTACAATTTTAACTTTGATTCTCACGCAATAAATCCTATTTGTATATAAGAATATTTGAGTATTATTATCAGCTAATAAATATATATTGATGATTCCTTGAGCTTCACAAACTTTAAGCCAGATTCTAACCTCCCATGAAATATCTGATTCTAACCCTTTTCCTTCTGACATCTATTTTTAGCTATGGTTGCACTCAATCTGAAACCGATGAGATCAAAACATTCATCCTTGTTCGTCATGCAGAAAAATTTGACGACAGCCGTGATCCTGATCTTGCTGAAGACGGAATTGCCCGATCATATCTCCTTGATTATATGTTAGAAAAGGTAAATCCCGACTCTATCTATACATCGCCTTATATCCGAACCCGGGAGACAATTCGCTATGTCGCAGAGCGAAACCAATTGGAACCTGTCGTTTATGATCCTCAAGATCAGGAAGAGCTGGTGAAGAGGTGGCTGGAGGCAGATGGGGAATTTACATTCGTCATATCCGGACATTCTAATTCGATTCCTGAATTGGCAAACCTTTTGCTCAACAGAACCCATTTTGCCGAAAAATTTGATGAATCGGACTACGGAAATATTCTGATCATTACCGTTTCTGATAGTGATGCCAACATTCTCCACCTCCGCTATTGAGTTTAAAACCAATTGAATTCAATAAAAAATCTGAATTGTACAAATCGTACAGTTAATACCTAAAAAACATAAGGTTTTCCCTATCATTCTGTCAATTCGTAATCCAATTCTGCAAGTGTGATGTTTCGATTTCTTTTCCATTATCTGTTACTTACCCTGGTTCTGATCTCCTGTTCACCCAAGTAACTCTGTTTATCAAGCCGATCACAAAAAAATCAAATTTACCCTTTCAAAATAACATTCAACTCCTTACCTTACTTAAACCTTTAAAAAGAGCAGATGAGAACGCTCCCACCAACAGATATTTTACAATCAAATTTTACCCTCAAATCCGACACGGTTTCCGTAGTCGGATTTTTTTTGGTTTTCTGCTCTCTCATAACCCCGTTTGAAAAAAGATCTGACTATGACTCCAGCTACACCCGATCATAAACCGGCAATACTTGCACTCTCCGATGGCACAACCGTAAAAGGCCGATCCATTGGATCCATCGGTACTTCCGGCGGTGAACTCTGCTTCAATACCAGCATGTCCGGATATCAGGAAATTTTTACGGATCCAAGCTATTATGGCCAGCTGATGATGATGACGTACCCTCATATCGGAAATTACGGCACCATGAGCCGTGACGATGAAGCTTACAAGGTGATGATCGCCGGATTAATCGTACGCTCTTTCTCAGATGATTACAGTAACCCGATGGCTGATGGAAGTCTTCAAAAATACCTTCAGCGAAATAATGTGGTAGGCATTTCCGGTGTCGATACCCGAATGCTGGTTCGCCATATTCGCACCAAAGGCGTTATGAACGCAGTGATCAGCTCAGAAATTCTCGATGAAAAAAAATTAGTTAAAATGGCCAAAGAGTGGGATTCCATGGTAGGCTTGGAATTGGCCACCAAAGTGACCCGAAGTGAGGCGCAAACTGTCACCTCTGATGGCCCCTATAAAGTCGCTGTATTCGACTACGGCATTAAGCAGAATATCATCAATAACTTTGTGGCTCGAGGTTGCACATTAAGAATATTTCCGGCAGAAGCCGATCTGAAAGAGGTGAAAGCATGGAATGCCGATGGTTACTTTTTCAGTAACGGCCCCGGAGATCCCAATGCATCATCTCACTACGGGCTGCCCATGGTCGAATATGCAAAATCTACCGGCAAACCCCTCTTCGGAATCTGTCTCGGCCACCAGCTCATGGCCCTCTCCGAAGGAATTCCCGTCAAAAAAATGTTTGTAGGCCATCGGGGAGCCAATCAGCCTGTACAAAATGTAGAAACAGGCCTGGTTGAAATTAGCACTCAAAATCATGGGTTTGCAGTCGATGAAAAGGCAATTGATAACTCTAAAGCGGAAGTAACGCATATCAATTTAAACGACAAAACCATTGAGGGACTTCGTTTTAAGACATTTAAAGGAATGTCAGTTCAATATCACCCGGAGGCGTCACCGGGTCCGCACGACTCATCCTACCTGTTCGATCAGTTTCTGGATATGATCAAAGAAGCACATTCATAAATCAATTTATTTAACCAAATCAATAGATAAACTATGCCACGTCGCGACGACATAAGTAAAATTCTGATCATCGGTTCCGGTCCCATTGTAATTGGCCAGGCTTGTGAATTTGATTATTCCGGTACACAAGCTTGTCGATCTCTTAGTGAAGAGGGATACAAAGTGGTTCTCATCAATTCGAACCCTGCAACGATCATGACCGATCCGATGATGGCTGATTCCATCTATCTGAAACCGCTCACTACAGCTTCCATCAAAGAGATTGTAGAGATCGAAAAACCCGATGCCGTACTCCCAACGATGGGAGGACAAACAGCGCTCAACCTGGCCCGTGACCTTCAGCACGAAGGATACTGGACAAAAATGGGTGTCAAAATAATCGGGGTGAATATGGATGCGGTCGATATTACCGAAGACCGGCAACTCTTCAGGGACCTGATGGAAAAAATTGGCATTGAACAGTGTAAAAGCCGGACAGCACATTCTCTGCTCGACGCTAAGGAGATTGTCGAAGAGTTGGGCGGATTGCCGATTGTGATTCGCCCATCCTTTACGCTGGGCGGATCAGGAGGGGGGATCGTGTGGAGTGAAGATCAGTTTGAACGGAAAGTTCTACGCGGGCTGGAGATGAGCCCGGTTCATCAGGTACTGATCGAAGAAAGTATCTTCGGCTGGAAAGAGTTTGAACTGGAGCTGCTTCGCGATGATAACAATAACGTTGTGATCGTCTGTCCGATTGAGAATCTGGATCCGATGGGTGTGCACACTGGAGATTCTGTAACGGTTGCCCCCACTCAGACACTCACCGACAAACAATATCAGATTCTTCGGGATGCTGCTATAAAAATGATGCGATCCATTGGAGACTTTGCCGGCGGTTGTAATGTGCAGTTTGCAATGGAACCGGGCAGTGATCGCCTGGTAGCCATAGAGATCAATCCGAGAGTGAGCCGATCTTCCGCACTTGCTTCCAAAGCAACCGGATATCCAATCGCTAAGATTGCCACTAAACTGGCTGTGGGATACACACTTGATGAGCTTCCCAATCCGATCACTCAGGTATCATCCGCATGTTTTGAGCCCTCCATTGATTATGTTGTCGTCAAAATCCCCCGATTCAATTTCGACAAGTTCTCCGGGATTGATGAAGAACTGACCACACAGATGAAAGCTGTTGGCGAGGTGATGTCGATCGGCCGAACTTTCCCTGAAGCACTTAATAAAGCGTGGCAATCCCTGGAAGTAGGCCGCGGCGGCCTGGGTGCCGATGGGTATAGCGAACCGGATCGAAAGTTGGTTCGGGAGCGCCTGTTAAAACCTTTTTGGGATCGTACTCTACAGATTCGAAATGCTTTTAAATTTGGAACATCGGTTGAGGAACTTGCAGATATTACCAAAGTGGATCCCTGGTTTTTGCAACAGATTCGATATATGGTCAGCCTTGAAAACAGGACAGAAGGCCAATCTTTAGATAGTATTTCCAAAGAGGATTTTCTTGAAGTAAAAAGGGCCGGATTTTCAGATGTTCAGATTGCGTGGCTTTTAAGCAAAAGCGGGGAGAAAGTCACTGAGAATGAGGTCCGGGATAAACGGATCTCATTAGGATTGAAACCGAGTTTCAAAATGGTGGACACCTGTGCTGCTGAGTTTCCGGCAGAAACTCCTTACTACTACTCAACATATGAAACCGAAAATGAGAGTATTGTCACCGATAAAAAGAAAGTGATGATTCTGGGAAGCGGCCCAAATCGTATCGGCCAGGGAATTGAGTTCGATTATTCATGTGTTCATGCGGTACTGGCTGCTCAGGAGATGGGATTTGAAGCGATCATGGTGAATTGTAATCCCGAAACGGTTTCCACTGACTTTGATATTGCAAACAAACTCTATTTTGAGCCGGTCTATTGGGAGCGGGTTCTGGATATCTTTGAACATGAAAAACCGGAAGGTGTAATATTGCAGGTTGGCGGGCAAACCGCCCTCAAGCTTGGTAAACGATTTGTTGAGTCAGGAATTAAGATTTTTGGTACGGAGTTTGAAAGAATCGATTTAGCGGAAGATCGGGGGGAGTTCTCAAAATTATTGAAACGCCTGAATATTCCATTCCCTGAATATGGAACCGCCAGAAATGGAGATGATGCCATAACCATTGCAGATCGGGTTGGCTATCCGGTTTTGATTCGACCCAGTTATGTGCTGGGTGGACAAGGGATGAGGATCGCCGTTCGGGAAGATGAATTGAGACGATATGTAGAAAAAATTCTTCTAACCCATCCCGAAAATGATTTTTTGATAGATAAATATCTGGATAAAGCCATTGAAGTGGATGTTGATTCTGTCTATGACGGTGAACAGCTTCATATCGCAGGCATTATGCAACACATTGAGCCCGCCGGAGTACACTCAGGTGATTCAACTGCGGTACTACCGCCCTACTCATTGAGCAAGCTAGTAATTGAAACCATCGAAAATTATCAGGAAAAAATTGCTGAAGAGATGGGAATTATTGGATTTTTGAATGTTCAGTACGCTGTCAAAAATGAGGAAGTATTTGTTTTGGAGGCCAATCCGCGGACAACCCGAACCATTCCTTTTTTAGCCAAAGCTACAGAGCGGCCGGAAGCAAAAATCGGAGTTAAAGTGATGTTAGGTGCTAAACTGAAAGAATTCGATTTGGAATCCAAATTGAAGAACTGGGCAATAAAAGAGCCTGTGTTCCCTTTTGATAAATTTCCTGAAGTGAAAAAAGAGCTAGGGCCCGAAATGAAATCAACCGGCGAAAGTATCTACTTCATGGACAATTTCGATGATGAACATTTCCGCAAACCGTATGAGTTTAAAAATCTCTATCTGAGTAAATAATTTGACCCGTAAAGTTCTTTAAATGAAATAGATAACAAATTATCATGGAAACCGTACTCTCCAATTTTTCTTCACCGGTTGTTCTTGCTTTTATTTTGGGAATCTGTTCGAAGCTTGTAAAGAGCGATCTTGAATTTCCACGGCCCCTCTATCAGTCTATATCCATATATTTATTACTGGCCATCGGACTTAAAGGGGGAGTCGAATTAAGTAAAACTCCTTTTGCTGAGTTCTTTATGCCAGCAATTGTCACGTTATTACTGGGAGTGGTCACACCCCTGACTGCTTATGCAATTCTCCGCTATATTGGTAAGGTAGATATCAGTAATTCTGCCGGAATTGCTGCCCACTATGGATCGGTCTCAATGGTCACATTCCTGGTTGCAATCAGTTTTATGGAACAAAAAGGATTGCCGCCGGAAGGATTTATGCCCACACTGCTTGCTCTGCTTGAAATTCCCGGGATTATTGTTGCCCTGATGATTCCTCTCGCATTAAGTAGTAAGAAAGGCACTTTGGGCAAGGCTCTACATGAAGTGGTTACAGGCAGTAGTATTTTTCTTTTGATTGGAGGGCTCATAATTGGTTACATTGTCGGGCCTGTCAAATATATTTCTATTGAACCTTTTTTTTCCGGTGGTTTTCAGGGAGCCCTTTTTCTTTTTCTGCTTGAATTAGGAATGGTAACTGCAAACCGGATTCGGGACCTGAAAAAAGTAGGTGTCTTTATCATATTCTTCGGGATTTTGGTTCCGGTTCTGCACGCTATACCGGCCATCCTTCTTGGTGCCTGGGCCGGACTAAGTATTGGGGGGGTAACCGTTTTTGCCACAATGGTGGCCAGTGCTTCCTATATTGCGGCTCCCGCTGCAGTTCGTATTGCGCTACCTGATGCAAGCCCCTCTATCTATCTGACCGCCTCACTGGGAATCACCTTTCCGTTTAATATTGCATTCGGAATTCCCTTATATTATTATCTAACAACCTTGATTATGGGGTAACTCATGCAGTTAACACCACTAAAATGTATAACCATTGTCTCTGAGCGCTTTCTGAAAAAAGAGATCATAGAATTGATAAAAAATAGCGGCGCAAAGGGATATACCATCACCGATGCTGTTGGAGAAGGTTCACGTGGAATACGTGCCAGTGAATGGGAAGGAAAAAATGTAAAAATTGAAACCATCGTCAGCGATGAAGCGGCAGAATCCATTATAAAGTCCATTTCAAATGAGTATTTTGCCAATTATGCAGTCATCGTTTACACCAATGAAGTTAAGGTTGTAAGAGGCGACAAATATATTTAACTCTCTACCTTATTTTACTCCCCCTGGCCAAGAGAAAATGCTCGCTTGTTATCGAATTCATACAGATTCTCTGTTTTGATGATATCAATTTTCCCTTTTGTTAAGTCTTCAAGTAAGTTGATGATATCAAATTGATTTATTTTGCCTTTCTCCGGAATAAATCTACATCTCCAGTGATCAGTACAGAAAGTTTCCTTAATTCCGTCCGGCCACACTTTGGTTCCCCGATTGGTGATCATTTTTAATTTGAGATCGGATTGAGTTGCCCCTTTTAGCATTTCTGCGAGTTTATCCGGATCTTCCGGTTCCCAGTAAACGAACACATCCACACCATGCAACTCTCGAACCGACTTCTTAGAGGGTTTATCATTCCCTCTGCTAAGGGTTAGATTTATTGACAATTTTTTGGACCCTTTTGGATAGCCTGCCACCGGTAATTGAGTTGGTTTTTCCCCAAGCCTGTCAATAACTGCTGCGGTAAACTGATCAGTATTTACCTGTTTTTTTGAAACTTCCGGGTTGTAGATGTCAGCAGTATGAACTCCATCTTCAAGTGTTCTGAGCCAGGCATTATGAATTCTGGATGCTATTTCAGACTGACCGAGATGTACGAGCATCATGACTGCCGCTCGAATCAAACCGGAAGGGTTTGCTATATTTTTCCCCGCAATATCTGGCGCTGAACCATGTATGGCTTCAAACATGGCACATTCACTCCCAATATTCGCAGATCCAGCCAACCCAACTGACCCAGAAATCTGAGCAGCCACATCTGAAATGATATCACCATACAAATTGGGAGTTACAATCACATCAAACATTTCAGGTGTGTCAGCCAGCCTTGCCGTGCCAATATCCACAATCAAATTTTCGGACTCAATATCGGAGTATTCTTTTGCCACTTCCTTGAACACATCGTGAAACAGACCATCGGTCAATTTCATGATATTATCCTTTGTAAAGCAGGTTACTTTTTTACGATTATTCTTCCTTGCGTATTCAAATGCATATCGAACGATTCGCTCCGTTCCGGGTAATGTTATTAGTTTTAAACACTGGTACACTTCGAAAGTTTGTCGATGTTCAATTCCACCATAAGTATCTTCTTCATTTTCTCTCACAATGACAACATCCATGTCCGGATGTTTTGTCCATACAAATGGGTAATAGGAAATACACGGGCGGACATTGGCGTATAGACCCAGAGTTTTTCGCATTGTTACGTTCAAACTCTTTACTCCCTCACCCTGAGGTGTTGTAATGGGTGCTTTCAGTAGCACCTTATTTCTTCGAATCACATCCCACGCCTCCGGTTCTATACCGGAGCGAATCCCCTTTTTATATACTTTTTCCCCAAGTTGAACTTCTTCATAATTTAAATTGACTCCAGACTCTTTCAATATTTCTATCGTGGAATTTAAGATCTCCGGACCAATGCCATCTCCATATGCAATCGTAACTGTTTTATTGGCTTTGTTCATTGAATTTTTTTTAAACTTATTTGTTGGGGGTAAGTGTTTTGACGTGTCAAAATAAATCTTTGTTTACCATAAATAAAAATTAATTGTTAATATAATTAGCATAAATTTTATTAATAGTTATGCGATATACACTCCATCAGCTCAATATATTCTCAGCAGTAGCCCGCTATAAAAATATTACTAAAGCAGCACAGTCCCTCAATATGACTCAGCCTGCAGTGTCTATACAATTAAAACAGCTGCAAGAATCGTTAGATATTCCGCTCATCGAATTTATCAGCAATAAGCTTACTCTTACGGAAGCTGGAGAAGAACTTTTAGAAATGCACAAAAAGTTAATTGACCTTACAGATTCATATGATCAGTTTATCTCTGAAATGAAAGGCGGTCTAAGAGGATCTCTTAAAATTTCTGCTGCCTCTACTGCCAAATATTTTTTGCCCTACTATCTGGGTAAATTCCAAAAAAAATTCCCGCAGGTCAAAATTAGTCTCAAGATTACTAATAGGGATGAAGTTCTTCATCATTTGCATATGAATGAATATCAAATTGGTATTTTAACCCAGATTCCACAGGATCAATCTATTATCTCCGAGCCGTTCCTTGAAAATCCATTGGTTTTTGCGTGTCATCCTGAACATTCACTTTTAAAGAAATCCCCCATTACTATCAAAGATTTAAAAGACGAAGCTTTTATTTTCAGAGAAAAAGGATCGGGAACGAGAATGATTATGGAAAAAATACTTCATGACTCCGGTATTAAGCCAAAGATTGCAATGGAGCTCTATACAAATGAAGCTGTAAAACAGGCTATCATGGCGGATATCGGTGTCTCGTTGATATCAAAAATCAGTATGCCATCAGAACTAAAATTGGGTTTGATTGCATGTTTTGATACTATTAAGTTGCCGATTCAAACATATTGGCATACACTCCATAAAAAAGATAAAGTCGTTACAAGTACTATTCGAAATTTTCTTCAGTTTATTAAAGTTGGTCGCCACACCGTCAAAAATTCGCATTTTCAATAATCAAGATTCCACCTCAGATCGATCCCTTCTCTCAAATCATCACCTTGTAATATAATCAACTCCAGATTTTCAGTGAGGAGATATTCCAATAAAAAGAGTGTCTTCGGACGGCTACCCCCAACTTCATTCAGGATCGCAAAGAATGTCCGCGGATTCAGATGCCAGCCTGTTTTAATAGATGTAGTATTACTGGATCCGGCTCTGGTATTATCGATTTGAACAACGTCAATTCCGAGCCGTTGTGATGCCAGCATTTCAACCCGGTCTAATAACACTTCTAAAGCATAATCAGCCGCTGTAGGGCTGCTGCCTGAACCCGCAACAACCTGTTCCCATGATTCCAGTTCGTAAAATGGCTTCCCAAAAAGAGTATAACTGACCATATCTTGCAGTTCCAGCTCCGGCTGACTATCAAACCTGAATTCTGGTTCTTCTAATGTTCCTTCGATTATATAAAAGATAGTAACTCCAACAGCCTGAGGGGGTTCATGCTTAGTAACGATATTTAATTGAGGGTTTTCCGGCGGTCCAAAAAAGGTGATTTCAGCACTGTCCAGATCAAAATTTTTCCCTAAGGGCCTTGCATAACCATTCAGTCCTTCAAGACTGCCAAATATCTGCATTTCCGCATTTCTATCTTTTAAAAGATCCACTTGTCCACCCAGTTCAATCTCCATATCCAGATATTGCCGGTTTCTGAGAAAGAATTGCCTTCCAAAGCTGATGCTCATTTCCATTTCCAATGACTCAAAAATATCAAATGGATCCTTTTCTGTTTCATCTTCAAGGGTTACGGATTCTACAGATCGCTCGCCAAAGTTTTCTAAAAAGATAAACCCGTTGAGAAATGTTATGGAACCATTGAGTGAAGGCTCTTTTATTGTACCGGAAACTCTGGCTTGCCCGTTAATCATGGCGTTGGTATCCTGAGTGTTGGCCACACGGAATTGATTTGCTCTCAATTCAACATTAATTGCTTCCGGGTTTAGATTTTCCAGATTCAATGATCCCGAAGCCCGAATTGTGCCCGGCCCGCTTCTCATGTTAAACTCTTGCAATACCATTCTTTGAGGTTCAAATTGAACCGTTGATCGGATTTCAGTAATATTAATTGCCGTTGGAACATACCTCATCGCGCCTCCGGTCAATCTCATCTCACCATCCGTACGCAAGTCAGACAATTTCCCGGATATTGTCATATTTCCATTCAACCGGCCCCTTATATTTCTGATTTGATCCTGATCCAGATAGTTATTCAAGGTCGCCAAATCAAAATCATTGGTTTGAAGATTCGCAAAAACATCATCATCATCCGATGGCAATATCAGTTCAGCCCTTTTTAGATCTACCAGAAATGGCAATTGGGTATCAAATTCCAGCACATCCTGTTGATCCTTGACAATTAATCCGGAAATATCAGCGGTTGATTCATCATGAATATAAGATAGGTCTACCGTTACCTGATCAACTGGAATCCCTGAAAAAAGTCCGTTCTCAATAGATAACTGCCCCATTAACTCAGGGGATCCGGCAATACCGGATAAGGTTGTATTCAATGATATCCTACCATCAGTTCCATCGGGCCCGCCGTTAGGTAAAAATGTCAGCCAGTAAGACAAGTCCGATTCCGATACTTCAAAATGTCCTTCTACAGCTCTCTCAAAAAATTGATTATCAAAAGTGCGCGGATCTCCAGGTAAATATGGGATTCTGAGTGAAGCATCTGCAATTTTACTATCCTGATGCCAGCCATTGAGATAGGCGTTCAGCCACTCATCCTCAATTTCCATATCAAATTGTAGCGAGTCCATTTTTCCCTCTTCAAAACTGAATTCAGATAACCGCCCGCTGGTCCTAATTGAAAGGCCCTCATAATTATTCTTAAAATCCATAGATCCTGATAAATATCCTCCTAAAAAGGTCTCTTCAATAAATGTTTGCTGCAAATTTCCCAGATTCAGGTAGTTTGCTTCTATCCCGAAATCTTGTTGTAGAGAGTCTAAATGAGGTATCCAGAGGCTTAGCCACGAATCGTCAGTTGAAGTTGAGATAGTGAGAGTATCTGAACGCAGAACGTTTTCTTTAAATGTTAATTCAAAGGGCCTGTCCAGCGTCAGGGTTCGAATTCCTGAATCAAAAATGACTTCATTTGTTAATAGAGTGTAGTCCTCAGGTTTGAATGAAAATTCACCACTGTGGCTATATGAGCTTTGATTTTCATTTGACAGAATAAAACTCAATTCACCCGTCGTGTACTCATTTTCAAGGATTGCTTTAGCCGATATTTGAAGATCCTGCACTCCGGTTGAGTAGATCATGGGTGCTTTCAGATCCAAAACTAAATCGATCTCTGATTGATCTTTTATCAAGGCATTCACACGTCCTGTTATCTCCTCCGAGCTGAAAAGTGTATCCACAACCATTCTTTCTAAATCCAATTCACTTGTGAATTCAAGAATACCTTCATCATTCCTGTTGAGTTGCCCCGACAGCCTGCCTTCCGACTCCAATCTTTCAACTCCAAATAGAGGGCCTAACGGGATCAGATCTTTTAGAAATGCTTCAAATTGTAATCTGTTATTACGATTCAAGGTTTCAGTCAGATGTTGTTGCATAGAGAATGAGGCGTCTAACATTGGGCTTTCCAGCAGGGCATTATCAACATACAGGAATTGATTACTGACTCTGAAATCTGCATATAATATTTCGATGGCCTCCCCATTTACGATACTGGAATCCAGGGCCGCCGTTGCAGTCAATTGAATATTATTCGGTTCTATTCCGGAGCCCTCCCCATCAATCAGGCCATTGATATAGGTTGGGAATAGTTCATACCCATTTATTTCGGCGGCATTAAATTCATTGATTTCCATTGAAAAACGATACTCAGGATTTTCAATCCACGAAGTAACATCAACATTTGCCACGAACTCACTTCTGTCCAGATTTATTCTCAAAAGTCCGGTTATTCGATCTGAATTTAGTTCACCGTTAAAATCAATTGCTGAAAAGAGTTGATCCCCAGTTCGATCCCCATTGATTGCAACCTCAGCACTGCTATTTATCTGATCCCTTTTAAATCCTGACCCTTTCGCATCTACACGAAGGTTAAGATCACTGCTATATAGATTATCGCCCAGCCATATGCCAGCGTCCAGATTGCTGGATGATAGTTCACCGGCCCAATTCGGAAGCTGACCAAATAATTCTGTTGCTGTGAATAAATAATCAATTCTTTGATCCCGATAATCAATGAAGCCCTCTGTATGTAATTCCCCATTGCTCAAAGAATAATCAATGCTCAACTGATCAAATTGATAAGAATCATACTCAGCCCCCTCAATTGTCAAATCACCGGTCCAGGTAGCTTCTTCATGCCGACTCGGAATCATTTGTCCCGATCCAATTGCTGAAAAGTGCTCGATTGTTGGCGAATTCTCTATCCCTGTGAGTAGTGACAAATTCAGATCATTCAGTTCTAAATCAAAAGTATGGATCGAAAAAACCTCTTCGAAGTTGACTCCAACAGCCATTTGCATCAACCCTAATCCGGTTGAATTTGCGTTCAGAGACAGGTTTAAATTGTCTAAGTTACCGGAAGCACCGATCTCAATAGAGAGATCCTGTTGTAAGGGGACCTCTTCTGCATAGAGTAGAATATCTCTCCATGAAAGGGTGGCAGCTTCCAGGTCTGCATCCAGTTCATCCTCATCACCCAATTCTGCTGAAGCCGACAGTAAACTTCGTCCGGAATCAAGCAAAAGTGACTCCAGGGTTATTATTCCATCCCCTGCACTTGCGGTTAGTTCTATTCCGATACCCTCCGGCAATTTCCCATCATAAAGCTGAAACTCTAGCTGACGGATTGTGCCAAAGAAACCCTCTTCAACAAATCCGGCTGATACGTTCGTACCAAAATTTTCAATTCTTAAAAATCCTTCCGGCAGATAGTTTTCCGATTGGATATCTGTCGAGAAGTCTGATATAAGCAGGTCATTTACCTTCCAGTAGAGACTCGTGTCATCATCACGATCTACATTGATCAAATTCATGATATTCCACGTAGAATCGGCCTCTTCACGTACCGTTAGATGCGCGCCTTTTAATTCGATCTTGTCAATCTCATGTGGAGACTTCAATGCACTCCAGAACCGATATTGAACAACAACTGAATCTACCTCCAATAGGGTACTCTCCTCGTCTTTGATACTCAATCCCTGTATCACAAATCCGCTAAAAAGATCCCCTCGCATCGACTCCATATCAAGGGTACCGTTTATATTCTGTTCTGCTTGTGAAATAATCAGAGTACGGGCCTTATTGAAGAACCAATCACTTTGAACGGTTAATCGAACCGCAAAAAGCAGCACCAGAATGATTCCGGCGATGATAGCCGGGATCTTCCATTTTTGCCAGGTTGTTTTTTTTCCTTTTTCCATTCGATTTTAAAATGCTTGTCCAATACTAAAATGAATACCGAATCGACTCATTGCTGACCCAAAATCCTGACCATTATAAATATTCAGATCTTCGTCGGTTGGATTAATTTTGTAACCGATATCCACTCGAACAGGACCGATTGGTGATTGGTATCTGACACCGCCACCAACTCCAAATTGTAACGGTCTATCGTCCATAGACTCAATATTTTCCCAAACTTGTCCGCCATCCAGAAAGAGTGCCATTCCAAAATTTGGAATAAAAGAAGTGAGTTGCTGTCTGATCTCTACATTGAATGAAAAAGTGGATCTTCCACCTATGGGAACATAGTTTTGAAAATTTCCTTCTTCGTCAAAAGAAGGGATACTGGGGCCCAATTCTCTTCTATTCCATCCTCTGACGGAGTTGGTACCACCTGTAAAATATCGAATATTAAAAGGCAATTCTTCACTTTGCGTATAGAATGTTACCCCTGAAGTAACTCTGGCGGCTATGGTCGTGGTTCTCGTAACCGGCGTATATCTCCTTACATCCAGGTTAAGTTTTTGAAATCTAAAATCTGCTTCATTAAACGTACTTGAAAACTCTGCGGATGGTTGAATGACCCATCCCCGTGGTTCTCTTGATACACCATCACTATAATATCCAGAAAGATTAAATGAAGATATATTATAGCTGACTGCAAATTCCGGTAATCTCGTACCCTCATCTCTGGAAAGTTCCTCATTAAAAGTGTATTCATAGGAGACTGATGCCGTCCGGTTTCTGGATATCTGATAAATTAAACTACTATTTAAACCGGCCTGTAACAGTTCGAATGTTGGTTCCAGCCGATGAACTCCAAACAGAGATGTCACGTTACTGCTTCGGGCATTAAACGTATAGGGAATCAGGTAATCTGTACTCGCACGCTGTTCTATGAAAGAAGCACGTACATTGGCTCCAAATCTGTGTCCGGTTCCATTGATATTTCGATGGCGCCAGGCTACCTGTCCTCTGACATATTCCTCCCTCCCGACACCAATTGAAGCCTCAACCGTTCTTGGAAGATATTCCCTGATTCTGATCAGTGCTGTCAGTGTTGAATCTTTTGGCTGCTCCGGAAGAGTTATGGTAGCAAATCGAAAGAGATGATGATTAAAAATAGAACGCTGTGCATTCTGCATAATCCTTCCGCTGTATTGAGTTCCCTCTTTAATATCGGTATGGCGCAGCAGCACACGATCCGGAACGCTTAGGTCACCTTCAATCAAAAATTCGGTAAAATATGTTTTCGAATTGGGTGTGATTTGGATCTCAACCTCGACATGATTCGTAAGGCTATCCACTTCCGCAGTAATATCCACTTCAGGCCAGGCATACCCTTCATTTTCAAGAATCTGGAGAAATCTTCCTTCAACATCCGGCTGCCGAATCAACTGATAGCGTTCCCCTTCACGAAATTCGTGTCTCTGAATTGCTCGTTCAAATTCACGGGAACTCTCAATTTCATCAATAACCATTTCGTCTGCATTGAATACAATATTTGATGAAACGATTTGGAGTGGCTGCCCTTCCCGAATATAAAAAATCACATTTTTCCGGCGCTCTTTTTTTCTATCTTCTATTTCATATCTGACAGTTACGTCCGGAAAACCTCTTCGCTGATAGTATCTCTCAATTCGTATTACATCTCTGCGTAATTCAGTTTCATTGAGCAGATGTGCCCCATATTTCCGAAGTATTTTTTGATATAAGTTTGGGGATGTTGTAGAAATCACCTCTCTTAAAACCATACTTCGATAGGCTTCATTTCCATCAAATGAAATGTCCCAAACAACCGATTCGGTCTCATTCTCCTGAAATGCGATTGCATCCGTAACACCGATAAATAGCAAAGGTAAAAAAAGAATGGCTCTTCTCACTGGTTCACTCTTATGATATCAAATATTCAACAACTCACTCACTGATTAAATTACACTATTATACAGGGTAAACAGAAACAAGATAAATATATTCTAAACGGTTTAAAATTTCAGCCTACCGGCAGCTGTAAATCACTACCTGTTGTAACATTAAAACGTATTAAATCAAGAGTGAGTGAGCTGTTCTGTTCATTTAATATTCATATGTTTGTGATATATTTTAAATTAGCTTTGCTATCAGCTATCAGCTATCAGCTATCAGCTATCAGCTATCAGCTATCAGCTATCGGTTATCGGTTATCGGTTATCGGTTAATAATACGCTGACCCATTGTCATCCCGAATTCCAGAAAGTTACGCCTGACACCAAGCTTACACTCTAAAACTTTTGTACTTTAACACTCTAACACCCGGTTTTTAATATGAGATTATATATTCGAAACTTAATCCTTGTTATTTTTACAATTGGATTCGCTATCTCATGCTCATCCCCTGCGCTGGATGATTACAGTGATGTGCAATATCATTTAATGGATCAAAATGGAGAATCCGTCATTTTCCCGGATGATTATGAGGGGGCACCTGTTGTAATGGGGTTTATCTATACAAACTGTCCGGATATCTGTTCTTTTATCACTGCAAATGTTTCTAAGGTTTATAATGAGATGGAGAATCCGGGAGAAACCCAATTTGTCCTGGTTACTTTTGATCCTGATAGAGATACCTCTGAAGTCTTAAAAAATTATGCCAATGCCTTTGATATGGACAAAGATCCCTTTCAATTTTTAACCGGAGACCCGGATGTAATTGATCAGCTTATGACTCGGGTTGGAGTTCGAACACAAGAATCTTACTCCAGAGAAATTGAGGATGGGGAAAGGATGTATTTTCTAAATCACTCGGATAAGATTCTTCTGATTGATAGCCGGTCGAGACTCATTTTTGATTATGGAGGCAGTATGACCCCACCTAATATTATCATTGAAGATTTGGAAAAATTATGAAACCTGTTCCCCCGCTGCTTTTAAGCATCACGTTTTTTATACTCACTAGTTCATGCAATAGCGAAAATACTGAGTTGCAATCATCTCAGTTTGAATTACCGGATAGTGGGATTGAAATAACAGATGCCTGGGCCAGGCCCGGACGTATTAATGGCGTTTCTGCCATTTACATGAATGTTCTGAATGGTTCAGCTGAGCCGGATACGTTGATCAGTCTATCATCATCCATTGCCGGATTAGTTGAACTCCATGAAACATATGAACTTGCAGATGATATGATGGGGATGCGAGAAGCAGAAAACCCGGTTTTCCCGGGCAGGGGAGTTGTGTCAATGCAACCGGGCGGCTTTCATATTATGCTCATGCAATTGAACCAACCATTAAATGTGGGCGATGAAGTTCACTTAGTTCTGAAATTTGCTTTGGCCGGCGACATTTCAGTACCCGTGCCCGTGCAATCACAAAGCGAACAGAACTAGTTGGTCCACTTTCCAAAAACGGATATTCATTGTACATCCGTTGACTAATTCATATCCAGATCGGGTTTTTCCGCACTAAAACCGACTTCTTCAGTTTTACCCTCACCCAGATTTTTCTCCATTTCAGAACGTAGTTTTTGAATGGATAAACCGCTCGATAGGGCCCCATTTTTCGCTATTGAGATACGGCCGGTCTCTTCTGAAACAATGACTACAAAAACATTATTGGCCTCACTTACTCCAACGGCTGCGCGGTGTCGGGTACCAAAAACGGTGGATATATTTGGATTCTGTGAAATCGGCAGATAACAACTGGCAGCCACAATTCGATTATTTCTGATGATTACGGCACCATCGTGAAGTGGGGTATCTCGCTGAAAAATAGTTTGTATTAACTCTGCATTTACACGCGCATCTAATTTCACTCCGACATCCACAAGATCCTGAAGAGATGATGTACGGGAAAAGACGATCAGTGCACCTGTTTTGGTTTGTGCCATATTACGAACTGCATTGATCACTTCATCGATCATACTGTCTGAGCCGGTTCGCCCGATAAATCTGTCGAATGAGGTATTCTGGCCTAAATTGTAAAGTAATTTGCGAATTTCAGGTTGAAATATGATAAATACAGCCAAAACACCCACATCCAATACACTTCTCAGCATAAAGTTTAGCGTTGTAAATCCCAACAAACTAACTGCTGCATTAATCAAGATGATAAAGAGTAATCCGAGCGCAGCCTGTATTGCAAAAGTGCCCCGGATCCATTTGTAGAGATAGAACAGCACCAACGCAATAACCATCACCTCAAGGAGATCTTTAAGGCCGAATTCTAAAAATCCAATAGGCATCGATTTCTGTTTATAGGGTTGGAATGAGGTCGTTCGTGATCAATGTGGAGTTAAAATAAGAAAACTTAACGTTTATATGGTTACACACTCAAATTTTGGAAAATTTTAATTGAATCCAGCGCCTCCCTAACATCATGCACTCTCAATATTTTTGCTCCCATCAAAAGAGTGTGATAGTGCAGGGCAATTGTTCCGGCTAACCGGCCTTCTGATGCACGGCCATCCAATAGCTGGCCAATCATCGATTTTCTGGATACTCCAACAAGAAGCGGGATCCCGGCTCTATCAAACTGTTTCAGATTCTGTATAATTTTGATGTTATGCTCTAAGGTTTTACCAAAACCGATCCCCGGATCGATCATTATAGATTTCACCCCTGAGCTCTTTAAACGTTTAATACCTTCTGAAAAAAAATGGTTTATCTCCCCAATTACATCACTATAAACCGGATTCTTCTGCATTGTTTTCGGATCGCCCTGAGAATGCATTAAAACATATCCGGCTTGGTATTCCGCACAAAGTTGGGCGAATTGCGGCTCTTTTTTTAAACCACTTACATCATTGATAATGTGAACACCTGCTTTCAGTGACTCTTTTGCTACCCCGTATTTGGTTGTATCAATAGAAAAAATGGTCTTCGGAAACTCTTTTATAGCCTCTTTTATGATCGGAATCACCCGTTCCATTTCCTCTTCTTCGGTAACCGGTTCTGACCCGGGACGGGTCGACTCCCCTCCAATGTCAATAATTTTGGCTCCTTCTTGAATCATCCTTCTGATCTGATCCATCGCTCTCTCTTCATTGAGATATTTTCCACCGTCGGAGAATGAGTCGGGAGTGGCATTCAATATACCCATGACGATAGGCTGACTTATATCAAGGCTGCGGTCTCTTACTTTGAAATCTGTCATCTTGCTTCTCTAATCAGAAAAGAATTTTTAAAAAGGGTGAAGGGATGCTGTTGGAAGCGCTTTTATAATGGCCTTTACTTAAACCTAATTCAATATGAATCAAATTTTTGAGAGTGACTGTCAGAAGATAGTAAGGATTTTTTATTCGATTAATGATCGAAAATCAATCCCAATCTTCTTTAAGCTCGTCTAACTTGCCCTCTTTTTCTGCCCATTCGTCTGCATCAGGAAGCTCATCTTTGGTTTCGTTGATTACGTGATCTTCCCATTTTTCAGCCAGGCGCTCATTTAGATCGATGTAGCTTTCCCACTTTTCAGGAACTTCATCATCCGGATAGATCGCTTCAACCGGACATTCAGGTACACAAGCGTCACAATCAATACACTCAAGTGGATCGATTGTTAAAAAATTAGGCCCTTCCCTGAATGCGTCAACGGGACAAACCGCAGCGCAGTTGGTATATTTACAATTGATACAAGGTTCAGTTACTACGTATGCCATTAATTTTGCAATGTATTGTGATTAATAAAGAAATAAGAGACGTACTATTTTATTCGAAATAGTATTAAGATGCAATCCAAAATAGCGATTGTTTAAAGAAAGGTACATTCTTAACTCCTGAAATTAATCAACGATTCTTTAAGAGGAATTTAACTTCATCAATACTTCCGTCATTTTCGGCCGGCTGAATATCCAGAATATGGGCTATTAACTCATAGATATGAACAGATTCAAAAGGCGGTGAAGTTTCCCCTTCTACAAAAGCGGGTCCGGCCGCTGCAAAGAAGGTTCTCATCTCCGGGGCCAAATTATCGTATCCATGTGTTCCGGCAACAACTCCTCTATCCTCTAAAAACGACTGGCTGGTGATTGTATAGCCCGCATCGGCGATCATGATAATCTCAGGTATTCGATAGTGATTTCTAAAATGAAACCGTTCCGGAAGATCATCTTTCAGGTATACACGGTAATTTTCTTCATTTGTTTTTAGTGCTTCATAAACTTCTGAGGTTTTGCCTTCATCCGGTTTGATCATCGCAACCGGCGTCCATGTAACCATATCAACACTGTTTAAATCAATGATATCATCTAAAATAACAACTCTATCCGATGAGGTGGATGCCATTCCATGATCAGAAACAATGATAATATTTAGTCTGTCACTCAATCCGGCTTCCTCAACTTGTTCAAAGAGAACTCCTAAAATAGCGTCCATTTCTACCACTGCTTCATCCACTTCCGATGATTCAGGCCCATAAGTATGGCCACGGCTATCTATAAAACTGAAGTAGAGTGTCGCAAAATCTGCCTGAACATTTCCGGCAGGATCCAGCCAATTCATTACGCTGTCGATGCGAACACTATTTGAAATTGAACCGTCATAATTAACCCATTTTGTGGGCCTGAGTCCATCAATGGAAGCCTCAGATCCGGGCCAAAAGAATGTAGCCGCAGTCTTCCCCTCTTTTTCAGCAGTAATCCAGATCGGTTCACCGCCCCACCATCTTTCATCGTTGGGTCCGCCGACAGGCCCATAACTAAATCGAGCTTCAAGTTCATAATCATAGAAACTGTTCGCAATAATACCATGATTTTCAACATGGAGTCCGGTAACAATTGACCAATGATTTGGAAAAGTATTTGTAGGAAATGCGGGAGTCAGGTACTCAGCTTGTACCCCATTTGAAAGAAACAGATCAAAATTCGGAGTTTCGTTCCGCTCCAGATATTCATTCATAAGCCCATCAATAGAAATTAAAAGAACGGGTTCTGAATCAGTATTTACCTGAGAATTACTTAGTGGCTCGGATTGATCGCAACTGTTTAATCCAACGATTAAGAAGATTAACACTGCAAAAAAACTGTAAAACGGATGCCTGTTCATAGATCTGTCTTTAGAATTATTTGATCATTTGACTAATGATATAATAACCGGATAGGTTTTGAAATCGTTTTAAAAAAAAAGAAGAGGCTGAACTGCCTCTTCTTTTAATATAATAGCTATTTATGTTAGCCTTAGAACTTGTAACGAACAGTAAACTGCATCTGCCATCTTGAGCTGAAATCACTCACGTTAAAAATTCTATCCTCGGTGACATTTTCAGGATCAAAATTAACAACCGGTTTGCCGATATCAGCACTGGATAATCCAAGGCTAGGATTGTCGGCAATGAAATCATCCGTTACGTACTGTAAGAAATCTACAGCACGATAGTTGTTAAATGAAACTCCTTTACGAACTCCCCACTCTGAATTCAGGAAGTTGAGAAAGTTGATCATGCTTAATCCAAACTCAAGGGATTGGCCGTTAAATGTGTTGACTTCCTGAGTGATTTTAAAATCAAGGAAATTTGTCCACGGCTCACGTGCAGAATTTCTATCAATAAATCCACCTCTGAAATCACTGAGTGAACTTTCGCTTGAAATCCATGCATCATATTGACTCCAGTTATTACCCGGTACAATTCCGCCACTTGTAACATCAACCATGACTACTTCATCCTGATTTTGAGGCACATAGAGCAGGTCGTTATCAAATCGGCCGTCACCGTTTGCATCTCCATTGTAAATCCAGCTGAATGGTTCACCTGAGCGACCGTCATAGATCAGAGAAAAGGTGGTTGCCAAACGATCAGACCAATCGGCTCTATAAGAAACAATTGCCAGAAATCGATGTCTTCTTTCAAAGTCAGCAGTTCCAAGCTCAGCATTATTAACATCGACATTCTCATTAAACTGCCAGTTTGAAATGGCACGGCTGGACGTCCCGTTGTTCACATTTTCAGCACGGTTTAACGTATAGGCTACCCTTGTAAAGAGGCCGAAGTCGAAGTTTTTCTCCAGTTCTGCAGTTACACTGTATTGGTATCCTTTATTGCTATTGCTTAACAACAGTGCATTGGTGAATCGGGGGTCATTTCTAAAAAGACTTCCGGATGCTGTTCCAAATCTGCTGTTGTAGAAGATATCACCATAAATGGGTCTTCCGTGAGCAGAGGTGAATGAAGCGGTGGTGTTGATATTCTGAAATACAACATCATTTATCGCACTTGAATATACGCCTTCAAGTGTACCTCTGATACCATAGGGTAACTCCTGATCTACAGCAACGTTTACTTTAAGTGATTGCGGATACTTAAAGTCATCTGCAAGCAAGTTAATTTCAGTAGTCTCAATAGGATCAAGTACGTTACTTGTTGCAGGTGTTGGCTGATTATCAGGATCCGGTGAAAACAGGCCCGTATAACCAGCAAAGTTTGTACGAGTACTCACACGTCCATAATCAACCCCTGTATTACTGTACTGGTTAGAGATCCATACAAAAGGAGGTGTTCCTGAAAAGATCCCGACTCCACCACGAACCTGTGTGGTTCTATTCCCTGAAACATCCCAGTTAAATCCGAAACGTGGGGCCCATAGAATCTGTCCACTGGCAATTTTATCCGTTGAAAAACCCGGAAAAGCGTCCGGTACATTCGGATTAAAACTTGGTTTATCCGGCAATACCGGTATATCCACCCTTAAACCGTAGGTTAGTGTTAAGTTTGGATTAACCAGCCATTTATCCTGGGCATAAAATCCAAACTGCATTCCGGTAAAGTTTGCAGTCGGGCTTCCCCCTGGCAGTAAGTAACTGTGGCTGTATTGCTGTGGACTACCGGCTTCCAAAGCATCTATACTAAAGAATGTATAGTTTCCAAAAGCATCCTGAACAAAGAGATTATCAAAAGTAAAAATCTGATTATTTGTGCCTAAAGTGATTTCATGAGCTCCCCTGATGTAGGTAAAGTTGTTGGTGATCTCAATCAAATCCTGATCCAAACCATTGGCTTGAGAAAACCGCTCAACTCCGGCATTGATTGCACCAAATCCACTTCTGTCTGTGTCATAAGGCATGCTGACAGTCACACTTGGGAAACGTCCTGAAGCCGGTACATCCCTTGAATCACGAATGGCTGTGTAAACGACCCGGGCTTCATTAAATGCATTATCACTGATTCGGCTTGTCAGTTCAGCAACAAATGATTTTTGATTACTGTTAAAATCATATTGACGATTGCTGAAAGTATAACTACTGCTTCCCCGGCTTATTCCCCGGTTCGCAATCGCATCAACATAATTAAATCGAACACTCAACTTATTATTTTGATTAATGTTATAATCGATCTTCGCCAAGATCTTATCGTTGTTTGTCTCTGAATCCAGCGGAGAAGTATATGAGCCCGCGTCGTATCCATACTGAGATTGTAATACGTTTTGAATCCGGTCAAATGTAGACGCTTCAAAGTCGATGACATTCGGCGCACCGCTTCCAAGAATTCCATCTGTAATAGGGCTTGTTTCTCTCTTAAACTCCGCATTCAGGAAAAAGAATAATTTATCCTCAATAATGGGTCCGCCAACATTCAAACCAATATAATTTTCGGAGAATTGAGGGAAATCGTTTGATGTTTCCCCATCGATATCATAATTCCCAACGAAATTTTCATTTCTTGTTTGAAAATATACAGATCCGGTGTAAGTATTCGTTCCGCTTTTTGTTACAGCGTTTATTTGACCGCCTGTAAAACCATTATTGGTTACATCAAATGGCGCGATATCTACATTAAATTCAGCAATAGCGTCAATACTCAATGGAGAACCGACTCCTGCCTGTGAACCCGGAGTTGCATCACCCAGTCCGAAAACATCATTAAGTGTAGCACCATCGACAAGAATATTATTGTATCGATCATTTGCACCGCCAAAACTGTTACCGCTTGTCACTTGAGGTGTTAAACGTGTAAAATCACCCAATGAACGAAATACTGAAGGGGTTCTCTCAATATCAGCAGATGATATATTTGTTCTTGCACCGGTTCTGTCTCTGTTAAAAACCTGATCGACCGTTGCAATCACTGAAATTTCTCCAAGTTCTAGTGCGCCTTCTACCAGTGTAAAATCTACCGTTAGCCGCTCACCCAATTCAATTCTGGTGATTTCCTTTATTTGAGACTCAAAACCGATAAATGAAATACGAACTTCATAGGGCCCGCCAACACGCACATTCCTGATTGTATATCGGCCATCTACCCTTGATGAAGTTCCATATGTTGTTCCGGTTGGAAGGTGAACCGCAATAACATTAGCCCCCGGAAGGGCTTCCCCCTGAGCATCCACAATCAGTCCCTCTATGGATCCTGTTGTGACTCCCTGAGCATGAGCTGTATGTCCAAATCCGACAAACAATACAACCAGAGCTGTAATAAAAATGGATAGGTATCTGTTAAACATATTTTTTGGTTTTGTTTGATTTATAATTAATAATGGAATATAAGAAGTCAATGTTATCTCGCTGTTAACAATGTGTTTTAATTTAAGGCTTTTAACTCAAAATTTTATCAAAAACACGACCCATTCGTCTCTTTAAAATCATGCATGAAAGCTTATAAAAACCCTTTTTTAAAAATTGTGGAAAAGTTGTTTATAAGTTTCTGCAACATTTACCCTAATCTGTGCGAATGAAACTCTTATAAATGTGCTGAAGTGTGTTTTGATGTGCCCCTAAATAGTATCCTGCCCAAATAATTGTGAAAAGGAATTGTAATTTAAATGCGCCAATGGCTCTATATTTTCGGGCCGATGTTTTGACCGGTTTTTTTACCAGTTTGAATTTTCCATTCCGCTTTAAATCGCGGACAATTTGCTGATCTTCCATGACGATTAATTCATTTCTAAACCCTCCCACAAGCTCAAACAAATTCCTTTTCACAAACAGGCTCTGATCTCCAAAACGCACGGCCGTAATTGGCAGGTGGGTAAAAAGTGAATAGAGCTTCAAGACGAGATTTGGCGAATCAAAACACAATGTAAATGAACCTGCATCGGCACCTTTTTGGATCGCTTCGGCTATTTCCAGGCAAAAATTTTGTGGCGGCAATGAATCCGCATGCAAAAAATAGAGGATCTTTGATGTTGCAATTTCAGCGCCGGCATTCATCTGCAGTGCCCGGCCTTTTCCCGGTGCAAGCAGTACAACGGCCCCTGATTCTTTCGCAATTTTAGTTGTTTGATCTGTGCTTCCGCCATCAGAAATAATAATCTCTGAGATATACTCAGATCCAAATTTCTTCAAATATCGGATCAACTCTCCTATTTGTTTCTCCTCATTGAGTGCCGGAATAATGATGCTCATTTTCATTTTCGTCACATCAAATTGCTTTTCTTAAGATCCTCAATGTTGTCAATATCATTTAATACGGGAAGTTGAAATACCTTCAGTTCTTCCTTTTTCGCTTTTTGTATTGTGGATTCCAACACCGATTCTGTACTCCATTCGATATCTTCGAAAAGGGCCTCGTAAAAACGGTTCATTGCCAACAGATAGTAGCCCCCATCTTCTGATGGGCCAATCACCAGGTCATGCTTCTGTAATTGATCAAATGCATTTTCTATGATCCCCTCATTCAGTGATGGGCAGTCACTGCCAATAATGGCAACTTGATCCACACCTTCCTCAAATGCCTGTTGAAAGGAATTACTCATTCTCTCGCCCAGATTCGAGCCTGATTGGAGATATTTTTCAAATTTATCAGTGGAGATCCCATCCAAATCGTCTATATAGGATGAGTACCAGACTTGTCTTCGTGCTTCTGTTCTTTCGGCAACAGTGATCGTTTTTTTTAGTAATTCTTTATATACTTGAAGAGCTTTAACTTCTCCTATACTCTTGGCCAGGCGTGTTTTAACTTTACCTAATTCCGGATTTTTAATAAATATCAAAAGTACTTTTTCCATATCAATAAGATGAAACATTTTTGCAAAAAAACTGTATCAAAGGTACCATTCAACAGAATGAAATAACTAACTAAATACGCTTTATTAAATTAATACACATATGAAGACTACCGTTATCAAAACTACTTTTCAAAAAATTTTTCAAACGCATATTTTATCCCTGGCGCTATTTTTAATGATTTTTGCAGTATCAACCATTCAAACTGCCGAAGCGCAAAACAGGCCGACAAATACAGAATTAGGGATCATTTTAGGTGAGCCAACCGGTATCAGTTTTAAATTCTGGCAATCCGGAAATACGGCAATTGATGGCGCCGTGGCTTGGTCACTGGGCAGAAATGAGGCCGTACATGTTCATGCCGACTATCTTTTTCATAACGATCTGGATGTAGATCAGGGTGTACTAATGTTTTACTATGGCCCCGGTGTGAAAGCAGTTTTTGCTGATGATCCAAGAGTAGGTGCCCGATTCCCGCTTGGAATGCAGTATATCATCGACTCTACCCGAATCTCTCTATTTTTTGAGATTGCCCCTACATTCGACCTGGTTCCAAGTACCTCTTTTGGGGTTGATGGCGGACTTGGACTACGATTCTTCTTGTAGATTTAATCCGTTCGTTTCAATTTGTCGATTTCCACCTCGAGTTTATTGAGCTGCTGCTCTTTGTCTGCAATCTCCTTTTCGGAATTCTCTATCCTCTTTTTGGCATCATCCAGGATAGAGCTTCCGCCTTTGGAGGGCTTGAAGTAGCTCAATGACTCTTTCATTTGAATCAACTCACTGCTCTGTTTACTAATCTGCTTCCTCAGATTATTCACCTGATCTTGTTTTTTCTTGATTTTTGAAAGGTCGTCATTTGAAAACTGATCAATATTTTCTTTTCCAACGATCTCAACAGCCGATTTTGCTGCCCTAAACCGATCATATATCACATCACAGGCTTCCCTGTACTCTTTCCAAAGCCGATTTTTATGCTTGATTGGAACATAACCGGCTTTTTTAAACTCCTCTTGAAGAGGTTTTGCCAGTTCCACAGCTTCAACCGGATTATCATGGCTGGCTAATGCTTTTAGCTGATTGATAATCTCATCTTTCTCTTTAAGATTATCCTTTCTCTCCTCTTTTACCTCCTTGAAATAGTCACGGCGCCGATCATAGAAGTGATCCATAGCACCTTTAAATTTCTTCCAGATTTTACCCGATTTTTTTCTGGGAACCGGCCCCACCTTCTTCCATTCATTCATCAACTTCTGGTACTCCTTATGAGTACTCTCCCACTCTTCAGAATCTTGAATGGAGACTGCTTTTTCAATCAGTTTCAGCTTCTCATTGTAATTCTCCTCTTCCTGATCTCGAAGCTCATCAATATTTTCACTCTTTTTCTCATTAAAAGCATCCGTGGCAGCCTTGAAACGATCCCACATTTCATTTTCATCCTTTTGCGGAAGATTGCCAATCTTCTTCCACCTGCGATGAAGTTTATTCACTTTTCTGGCCGCATCCGCCAAATCATCAGAGTCGAGGAGTGCCTCAGCTTCATCAATCAGTTTTTTCTTTTTAGAAAGAAATTTTTCAATCTCTTTTCTGTAGTTTGAATCATATTTGAAGCGCATGGAATGAAATGTATCCTGTGCCTCATAGAATCGATCCCACGTTTCTTGATTTTTATCCGACGGGATTCGTCCGATTTTTCTAAACTGCCTCACATATTCAGCCAGTTTTTTATCGAGTTCAGCCCATTCTGACTTTTCATCAATACCCTCGATAAACGTCTCCATCTTCTCCAGGATCACCAGTTTTACCGTAAGATTATCCTCTTCCTCCTGTTTCTTCTTAACCAGGCGATCCACTTTATGCTCATCAAACGTTGACAAAAAGGCTGTGAATGATGCTTCCAGATTTTCCGTCTCTTCAGCCGGTATCGGTTTGATTTTATCCCATCTGTTTCGGATACGGGCTACGTCCCGGGTGTGAGACCACTTCTCATCATCAATAATTTGCTTAAACTCTTTTAAAAGGTCTTTCTTTTTACCCAGATTTTCTTCTCTTATCTTCTTCTGAAGTTCATAATGGGCTTTTTTCTTCTCTTCCAGTTGCTCTCTGAACCGGTCAATTTTCTCTCTATAGGGTTTTATATCGGCCTCTTCAGGATCCGGCCCCTCTTTCCACAAATGGTCTATATTATCAAATTCCATTGAGGCCATTGCCCAGTCACTTAAATTCAATAGTGACTCCGCTTTATCAGCTAATTCTGCATAATAACCCTCTGCTGACTCCTCTTTCTCTTCAGAAACAGCCTCACTCTCAGCGTCTGCTTCAACTTTTTCAGTAACATTATCCGGTTCAATTTCTTTCGATGTATCAGCCTCAGCTCCAGCAGTAGATGCATCTTCAACTTCTTCATCAGATACATCAGCTTCGGATTCAGTTTCAGTTTCAGTAACTACAGCTTCATCTTCTTCTTCATCAGATGGAGTCATGTCACTCAAATCAGGCGCATCTGTATTTTTATCAGCCTCTTCTGATTCAAGTTCATCTTTTACATCAGATTCAGTTTCAGGCTGATCAGCATGATCTTCTAACACTTTACTTTCGGTGGGCTCATCGGAGGAATCTTTGACTCCCTCTGCATCCATCTCTTCTTTGGCAGGCTCTTCCTTCGCCTCTTCAGTATTTTTCTCTGAATTATTTACGTTTTCTTCAACTTCCGGTTCAGATTCAGGAGCACTTTGAATATTTTCTTTTTTTATTTCCGAATTTTCTGCTTCATCGATCGGTGATTCCTGCTCATTTAATTCGACATTCTGATCGATATTTTCTGTTTCTTTATCGGTTAAATTACTTTTTTCGTCTTTGTTCATCAAAATAGAACTCATTTTGTTGCAATATTACGGCTCGAAGCCTACCCTGTTAGCCTTGTAGTTTACTGAAGATTAAATATGGAGTCAACTTTTAGGATAAACGATACTCAAATAGAACGTCTCTACAAACCAATGATCTGATGACTTCGTTCTAAAAAATTTTATCCGGGAAAATTACTCAAATGGATTTAGGTTATTTAAAACAAGAAAAGCCCCGATACCGGGGCTTTTCTTTTCTTCAAATTTTAAACGGTTGTCTATTCTTTCTCCTGAAATAGATGAACATCTCTCTGAGGAAATGGTATGCTTATATCATTTTCATCAAAACGCTCCTTAACTTTTTTCGTAAGATCATAGCGTAATGGCCATACATTACTCCGTTCAGTCCACGGCCTGACTCTGATATCAACAGAACTGTCCCCCAAATTGCCAATAGCAATTAACGGTTCCGGATCTTTCAATATCCTCTCATCTTCATCTAAAATCTCTTTAATGATATTAATCGCTTTATCCATGTCGTCACCATATCCGATTCCAAATACCATGTCAACGCGTCGTGTATCAAATCGATTATAATTCTGAATCTCATTTCCCCAAACTTTAGAGTTCGGCATCGAGATACCAATATTATCGAAAGAGTGCATTTCAGTTGTAAACAGTCCGATTTCATCAACAACTCCCATGGTTTGGCCTATACTGACCACATCGCCTACTTTAAAAGGCCTGAGTACTAATAACATAACTCCGGCAGCTACATTGCTCAGGGTTCCTTGCAGGGCAAGCCCAACTGCCAATGCAGAAGCACCCAAGACTGCGATAATGCTCGCTGTCTCAACACCAAATTGATTTAATACGGCAAGGATAGTGATAATCAGTATAAATGCCCGGGTTGTTTGTCCCAAAATCGGGGTCAATGTATCATCAAGCTTTTCTGATTTCCGGGCCTTCTTGATGACTTTCCTTGCAGCCCAACCGGCTATGATATAACCGGTGATTAAAATTACAATAGCACCAAGAACACTTAGTCCATGCTCGACGACTATTGGAAGCAGCGAGTCTGAATATTGTCCAAATGTTTCTTCCATAAAAAATTATCGTTGTAAATTATTGTTTTATTTAAGTTACCGATTATTTAAAAAAAAAGGCAATGGATCTCCTTTACTGATCTGTTTGTAAAAAAGAGCATAAAAAAGCCACCGAATGGGTGGCTGGTTATTTTATTTTTTCAGTAAATCTCTGATCTCGATTAACAGATCCGTTTGAGTGGGGCCGGCCGGAGCAGGAGCGGCTTTTTCTTCCTTTTTCCTGAAATTGTTATAAGATTTAACAATCAGAAAGAGGACAAAGCCAACAATAACTAAATTGATCAGGCTATTCACCCAAGCCCCGTATTGAATAGCATTTTCCGGAGTGATTATAGTTCCATCTACTGCAATTACAGCTTGTGACAATACGATCTTGAACTCTGAAAAATCCATGCCACCGGTAAATTCACCGACAACCGGCATCATTATATTATTGACAAAACCGGTTATAACCAAACCAACGGCACCTGCCAAAATCACAGCAACAGCCAAGTCTATGACATTCCCGGTCATGATAAATTTTTTGAACTCTTTTAGCATAATTCTAAAATTAGGTTAATTGATTAATACCATAATAGTAATACTAAAAGAGTAAAATCGCTATATCATTCCAAGTGACTTCTGAGCATCCAGGCTGTTTTGGAATGGATATGAAGCCGTTGGGTCAGCAGGTCGATCGTTGCTTCATCATCGGCTTCCTGGCACACCGGAAGCGTCTCTCTGGCGGTTCTCAATATCGTTTCATTATCAACGGCCAATCTTCGAACCATCTCAAGTGCTTTTGGCTGGTCGGTATCTTCCTGAATAGATGTCAATTCCTGATATTCACGAAAAGATCCGGGTGCGCGATGCCCCAGCGACCGGATTCGCTCCGCAATATCATCGATGGCCGTTGCCAGTTCAGTGTATTGCTCTTCAAACTGTGTATGAAGAGATCGAAAATGCTCACCGGTGACATTCCAGTGATAGTTATGTGTCTTTAAATAGACCATATAACTGTCTGCCAATACTTTTGAAAGGCCCTCAGCAATTGCCGTTCTTTTATCTTTTGAAATCCCAATATTCACGTCCATATCTTCTCCTTTCATAACTTTAAATTAGCTCTTTGATCTTTTTTATTTTTAACCGTGCTATAAACTTCACAATATATCGTTCTGTCGCATCGAACGATCTGCACGTAAATTGTTTGTACTATTATACAATGACAAATAAAGCGCCGAAACCATTCCAATATAGCGTTGGGGCATGCTATTTTTGAATGGATGATCAATTTCAGCTATACTGAACCTCTCTTAAATAATTATTTCTCTAAAAGAATTAGTCTTCTACCTGATGAACTTCTTTTAGAATCGCTTTGGCATTTTTATCACCCTTCTGCATCACACGATGTTGCAAATTGGTAATAATTTCCGGTTCAGCATTTTCAAATGCGAGCTCTTTAGCCTCTTTTTCAGTGCCTGTTCTTACCAGATCATAGATATCATCAGCGCGAACGATACTGTATAAATTATCTTCATTGAAAGCGTGTGATCTCAACTCTTCATATTTCTGAAAAAGTGCAGGAAACTGATTGCTATCGTCTGCCCTGTCAATGATCTCAACATTCTTTGGGCCTTCAGCACTTAATGGGGTTTTTGTGAGATAATAAAATTTTTGCTTGTAAATCATTTACATCTTCAATTTTAGGTTCCGCGATTCAATGAATATACAACAAATGCTTCATTATATACAGCATTATGGCCTGAATAACTGAGTCTAAATTTCCTTGAGTTCCTTCGGTTTTACCATCCATTTCAACTCAAACATTCCCTCATCCAGATCATCCCAACTCTTTAAAAATCCCTCAACGCATGCAATAGATGCTGTTGAAAAGTGTTCTGTCAATTCAATTCCTATCAAAGTGGATACCACATCTGAGACCATCGGATAGTGACCGGCTATTAATACCACAGAAGTTTGCTCTTTTACTCTTTTTAAAGCATGAATATAAGAGATGGCGCCTCTAAAATAGAGATCTTCATCCCATGTAATTATATCCTCTTCTAAACCCAGCTCATTGGATACTTTTAAAACAGTCTGTTTTGCCCGCAATGCCGGTGAGCAGATAAATTGGCCCGGAATTATGTTCAGTTCTTTCAAATATTTTCCCATTCGGGGAGCATCATTCATGCCCCTCTCATTCAGAGGCCGATCAAAATCTTTAATTGAACCCTCTCCCCATAATGATTTGGCATGACGCATAATTAATATCTTCTTTAAATCCATTGAGCTATTTTAATAGTTGTTGAGCTGATCGATTTCATCTTTTGAAAAATAAGCTCAAATATAAATGTTTTGCAAGGGAGTTTCACATATCTAAAACTGTGAAAAAGACTTTCTTGATTTTTATTCACTTCTATTTTTACACATTATCCTATCTTATGTTCCATCACAGTCCCGGGAAGATAGTAGGCCAATGCCACTCCCCTGGATATCATGAAAAGTACCATCGCCAGCCAGAGGCCATGAACCCCTAAATAATAAGTGCCTGCATAGTACACTGGCAAAAAAACCAAAAATGTAGCTGCAAGCATCGTATTTCTCATCGGTTTGGTTTCAGTAGCACCTATAAATACCCCATCCAATACATAACAGATACTTGAGACAAACGGAGCAATGATCGTCCAAAAAAGTACACTTTGAGCGAGTTCAATGACTTCAATATTATTCGTAAAAACATTCAATAATTGATTTCCACTGATAAAGTAGATGATAGTGCCGGACAGGCCCAGCATCAAACCCCAACCCAATGAATAATAGATTGCAGATCGAAGAGCTTTTTGATTTCTGCCGCCTTTAAATTTGCCCACCAGGCTCTCAGCAGCATATGCAAAACCATCAATTCCATAGGAAGCAATAAACCAAAACTGTAACAGTATTGTATTTGCGGCAAGAATCAAATCACCCTGTTTAGCAGATACTGCTGTAAAAAATGAGAATGTAAAGATAAGACAGAGTGTTCGGATGAAAATATCACGATTCACTGAAAAATACTTGATCAGCTCTGTCTTATTGAATACCTCGTCCTTTAAAAAATAGGAGAGGTATCTCCGATATCTTTTAAGGAACAAGGCCACTGCCAGGCCCAATGCTAAATAGGTTGAAATAAGAGTCCCGTAAGCCACGCCATCTACGTGCATTCCAAAACCGTAGATGAAAAAACCATTAAAAATGATGTTTAGCAGGTTCAGGACAATCGTTATAATCATCGGGTATTTTGCATTTTGCATACCTAAAAACCAGCCGTTGAGTCCATATAGTGCTAAAACCGCCGGTGCCGTGAGAATACGGATATCATAATATACTTTGGTGAACTCAGCCACTTCAACAGAGCTCTCTATCATATAGAGACTCAATGTGATGATTGGGTTTTGAAGAAGTAAGATCAGGAGCCCGATGCCCATTGCGATAAACTGAACTCTGGCCAGAATCATCATCATCTCCATGCGGTCCCGTTTACCATACTCTTGTGCCGTGAGTCCGGTCGTACCCATTCTGAGGAAACCAAAACCCCAAAAAATAAAGTTGAAGATTACACTTCCAACGGCCAGTGCGCCTAAATAGAATACTTGATCTAAGTGGCCAACCAAAGCGGTATCCACCGCTCCCAGCAGGGGTACAGAAAGATTACTGATAATGTTTGGGATTGCGAGTCTTAAAATGGGCTTATTCAAACCAATGACATCGATACAAGTTTTCCGGAGATTGTTTATTCTATAGTCTTATGGCTCTGAAATTATCGTTTAATCGACAGGAATAAAACAGTTTATGGAATTAAGTTATTGGCTCAGTCGATGGAATAAAGGAAATACAGGATTTCACATGGAAAATGGATATCCGGGGCTGAGCATTCATTGGCCGTCACTACCCATCCGGCAAAACCCGGTCGTACTGATTCCTTTAGCGGGTAAAAGTGTTGATATTCAATGGATTGCAGATCGGGCCCGAAAAGTCATATGCGTTGAAATTTCAGATGTTGCGATTAAACAGTTTTATAATCAACACGAAATGGAATATACAACAACCCGTTTCGCATCCTTTGACATATATCACAGTCAAAATATTGAGTTTTGGTGTGGTGATTTTATGAAGCTGCCGCAGAAAAAAATGGGGGATGTGGATCTGATCTATGATAAAGCGTCCATTGTTGCCCTGCCAAAAAATATGCGCCAGAGCTACTCAAACAAAATCATCTCTTTATCATCCGCCTATACAAAAATATTGATGCATCTGTTAAGCTATAATCAATCTGAAATGAATGGACCGCCATTCAGTGTGGATCCGGACGAAATTAAACAGATGTTTTCAGAAATTTTTGATATCCAAATACTTCAAAAGAACTCATTAAAAATCCAAAATTTTGAAAAATTTCTAAATCGTGGCTTAAAAAGTGATTTAATTGAATATTTATTGCTACTTTCAGGTAGGAAACCTATATAAAACCTGATTAGTGGGTTCTATTTGTATAGCTTAAATTAGAAAGTTGCATATCAGGGCGACTGCATTTATTTTGATGCCTGAATATTTCTTTATCCTATATCGCTAACCAAGACATTTTCTCACATGAATTTAAATACACGAAATAATATCATAACCATCATTTTAGCTGTTGTCATCGTATTTTTAGCATGGTTCCTGTACCGTTCTATTGTTGATCCTTATCAAGAAGTTATTGAAGAGAGAGAAATGGTTGAGAGAGAACGGCACCGAATGGAGTTGGTTCGCGACGTTCTTGTACAATACCGAACCAGAAAAGGTGGATTTCCTCCAACTGAAGGCGGGCTCGATAGTTTGGTGACATTCTTACAAACAGACTCTTTAATGGTTGCACGTGGGGATTCTATGTTTACTTTCTTACCTCCATCTACCTACACTCCTGATTCGCTTATTTACTCGCCACGGCCACCTCACAATCGTTTTGAGTATACTTTAAACGATACGATCCGGCCTGTGCTATACCTCTTGGTAAATCCGGGTACCGGCGATCGAATTGGAGATTTGGAAAGAACTACAATGCTCAACGCACCAAACTGGAACTAAATGGAACCCGTGCAGTCATGTTTAGGCGTTTGCTACACGGGTAATCATCTATTTTACTCAGTTAATCACCCTGAACGGAATGGTGAGCTTGCCAGAATTGGCAGTATCGATTTCAATTTTGATGTAGGGAAAGCGATTATAACGGGAAATACTGTCGGTTTTCCCGCTCTCAAAAGCTCTCTGGAACAGATCCAACAAGAGTACAATTGTGATACTGTCAAGATACTGGCACCCGCTTCTGAAGAGTGCTGGTCGGTCGTTCCCAGATCTGTTTATGAAGATTCCACCGAAAGAGAAGCGCATGTTCAGTTGATGATGCGGGGATCAGACCGTAATCAGGTGCAGGTTATGTGGCACACCATTAGCAATACAGACACAAAACTGCTGCTATTAAGGGATAGCGATTCGATGACCGGTTTTGATGAACTCTTTAAATCGTTTAACAGCAGTGAATATGTATCTGATTTTGAACTGGGTATGGATTGGCAACAGCATACGCAGAATCGGGGTTCATTTGTCATGATTCACTGCATGGAAAATGTCTTGACGGTGAGCTCGTTTATTCTCGGTAAATTACGTGGCACAACATACCTTGAATTTGAAACATTATCCGATCTGCCTTATCTCTGGAGTCTCTATTCTGAAAAATTAACCTGGATGAATGGAATGCATGACGACGCTTATATCTTTGGAGAATATGGGAAAAAAGTCTCCGAAATGATGCAGTCCTATTGGTATGATCACGGCGCGATTCAATTTCTCGACTCTCTCCCGGCAATGAAAGTGGATGCCCGGGAAAAAACGTATGGTTTCCGCCTTGAAAGTGCTTTTCCGGCGATTATCATGAGCCTGAACCAGGATGTTAAAGAAACGGTATAATGAGAATCATCACGGGAAAATTGAAAGGGCGAAACATACCGGTTCCCAATACCGGGTTGTTGCGTCCAACATCAGACCGAACCAAGGAAGGCCTCTTTTCAGTAATCGATGCGCGCACCTATTTTGACAGGACCAGAGTTTTAGATCTCTTTGCGGGCAGTGGAAATTTAGGATTTGAAGCCATTTCCAGAGGTTCTGAACACTGCCTGTTTGTTGACTCTGAAGCGGGACACACCAAAATGATCGAAAAAACTGCGGCTCAGTTTGGAATTGCAGATAAGATCACTGTTTTAACAGCTGATATTGAAATTTTTCTGGAGAAAACATATGGCCAATTTGATATCATCTTTGCCGATCCACCCTACGATTACTATAAAATGGCTGAGATGATTGATGTTGTTCTGCAAAATAACTGGCTTACTGAAGATGGCTGGTTTGTACTTGAGCATGATAAAAGGCACAATTTCTCCGATCATGACCATTGTGTTTTTGCAAAACCGTACGGTAGAACCATTGTTAGTATTTTTAAGCTGAACAGTGTAGATTTCTAGAGATCCCTGTTCATACAGGGCTGTAATTCCATCGATCCCTTAAAATTGACTATCTTCTGATATCAGAATCAAAAAGTCATGAAAAACAGTGCCATCTATCCCGGTTCATTCGATCCACTCACCAATGGTCACCTCGACATATTGGAGCGTGCTGCCAAAATGTTCGAGAAAGTCTATGTAACCGTTGCCGTAAATAATCAGAAATCCGCCGTTTTTTCCGGTGATGAACGAGTCGCTCTTTTAGAGGAAGCCATTCAGGATAAAGAGTGGAAAGATAAAATTGAAATAGAACAGTTTACCGGCCTGCTGATCGACTATGCCCGCAAGAAAAAGGTGAATATTCTGTTGAGGGGCGTTCGTCAGATCTCTGATTTTGAATATGAATTCCGAATGGCATTGACTAACAGGCGTCTCGCCCCGGAAATTGATACCCTATTTCTGATGCCGGATGAACAGCTTACGTTTATATCTGCGACCATTGTTAAAGAAGTGGCCGCTTGGGGTGGGGATCTGAGCAGTTTTGTGCCCAAACATGTGGCGAAAGCGCTCCGGGAAAAGTACTCTTAAGTTCGATAAGTATATACTTTATTCTATACGCCACCAACGCGTCATGCTCAAGCAGATCAGCATCTCCTTACGTTTATACCGGGCTAATAATTCTCTACTGAACTCGTCTTATATCCGGAGATCCTGAAATAAATTCAGGATGACTTTATAAATCATACTTGGTTCAATAAAATACCCGGGTTCAACATTAAATAACCAAGATTTCTTGTCTCGTTTGTCAGATCTAATTTCTTATATTTAAAAAAATGAACTTAATGATGAAAAAAGGAATGATCTCCAAACTGGCTACAAATATTTCCCCCTCAGAAACTTTAAAAATATCTGCCAAAGCTAAAGAGTTAGCCAGAAGCGGTGCTTCCATCATTTCACTCAGCGCCGGTGAACCCGACTTCAAAACACCTGCACACATCTGTAACGCCGCAATCACAGCCATCACATATGGGTTTCATGGGTACACCATGAATACAGGCATGCCGGAGCTCAGAGAAGCGATCTGCAAGAAACTGCTTCAGGAAAATCGATTGCGTTTCGAACCGAACCAGATTGTTGTCTCAAACGGAGCAAAACAGTCGATCGGTTTTGCACTGCTTGCTACTATTGACCCGGGCGATGAGGTCGTGATCCCGGCCCCATATTGGGTGTCCTATCCGGAGATGGTAAAGATGGCGGGCGGTGTCCCCGTTGTCGCCAAAACACTCTTTAGTAACAACTATAAATTGACCCCAAAGCAACTGGATGACTCTTTAAACGAGAAAACCAAGGGGCTCATTCTCTGTTCCCCTTCGAATCCAACCGGAGCTTGTTATACACGCAAAGAACTCAAAGAACTTGCTGAAGTTCTCGATAATTATCCAGATGTACTGATTTTCTCCGATGAAATTTATGAATATATCGTTTTTGAAGAAGAGCACACCGGTATCCTAAATGCCGCCCCCCATCTGATCGATCGAACCGTACTAATCAATGGTTTTTCTAAAGGATTTGCCATGACCGGCTGGCGTCTCGGATATATGGCCGGCCCTCAGGAAATTGCAAATGCAGTTTCTAAAATTCAGAGCCAGGAGACTTCCGCTCCATCGTCAATCTCTCAGAAAGCCGGATTAGCTGCTTATACCGGAACGATGAAACCGGTTGAAGAGATGCGAGTGTCTTTCAAAAAAAGGCGCGATTATATCGTTGATGCACTGAAATCGATCGAAGGAGTCGAATGTTTCGTTCCGGCCGGCGCTTTTTATGTGTTTCCCGATATCCACGCATTTTTAGGCAAAAAAACACCCGAGGGTGAATCGATAGAGACGAGTACAGATCTGGCGCTCTACCTGTTAGAAAAACAGGGCGTTGCCGTTGTGCCCGGAGACGCTTTTGGTGAACCAAATGGAATTCGATTGAGTTATGCAGCATCCATGGACGATCTCAGGGAAGCTAACCAAAGAATTAAAGACGGTTTATCATCACTCTCTTAAATTTAATTTTTTACTGACATGATGAGCAGAAAATCTGTTTTGGCACATTTTCTGCTTTAACGATCTTCCGGGAAATCAACTGTTATTATTATTGATTTCCAATCATCATCCTTTTTGAACAAAAACAAAATTAAGAATTTATGCCTACATACGAGTATAAGCGTGAAGACGGTACAACATTTGAAATAACACAGAGTATAAACGATGAAAAGCTTACAACTTGCCCGGAAACGGGTCAGGCCGTGAAACGAATTATTTCGGGCGGGGGCGGTGTCGTTTACAAGGGGACCGGATGGTATGTAACAGACTACAAAAATAGTGGAAAGCCAAAAACGGAGAATGGCCATGTGAAAGAAGCAGATTCCAAAACAGAGCCTGCAGAAAAAATAAGTGATGACACAAAATAGTATTTCCCCGATAGATCCCGATAAGTCCCTGACCCACCAGCAAGCTGTTGATCAGTTTGTGCTATTGTGGGGAGAGATGGCATCGGCTTGGGGTATCAATAAAACAATGGCTCAAATTCATGCCCTTCTCTATGCTGAGAGTCAGCCCCTTGATACGGATACGATTATGAAGCAATTGAGTATCAGCCGGGGCAACGCGAATATGAACCTCCGAAACCTGATACAGTGGCAACTCATTCAAAAAGTCCATTTTAAGGGAAAGAGAAAAGATTTTTATACGGCTGAACAAGATGTATGGAATATCGTATCCATCATTGTTAAAGAGAGGCACCAGAGAGAAATCGACCCTATTAAAGAGAGTTTAACAGAAACCCTGGAACTATTTGATCAGAATAGGGAAGTACAGCCTGATGAAATTGCTTTCAAAGAGAGAATAGAAGAGTTCATCGACTTTTTGGAAATGTTCGAGCGATTTACAAAAGCACTACTACCCTACATCAACAAAAAGAATCTCACGTTTTTAAAACATCTTGTAAAAATAGCAGAAGCTCACCAATCGCTTAAGGGGAAAAGAACGTCAACTGATACTGATAATGAGTAAGTCCAATAAAAAAACAACCCGGGAACGAGGGTTAGAGGGGGAAGATTTAGCTTGCGCTTATCTGGAAGCGAAAGATTGGATTGTTCTGGACAGAAACTATTTTTTCCAGAAAGCGGAAGTGGATATCGTAGCCACGGATCGTAATTATATCATTTTCATTGAGGTTAAAATGAGGTCTGATACCTATTTCGGGTATCCCGAAGAGCATGTGACACCGGCAAAAGAAAAAAACATTAAAAAAGCAGCCGAAGCGTGGATATATGAACGGAAGATGGAGACCGCAGTCGTTCGGTTTGATGTAATCTCAATTGTGCAGAAAGGAAATGAATCCCCTGATATAACACATTTTGAAGATGCTTTCAGATAATATCTTTGGATTTTAATATAATCCGGGGATTTTGTATCTCTCTTGAACGAATGACTAAAATCATATTATCAAAGTACACGAAATGTCTACCAGATCCGTCTCATTTACTTTTTTTGATTATTTGAGAAGCATTCTCTCCATTGCCTCTTTTTTTCTTCTGCTTATTATCTTTACACCGTTAATACTTTTCCTGCTGCTCATATCTTTCGGAAAATTTACAAACTTAATTGTAGAAAAGATTGCCGGACCGATCGCCAGAATATCGTTATGGATTGCCGGTATTCGATTTCAGGTTAAAATGCATACAGATTCTCTTCCCGGGCAAGCTCTCTATATCATTAATCACGCATCCACATTAGATGTTCTCACGATCTTAGCGCTCAGTTTACCCCGAATTCGGTTTGTCGCAAAGTGGCAGTTTCAATATAATCCACTCTTTTTTTTACTGGGCAGGCTAACCGGACAGGTTTTTATTCGGAGAGAGAAATCTGATAAAGCGGTCGAAACGCTGAAAAAAAATGTGGCCAGAATAAAACGGGATAAACTGTCACTGCTTATGTCTCCGGAAGGCTCCAGAAAACATGCGGGGGTGATCGGCCCATTCAAAAAAGGGCCTTTTCGTATGGCATTAGAACTCGATTATCCAATCGTGCCCATCTATTTTGAAGGAAATCGTGAATTAAGTCCCGGTGCTTTTATGATCACAAAACCCGGGGTCATAACGGCCCATATCCATCCTCCAATAAGTTTAAAAAACAGCAGTGATCAATCCATTGACCTTCAAATAGCAGATATCCGATCATTATACATCAATTGGTCTCATTCTAAAATGCAGACTGATCATTAAGTTTGATACTTTAATATTTATTTTTCTCTATAGAAATAGATTTTTTTATTAACCGTATCTTTCCCGCTTCTAATCTTTACTTTATTTTCCTGGTTATACTGATAAACAGCTGTCCGCATTGAGTTAACCATCTTATCATTTGTGTAAGATACCTCTATCGCCTGACCCCCTTCCTCAAGTTTATCCAAAGCATCCATCAACGGTTTAAACTTTGAGGCTCTTCTTTTACTTGATTTTATCTGAGATCGTTTTACAAATTTGATGTTCATAAAATATTTACGTTAAATAGAGTTTTATTTGTACATACTCCTGTTTGAAAATGTATTAATTATTTTTGTAATCATAAAATTAGATTATTCGCTCTAATATATTTTATCTTAATAATTCACATCTTTCATTTATTTTATTATATATTTACAATTCTCATTAATCAGATATACTTTTTTTAAAAATATTTGTAAACATGCATGCTTGAAGCTACACGACATAACTACAGATTAATTACAATTCTGGTATCAACGATTGCAGCGGGCTTGCCGCTTTGGACAAGCAGTGCCCGGCAAATAGATTTTACGGATATCTCCTTTCTTCTGATCTGGTTGCTATTAGGGCTTATTGCTTCAATTATCACTCAATTTGTTGTAAACCTGAAATTGAGAGATATGATTGGCTGTTTTGCAATTGGATATGTAACGGCTGTAGTGATTCATTTTGTATCAACGATACTTCTTACCAGTTATATCCAGAGTCGGTTTGAACTTTCTCTTTTTATGGCAATAGTGACCGGTATCGTCGCAGCATGGTTAGGCTCCTTGTTATGGAAAGGAGTTAAAAGCAATAAAACGAAAAAGTGAAAGTCTGGTTAACTATCTGATAAACTCTCGAAGCGACTGTCGGTACAGAGAAGTATTTGGGAGGTTATTGTGTCCGCCGCCGGATATTTTCACTAATTTTTTCTGATTTGATGCTGACTTTTCATACAGCTCTTCTGCCATTCGAATAGGCGTAACATCATCCGCTGTACCTCCCATAATCAATAGTGGAGTCGTTATAGACGCCACTTTATCAGAATTACTTTGTGCTTTCACATCTTCGTCAATCTCAAATCGTACAAAAGGCCTCATGATCCACGGTATCAACCTTTTTGTCCAGCGCTCCACTTCCGTTGCGGGGCTTTCAAGAATGTAACCGTCAACCGAATTCTCCTCTGTAAGTATCGCAGCTAAAAAAGTGCCCATTGAATGCCCATGAACAAAAATTTTATCCGTTTGCGGAACTGCATCTGATGTGATAAAACGAAATGCAGATCTTGCATCTTCCTGAACCCCTCTTACTGTTGGGTCTCCGCTACTCAAGCCATAACCCCGATAATCAATCAGAAGCAAATTTACCGGCAGCGTGGCATATGCCTGGATAAGAGGGCGTGATTTTACCATCAAAAAACCATTTCCACCCAGATAGAGAACGGTGGCAACAGCATCATCACGTTGCAGGAACCAGGCATCCAACGACTCCCCATCCTCGGTTTCAATAGTATGTTGTTGAAAATTGAAGGCATTGACGTCAAATGTAGCCGGAGTAATGGTTCTGTGAGCATCAAAAGCATCACTCTCCGTAATTTCAATAGTGGTACAGCTTATTGAGGAAAATAGGAGGAAAATGGTGAGGGTTATGGAAAGATTTTTAAACATTTTTATTGAATTTTAAAGGGTCCGAAATGTACTTGTTTGTTCAATGTATGAAATAATATCAGCAGTTTTATATCACTACGAATGAGTCAGATCAACTCATTTAAGTGTCTTTAAGTAAAAAAAGTTTCTTGATTTAAAAATATTTATTGCTAAAAAAGCTCCATCAAAAATTAATATTTAATGGGGCTATCTTCAATCAATTAAAAATTAAGGATTCAGCTTAAAGGCCATAACCTTTCCGATAATCGCGATACATGTGCATGTTTACATCTGCATAGATAATTTCTGCAGTGCGGATTTAGAATAGAAAGAAAGGTTACTATAATCTAATTCCCAAGTGGGTTTAACAAAAAAGGACAACCCTTTTCAGAATCGTCCTTGTCGTTTATACTGATGTGGGCAATGAGGGATTCGAACCCCCGACCCCCTCGGTGTAAACGAGGTGCTCTAACCAACTGAGCTAATTGCCCTGAATAACTGAATAGCTTTAAATATAAGAACTATATAAATCTGATAAAACAGTTTTTAGTAAACTAATTTTTTTTTATCTATATAGTAGAAGTTAACACTGTTAAGTTGCACAATTAATCATAATCTTATTGTCTATTATGAATAATCAATCTTTGAAAAAGGAAGTTGTTTTCATCGATGGGGTTCGAACCCCGTTTCTTCGATCACAAACCGACTTTAAAAAATTCTCTGCCTATGATTTAGGCCGATTTGCTTTAACAGGGTTAATCACCAGAACAAAAATAGGAGGCGCTGACATCGGCCACATCTATTTTGGAAATGTTATTCAGGACATTAATACAAGCAATATCGCACGGGAGATATCCCTTGCAGCCGGTCTGCCCGGCCATATTCCGGCTACCACAACGTCCATGGCTTGCATATCATCAAATATTGCAATATCAACAGCTGTAAATGCCATTTCGATGGGGCAGATCAATGTATCCGCCGTCGGAGGGGTCGAGGTAATGAGTGATATTCCTATTCGGTTCCGGAAAAAATTTCGCCAGAAACTTCTTGAAACACAAAAATATAAAAAGCCCACCGACTGGCTTAAATTCTTTAAAGGCCTCCGTCCATCCGACTTGCTTCCGGAAATTCCTTCTATTTCTGAATTCTCCACCGGCGAAACCATGGGCGAAAGCTGTGATAAAATGGCTGCCAAATATGGAGCAACAAGAGAGGAGCAGGATGAGTTCGCTCTCCGCTCCCATCATTTAGCAGCAAAAGCACAGGAAGATGGACTCTTTGACGATGAAATTATACCCGTATCCGTCAAAAATGGAGAACATGTGGTTACATCAGACAATGGGATTCGTGGCGACAGTACCCTTGAAAAACTATCTTCCCTGCGGCCTGCATTTATCAAACCTCACGGTACCGTAACTGCCGGAAATGCCTCTTTCCTGACGGATGGTGCATCTGCCGGCCTGCTGATGGAGAAAGAGTACGCACTGAAAAACGGTTACAAACCGAAAGCAATCATACGAAGCTTTACCTACGTCGCGAAAAAACCGGGGGATGAGTTATTGATTGGTCCGGCATTGGCCGTACCCATTGTTCTGGATGAAATGAACTTGACCCTAAAGGATATTGATGTTTTTGAGTTTCATGAAGCTTTTGCAGGACAAATGGTGACAGTACTAAAAGCCCTGGATAGTGATGAATTTGCCAAGTCACGCCTCAACCGGGATAAAAAAGTGGGGGAAATCCCTCTTGAAAAACTAAACACCCGTGGCGGATCCCTCTCTATCGGACATCCTTTTGGGGCCACCGGTACCCGGCTTGTAACAACCGCTGCCAATCGGCTGCGCGATGAGGGCGGGAAATATGCACTGATCGCCGCATGTGCTGCCGGCGGACAGGGACATGCAATGATTATCGAATCTTTCAATGATTAATTCATCGATATAAAAATTAACACTATGAAGAAGGATATATTTTCTATTCAAAAAAAGGATCGTGTTGCTATCATAACCCTCGACACTCCCGGTGAAAAAGTAAATAAACTGAATGAGAATCTGATGAATGAATTCACTTCATTTATTGACTCATTCGAAAAAGACGACTCCCTCGACGGCGCACTGCTGATTAGCGGTAAAGATGGAAATTTTATAGCCGGCGCAGATATTGAGATGTTCAAAACCAGGGAAACGGCTGAAGAACTCGAGCAACTCAGTCTAGACGGACACGAAATCCTGTTGCGAATTGAAAACCTAAAAAAACCTGTTGTTGTTGGAATCCACGGTTCCTGTATGGGGGGTGGAACTGAGCTGGCACTCGCCTGCCACTACAGAATCGTATCAGACCATAGCTCCACAAAGATAGGGCTTCCTGAAGTCAAATTAGGACTGCTCCCGGGGATGGGAGGCACTCAAAGACTGCCCAGATTGATTGGTATTCAGAACGCATTGGGATATATGCTTCCCGGTAAAAATATGTACAGCTATCAGGCAAAAAAAACCGGGTTTGCCGATGAAGTCGTCCACAGACATGCGTTGGTTACAGCCGGTATTAAAGCCGTGAAGAAACTGAACAGCAATCATTTTAAAAGAACCGGCCGTCGTTCTTGGAAGGAAAAACTGCTGGAAGGAAACCCAATTGGTAAAAAAATTATCTTTAGTCAGGCACGAAAGCGAACATTGGGGGAAACCAAAGGGAATTATCCGGCACCGCTCAAAATCATTGAAAGTGTCAGATTCGGGCTAAAACATGGTCTCAAAAAAGGAATCCAAAATGAAGCTAAGCTATTTGGCGAGCTGGCCGTCACCCCCGAATCCCGTGCGCTGGTTCAGCTATTTTTTGGCATGAATGATGCCAAGAAGAATCCGATGGATGATAAAAAAAGAGAGGTTCATCGCGTAGCTGTTTTAGGTGCCGGATTGATGGGCTCAGGCATTACGGAAGTGACTATTGATGATGGAATCCGTGTCTGGCTGAAAGACCAAACCATTAAAAATGCATTGAAAGGAGCCGGCGACATTAAAAATAATTTAGACAAACAGGTTTCAAAACGGATCATTTCCTCATTTGAAAGGGATGAGAAAATGGGATTTATTCATCCAACAACTAGCTACGACCCATTTGATAAAATTGATCTGGTTATAGAAGCCGTTTTTGAAGATCTGAATTTAAAACAGTCCATCGTAAAAGAAGTGGAAGACGCTTCCGGTGAGCATACAATTTTTGCTTCCAACACGTCATCACTTCCCATTTCTGACATTGCAGCAAAAGCGGCAAGGCCTGAGAATATAATCGGTATGCACTACTTTTCCCCTGTTCAAAAAATGCCTCTGCTCGAAATAATTAAAACTGATAAAACGGTCGACTGGGTAATAGCCACAGCTTACGATGTTGGAATTCGACAAGGTAAAACGGTCATTGTAGTCAATGACGGGCCGGGATTTTACACGACCCGAATTCTTGCTCCATTCATGAATGAAGCTCTTTTACTTCTTGAGGAAGGTGCTGCTATTGAACAGCTGGAGCGTGTAATGAAGCAGTTTGGGTTTCCGGTGGGGCCGATTGCCCTATTCGATGAAGTCGGAATTGATGTGGGAGCTCATGTTTCGGAAGTTTTAAGCGATACCTTCCGGTCGCGAGGGGCAAAAACGAGCGACAAAGCAGCAGAATTGGTTGATGCCGGGTATAAGGGGCGTAAAAACAAGAAGGGATTTTATCAATACAGTGATTCAAAAAAGAAAAAGGAGATCAATCAGGAAATTTATGACTTTTTTGGCGGGCAAAATAGAAAAGAGTTTGATGATGATACGATTCGTCAGCGTATGTCCATGATGATGATCAACGAAGCAGTACTTTGCTTGCAGGAAGATATTCTTTTAAGTCCTTCTGACGGAGATTTGGGGGCTATACTGGGGCTTGGTTTCCCCCCATTCCTGGGAGGCCCATTCAGGTATATCGACAAATTAGGAGTTGCTGAACTCAATAAAATCCTTTCAAAACTTCAAAACGATCATGGAGTAAGGTTTAAAGCTGCTGATCTCCTGAAAGAGATGGAGTCTGAAAACAAAACCTTTTATTAAACATTCAAGAACCCTTTTCACCTGGTTGAAAAGAGTATAAGTGAGAAATGTTACAATTGTAAATCCACGGTACGTTGATGGATGTTTAATTGCAAAATCCGTCTATGATAGGCTCCAAAATGTGTGAAGAGTATTTTTAAAAAACTATTTGTTTGATTCAAACCCGGCGTTTACCAAATCCTCATAACCGCCTACATTGTATACATTTTTAAACCCTTCTTTATCTAATATTTGGGCGGCTTTTCCGCTTCTGTTACCGCTTCTGCAGTATAAATAGTATGTTTTGTTTTTATCGAGTGAATTTACCCTCTCCTGAAAATCACCGTTTAAAAAATCAATCTGATCATCTGTAAATTTTAAATGACCCGCATCATATTCCTCTTTTGTCCGGACATCTATGATGACCCCTCTCTCACTGTCTAACTTCTCCTTAAACTCTGCGGTACTGATATTTAGATTTTTTGAATTGAACATATTTCTGAATTGATTCTTGAATTGAAAAATTGTTTTGATACATCCCTTAAACATTGAATAAATGGGAATCATGTATCAGAAGAATGTAAAGTAAAAAAACAGAACAGACACGAACAAAAATAGTAGAGTCATGCCGCCGCCTGCCTTAAAGTAATCCATGGTTTTGTATCCACCGGCGGTCATCATTAACGCATTCACTTGATGTGTAGGGAGGATAAAGGAATTTCCGGCGTTCACTGCGGCAAGCAAAACCAATGGCCTTGGGTCTACACCTGCGAGCAGGCCGATACTCACAACCAATGGTGCCAGGACCACTACGGCTCCTACATTCGACATCACCAGTGAAAAAACAGTAGATAGGATGGCGACTGAAAAGAGTAGAATGAGCAGGTGACTTCCCTCCACTACACTCATCACGCCCTCTGCTAAAAATTCAGCGGTCCCACTATTTTGCATGGCAATACCCAGCGGAATTAAACCAACCAATAAAAAAACGACTTTCCATTCTATCGCTTTATATGCGTCCTGTATCGTCATTACATTTAACAGAACCATCACCATCGCGCCGGTTAAAAATGAAATCGAAATGGAAAATCCACTGAGCGCCAATACGATTGCTAAAAGGAAGCTGCCGGCAGCTTGCCAAGTTTTTGAAGGATCTTTTGATTCAACAGAAAAAGGAGTGGCTACAACAAATGGATCTGTACTCTGTAAATTTTTTATATGATTCCAGGGACCATAAATGATAAAAGTATCCCCTGCGCGGATGATATAGTCTGAAAAATCACCCATAACACGCTCACCACTACTAAAAAGCATGATGGGTTCGACTGAAAACCTTTTACGCATTGAGAACTCTCGGATACTATGTCCTACTAATTCTGATCGCGGAGGCACAATCACTTCTACAAACCCGGATTCATCCGGATCACTCATATTTTCAAACAGATTGTTATCACTGGCTGCTTCCAGATTGTAGTTTTCTGCGTACTTCTGAATACGCTCATCATCACCATAAAGTGCCATTATATGTCCGGCATGAAGCTTCGTTTCTCTCCATGGAGCGTAATTCACTTTATTTTCTTCAGAAAGGGCTAATATATTGATCTCATAATTGTTCCAGATACCGGATTCTTCAATATTTTTGCCAATTAAACTACATCCGGCCGGAATCTTATAATATTGAATCTCTTTTTGAAGATTAAATGCACGGATCACTTTCTCCTGTTCTGTTGATTCAACGGCATTTGATTCAGAAACTTGAGGAAGAAAGATTTTACCAAAAAATAAAAAAAACAGGATCGCGGAGAGTAGCAGTGCCGCTCCGACCGGTGTAACGGCAAACAGGCCATATGGCTCCAGGCCTGCAGCTTCAAGAAGGTCGTTCGTTAAGATCAGGTGTCCGGACCCTACCATTGTGAGGGTACCGCCGATAATTGCCATAAAACCGATCGGCATTATCATCTCTGAAGCAGATATTTTTATCCTGCGGGATATATCAATGATACTTGGAAGAAAAAGTGCCGCTGCTCCTATATTTTGTATAACTCCGGAGAGGGTTCCGACAGAAAGTGAAAGTGTTCCCAAGACGGTCTTTTTTTCCGAGCCGACTCGTTTCAGAAGCCACTTGGAAAATCTCGACATCATCCCTGTTTTAGCGACTCCTTCTCCAAGGATCATCACGGCAATCATGGCAACAACAGCGTTGCTTGAAAAACCGGATAATGCCTCACTGCTGTTTAAAATACCACTCCAGCTCAGTGCGAGCATCGTTAGAATTGCTGTTACGTCGATGCGAATTTTTTCCGTAACAAGCATGAATATTGTAAAAGCCATAATGGCTAATACAATCGCGATTTGTGGTTCCATATATATTTGACCGGCAATTTTTGAATGGCAAACAGTTGATCTGTTCTTGATTTGTTCGGGTACTCACGCATTCATTGATTGAATTGTTGCACCCGTTTTTAAAACCATTATGCGCAAAAATAGGCGGTACTGCTTTCCTACCGCCAACTTTAATTTATGCAGAGACTGTTGCTTTATATCTGTCTAATTCATCATCGATAACGATGACATCAAATCCATTTCTTTTCAGAAGTGCAGCCGCCACGGCAGATCTTCCCCCCGCCTGACAATGAACATAATGCTTCCGATCCCTGGACAATTTCTCAATATTTGGCAGTAATCTCGTATGAGCAACATTGATGGATCCATCGATATTAAATTCATTGTACTCTGACAGTTTCCTCACATCCAGTAAGACATCATCCTTTTCTAATTCATCCAGATCAGAAAATTTTATGGCTTTAAGAATCTCTATTTGCCCATCCTGATTTTTATAGTTTTGAAAATCTTTTACAGTTACATAACCAATTACATGATCCAATCCGATTCGATAAAGATCCAGGATCGCTTCTTCTGCCTGGTATTCATCTACCAATAGAATAATTTTTTGTTCTTCTGTAATATAGGATCCGGCTACTGTATTAAACTGTTTGTTGAATGGTGACAGAATAGAACCCGGAACATGTCCTTCATAAAAATCAGTTCTCTCACGTGTATCCAATATCACAGTATCCTTATTACCTGATATTTCCTTCATCTCCTTGATGGTCAAGCGGCGGGCTTTAGGCGGCCCTCCTATCACTGCCGGACCCATTTTATTATCTCTCTTCATTCTTGCAAAATAGAGAGGGGGTTCGGGCTGTCCATCCAATATAAAATTCACAAAATTATCTTCTGACGTGGCCGCTTTTAATGAATTGTTAAACTTCAATTCATAACCGACTGTTGATTTTGGAATTGCACCCAGTGCTTTTCCGCATGCACTGCCTGCACCGTGGCCGGGCCATACCTGTACATATTCCGGTATAGATTTAAAGGATTCTACAGTTTTGAAGAGTGTTCTGGCAGATGGTTCCATAACGTCTTTTTGCCCTGCTGCCGATTCCAGCAGATCCGGCCGGCCCACATCACCTACAAAAACAAAGTCGCCGGTAACCACACCTAATGGTTCGTCAGCAGTGGCTCCATCTGTAATAAAGTAGCTTAGATGTTCGGGTGTATGTCCGGGGGTATGCCAGGCTCTTATCGTGATGTTACCAATTTTAAATTCATCCCCGTCCTTTAAGAGTTCGTAATCATAATCACTGTTTTTTAACCACTCATATTTCCAATCCTTATCTCCTTCATCAGAGGCGTATACTTTTACCCCTCTCTCTGCAAATTCACGTAATCCTGAGATATAATCGGCATGAATGTGTGTATCTGCAGCAGCTGTAATCGTCAGGTTCGCTTTAGCGGCTGCATCTATGTAGTGATCGATATCTCTCATCGGATCAATAATCACCGCAGTCCCGTTGGCTTGACATCCAATGAGATATGCATATTGTGCTAATTTTTCATCAAAAAATTGTTTGAAATACATGTTTTTCTCCTTTAGCTGTTATTAATGATTCTCTTAATGGGGTAATTGATCCTTGAAGGCCCCATATGTGTAGGTGCCGGCTATTCCGGCTAAAATAGGTATTATCATCACAGTGATTCCACTGCCAAGCAGTGCAAACATTGGTCCGGGGCATGCTCCCAGAAGAGCCCATCCCAACCCAAAAAAGGTGCCCCCCAAAACATATCGGGTTACCTGACTTGAATCTTTTGGCGGTATCGTAATAGGTTTTCCTTCCAGGTCTTTTACATTAAATCGTTTAATGATCTGAATAGAGATCAACCCAATCAAAATTGCAAGGCCGATAATCCCATACATGTGGATAGAGTCAAAACGAAACATTTCCTGTATGCGGAACCATGACACCACTTCTGTTTTCATCAGTACAAATCCGAAGATGGTACCAATAGACAAATATTTTAGATAATCTGAAAATTTCATGCTCTTATTAATCTCTTTTTTATGTTAGAATGATAGGATAGATCAAATAGGTCATGATCAGCCCCCCAATGAAGAATCCAATCACGGCCAGATATGATGCTAACTGTAGATTGGATGTGCCTGATATGGCATGACCCGATGTACAGCCTCCTGCATATCGAGCCCCAAAACCAACCAAAAAACCTCCCAAAACCAATACGATGATACCGGTTACTGATCCTAAAGAACCCCATGTAAATAGTTCATTTGGCACGTAGCCACTGAAATCCGAGATTCCCAACCCTTGTAAATCTGAAATGGTTGATTGTGCGAGTGCGATCGGTTCCGGGTTTGCAAAGACATATCCGCCCAAAAAACCACCCAAAACTGCACCGGTTATAAAAGTGAGATTCCATCGACCCACTTCTTTCCAGTCGTAATTAAAAAATTCAATATTACCAATATTGCATGCTGCACAAACATGTCGGAGATTCGATGAAACACCAAACACTTTTCCGCCTGCCAATAAAAGCAAGGGGACGGTTAATCCAATAATAGGGCCTCCTATATACCAAGGCCACGGTTGTGATAAAAATTCAATCATTATTTTGTTAATTAATTTATTGTTTCTGACCTAAGATAAAACATATGTATCTACTTGTCAATACAAGTACAATTTTCTTTTCGTTCCAACGCCCACACATTTGGATCTAAACCAGCTATTTCTATTTAATTTTTTCTTTTTCACTATGTTTTGAATCTCTTCTTTCTGAAACCAATACTATTAGAACCAACATGTAAATACAGGTATTGACACTTATTCCTGTTTTATTTATCATAAATGTATATAATTTAGTTGAAAATCATGTTAAAAGAAGGAATACCGCGACATACGCAAATCTCTCAGTGGCTCAGAACTGAAATTGAAGAGGGTAATTTTAAGCCGGATGATAAATTGCCATCAGAAAATGAGTTGGCTAAAAAATTTAAAGTGAGCAGGGTAACCGTTCGACGCGCCCTTCAATCGTTGGAAAGTGCCTCTATTATCTATAGATGTCAGGGTTTGGGCTCTTTTGTAAGTGAAGACAGAGCGGCTCACAATCTTATTAAATTGACAGATTTTAACGAAGACATGTCAAACGCGGGGCTTACACCCTCATCTGTTGTAAAAAAATTTGAGACTGTTTCTGTCCCCTCCTGGCTTGCAGAGCAATTACAAATTGATGAATCTTCCAAAGTTCTTCAAATCGATCGATTGAGATTGGGAGATGGCGAACCCATCGCGTTTGACGCTACCTGGTTGCCTGTTCGATACGGACAACTGCTGAACGAAAAAGATCTGTCGGAATCAACGATCTACGACATCCTGGAAAAACAGTATGATGTTCCAATCCTTAAAGGGTCGTACCGAATGTCTGCCGTTATCGCCGACGAAAATCTCTCTAATGAATTAAAAGTAGGCCTGCATTCGCCACTATTTCTTATCGACAGGCTTACTTTCACCATCGGTGGCAAACCGCTTTATTATCAAAAAAGATACTATAGAAATGACAAGGTAATCTATGAAATGACCCTGGAACGTTCTAAAGAGGACAACAGCAACACTCATGAACTCCCTCTAAAGGAGTTCTCTCCCATATTTAAAATGTAGATCAATACTATTGATTAGAATTTTCACTCATTACTAACAACCATTTTTACCTAAACCTATCCGGAATAATGTTGCAGAATCGACCCACATGGCAAAAACTACTCATAGTTTGTGCACTTTGCATAACCATTCTCACATTACTCGGATTTATCATTCAATATTTAATCAAATAAAAGTGAGATTGTTATGAAAAAAAACATGGGAACTATTGATAAACTTATCAGGTCTGCCTTGGCCATCATTGTGGCTATTTTATATTTTACAGGACAAATAACCGGTACCGCCGCTATTATTTTAGGGCTTTTAGCCGTTGTATTCCTGTTTACAAGTTTAATTGGCACTTGTCCCCTCTATTTGCCATTTGGACTATCCACAAAAAAAGAATAAAGACTGCACTTTTCGAATGAAGACAGAATCAATTCTGATTCTGTCTTTTTAAAATGGTCTCAATATGCCGGAATAATTGTTCTCGGATGTAGAATACGCTATATTTACAAGCTGAAATCTTCAACTTTTTAATGAACAATTATGATTTTTCTAACAACTTATTTTATGATGGCCCCACCCGATGGTGACGCAGGCGGCAGCGGCATGATTAACCTTATTTTTCTGGGTGCCATATTTTTTGTTTTCTACTTTTTTATCATCCGTCCTCAAAGCAAACGCCAAAAAGAGATCCAGAACAAAGTAAGCGAAATGAAGAAGGGAGATAAAGTAGTAACCGGAGGCGGAATGATCGGCACAGTGAATTCTATTGATGATGAAACTGTTCTGTTAGAGATAGATAGTGGAGTAAAAGCAAGATTTCAAAAAAGCTCCATTACAGATGTAAACCCCGGAAAAAGCAAATAAATCGCCGGTAACTTATCTCTGGGAAGAGTCGTTCTACAGATCCTTAATATCATGTCCAATTACACCTTTCATACAATACCCGAAGCAATAGAAGATATTGCAGCCGGAAAAATGATCATCGTTGTTGATGATGAAGACCGGGAGAATGAAGGTGATTTTCTGATGGCCGCCGAAAAGGTAACCTCAGAAGCGATAAACATGATGGTTAAATATGGCCGCGGATTAGTATGTGTTCCCATTACCAATGAACGTGCCGCAGAGTTGAATCTGGATTATATGGTTACAGATGGGGCCGACCCGGATGAAGCCGCTTTTACCATTTCTGTGGATCACAAAGAATTGACAACCACAGGAATTTCTGCCCCGGATCGGGCCAATACAATCAGAGAATTGATTAACGAGAGTGCAAAACCATCCGATTTCAGACGGCCCGGACATGTATTCCCGCTCACAGGCGTTGATGGCGGCGTTCTCCGAAGGGCAGGCCATACAGAAGCCGCTATTGATCTGGCCCGGCTTGCAGGCTGCTCACCCGCAGGAATAATTTGCGAAATAATGCACGACGATGGAGAGATGTCGCGGCTTCCGGATCTGATCAAACTTGCCAATCGATTTGATTTAAAACTGATCACGATCAAAGATCTGATTGCTTACAGAATGGAGCATGAATCACTGGTTAAAAATGTGATGTCCGTAGATATGCCAACCATTTACGGTGATTTTAAACTGCATGTATTTGAAGAACGATTAACCGGAGAGCACCACCTTGCCTTTGCAAAAGGAGAATGGAGCGAAACGGATACAGTATTGGTGCGTGTGCACTCTTCTAATCCTTTGGCTGATATTTTCGGGAGTCAGCGCAGCGATAAAACCGGGCTTCTTCAACAGAGCTTAAAATTGGTTGATAAATCCTCAAAGGGGGTTGTTTTATATATGGACCAGATGAGTCGTGAATACAATATCATGGACCAGCTTACAGCGATTAAACTACAAGATGATGGACTCACCAAAAATGAAATTCGCATGAAACTGGGTTCAAAAATGGACTCCAGGGATTATGGTGTGGGTGCACAAATTTTGCGTGCTCTGGGTATTCGCAAGCTGAAACTACTGACCAATAATCCTGTTAAGAGAGTAGGACTCAATAGTTTTGGTCTTGAAATGGTTGAAGAAGTCCCCATTCCGATCGATCACTTGGATTTAGATAGGACTGAAGAAAAATTTGATACTCCTGTTCAAAAAGAAGGATTCCTGAAACGACTGCTATTGGAATAAGTCTATATCAGAATGCGCCGGGATCGTTCTTATCATTGGGACCCTCTGAGTTGCTTTCAAGGTTTTCCCCTTTCGTAATTTCCACTCCGGTTCTTTCCCTCTTATCTGTGGTATCCGTAACCTCCTTCCCATCATCATGATCTTCATCTTCCAGAGGCATAATTCGTTTATGAAATAGAAGCAGGATGATAATTGATGTGCTGATCGCGATGTCTGCGACATTAAATATGTATGGAAATACAGAAAAATCACCGATTTTCAGATAGAAGTGAATAAAATCTACAACGTGCCCATCCAGTATTCCACCATAACCGCCAACGACTCCCATATATAACCGATCCGCAATATTCCCTAAAGCACCGCCTACAATCATCCCCATACAAATCAAATAAGCATATCCGGCTTTATTCAATGTGAGCAGGATGTATGTTGTAATCCCAATCGTTGCAATAATCGCAATTGTACTGATGGTTGGCGTTGAAAGCCAATCCATTCCAAGAGCCATTCCCGGATTTTTTGTGAAATTGAAAGCAAGCCACCCGTCAATCAGATCCAGCCGATGCAGAGTACTATTCGTTCGGACCACATATTTTGATATCTGATCTAAACCAATAACAATAATCACCGGCACTAAGAAAACAAGAATTTTTTTAGCTCTGATAGACAAATCCAATCCTATTAACGACGTTTTAATTTTGCTTCAATACTCAACTGAGTATGCGGAACAGCCTCAAGACGTCCTTTCGCAATTTTTTTACCGGTTACTTTACAAACACCATAGGTTTTGTTCTCAATACGTTTTAATGCATCCTCTAGGTATCTGACAAATTTTTTCGTGCGGTTAAAGAGCATATACGTTTTCTCGCGCTCCTGAGCATCCGTTCCGGCATCCGCCATATGAAATGAGTATGCAGACTCATCAGAGGCATTTTCCATACTTTCCCTTAACAAATTTTGAAGAGTATTCAGCTCCTGCTCTGCCTCGTCTCTTTTTTTCAAAATGATTTTTTTGAAGTATTCGAGCTCTTCATCACTGTAAGGAGTAACTCTGTCTTCTTTATTTGAATCTTTTCCCGGTGCCATATCTTGATGATTAATTGTTAATATTTCTTCGAATCGAAATTTCTGTTTCCATTCCATCAATCTCCCAGACTTTCACAAAGTCTGACACTTTCAATAAATTGGTTTCGATCTCTTCCGCAAGTGTTTCCGTCTTTATGCTCTTCATTGCTTTTTCTACCGCTTCAACTAATTTATCACTCCCTGAAAATCCGATGGTGATTCGATCTGTCACCTCAAAATCGGCCTCTTTTCGCATGTTTTGAATACGATTCACAAATTCGCGAGAAAGTCCTTCGCGAATAAGCTCCGGTGTAAGCTCTGTATCAACTGCAACTGTGATGCCTTTTTCAGTTTCTACAGACCATCCTTCCAATCCGGTGCGTTGGATCTCCAACTCCTCAGATGAAATTCTAATTATCTCACCATCATCCAGAGTGATTTCAAGATTTCCCTTATCCTCAAACTCACTAATCTCTTCTGTGCTCAGATTATTGATCCGGCTTGTAACAGCTTTCATCTTCTTACCAAGCCGTTTCCCTAATATAGGAAAATTTGGCTTCGCTGACTTACTTACAATATCGGAATCATCTTTTACATAAAGAATTTTTTTAACGTTTACTTCATCTAAAATAATATTCTTTACGGCATCAACCATAACCCTTTCATCTTCACTGATCGGCAATATTATTTTTGCAAGAGGCTGACGAACATTCACGTCAATCTGATTGCGTACCCGTAATACCATTGAACTGATAACTCTCGCAATCTCCATCCTTTGTTCCAGCTGCTTATCTATAGCCGTCTCTTCTACAGCGGGATAGAATGAAATATGGACAGATTTTTCTTCCTGTTTTGCTACTTCATTCAATCTTTGATACAACCACTCTCCCATAAACGGTGCAATCGGAGATATCATTTTTGACAAACTTAAAAGACACTCAAAAAGTGTTTGATAAGCGGCTGTTTTGTCCAGACTTTTACCCTCTTTCCAAAAGCGGCGGCGGCTTCTGCGAATGTACCAGTTACTTAATTCATCAACAAACTGCTCAATTTCTCTGGCTGCTTTTGTCGGCTCGTATTGTTCAAAGAGCTCATCCGTCTGCTTAACGGTAGAATTTAATCGGGAGATGATCCATCGATCCATTTCAGATCGTTCAGCATTCTGAATGGGTGATCCGGAAAATTTGAACCCATCTATATTTGCGTAAAGTGCAAAGAAAGAGTACGTGCTCACAATTGTATTAAAAAACTTCCTTTGGACTTCACTGAGCCCTTCTTCACTAAATTTGAGATTTTCCCATGGGGATGAGTTACTCATCATATACCATCGAACCGTGTCGGCACCAAATTTTTGGATAACCTCGTTCGGATCAACTGTATTGCCTTTCGATTTGCTCATTTTTGCACCTTTCGCATCCAGAACAAGTCCATTTGATACCACATTTTTATACGCGGGCTTATCGAATAACATCGTCCCTAAAGCGTGCAGCGTATAGAACCAGCCTCTTGTCTGATCCACACCCTCAGCAATAAAATCAGCGGGGAAATTTTGCTTAAATTTTTTCTTATTCTCAAAGGGATAATGCCATTGTGCCCATGGCATTGCGCCGGAGTCAAACCACACATCCAGCAGATCGGGTATACGGCGCATCGTTCCCCCTTCCGGGCACTTCCAGGTGTATTCATCAATATAGGGCCGGTGCAGTTCAATCTCTTTATCCGATCCCAGTCCTGCTTTCTTTTTTAGTTCTTCGACACTTCCGATGCACTCAAAATATTCCGGATTTTTGTCACTCACCCAAATAGGAATTGGCGTTCCCCAAAAACGCTGTCTGGATACAGCCCAATCAACATTATTTTCCAGCCACGTACCAAAGCGTCCGCTTCCGGTACTCTCCGGCTTCCAGTTAATCGTTTTGTTGATTTCAACCATCTTTTCTTTGACATCCGTAGTACGGATAAACCAGGAATCAACAGGGTAGGACATTAATGGAGTCCCTTTTCTCCAGTCAAAAGGATAATTGTGAAGGTATGTCTCATGATGATACATCAATCCCTTATCCTTTATTGCTTTAACGATCTCCTTATCGGCATCTTTAAACCACAACCCCTGAAAATCTTTGACTTGTTTGGTAAATCGTCCATCACGGTCAATAGGATTATACATCGGAATACCTGCACTTTTAGCTGTATCAAAGTCATCCGCTCCAAAAGCCGGCGCAGTGTGTACAACACCGGTACCCTCGTCCGTCGTCACATAGTCTGCACCAATCACTCTCCAGGCACTCTCTTTTTTGTGCTCTTTCAGGGCATAATCAAACACCGGTTTATAAACCCAGCCGATCAGATCTTTTCCTTTGTAGGAATCAACTATTTCATAGTCATGGTTGATCGCATCGTCCAGACAGCCTTTAGCCAGGATATAATGTTCTGTTTTATCATCCTCTGATACCCTGATTTTTACATAGTCCAAAGCCGGATTTACTGCCAGCGCCATATTGGAGATGATCGTCCAGGGTGTGGTGGTCCAGGCCAGAAAAAATACGTTCGGATCAGCATCCAATGGAAATTTGACAAAAATGGAGGGGTCTTGTGTCTCTTCGTAACCCAGACTCACTTCGTGAGAAGAGAGAACCGTTCCGCTGCCGGGCGAATACCACTGTATTTTATATCCTTTATAAACCAGCCCTTTGTCATACAACTCCTTAAAAGCCCACCATACAGATTCAATATAGTCGTTCTCAAAGGTAACATAGGGATTCTCAAGATCCACCCAATAACCCATTCTGGTCGTGAGTTTATCCCATAGATCCTTATACTTTAAAACACTCTTGCGGCATTGAGCGTTATACTCTTTTAATCCATACTCCTCGACCTGAGATCTTCCCTCAAGACCCAGAGCTTTCTCCACCTCGATCTCAACTGGAAGTCCATGAGTGTCCCAGCCCCCTTTTCTCTCTACTTTAAATCCCTTCAGGGTCTTATACCTGCAAAAAAGATCCTTTACCGTTCTGCCCATCACATGATGGATTCCGGGTTTACCATTCGCAGTCGGCGGTCCCTCAAAAAAAGTAAAAGGGATCCCCTCGACGCGTGAATCCAGACTTTTTTGAAAAATTTGATTCTCTTTCCACCAGTTAAGTATCTCTACTTCTGCTTTTGGATACGTAAGCTGCTTTATTTCACTGAATTTATTAGCCATATTGAACACTACGGTTCATTTTTGAAAAATTAATAAGCACTAAATATACGAAAAGCTTCACAATCAAAGTACTTTCTGTAATTATGAATTTTTTACTCCTTGCAACAGGGGCATTGAAGATAGAATCATTCAAACTTAATGTCAGATTAAATTTGATCTGACCGATCGACTTAAATCCCATTATTGCCTTTTTTATCATTTAAATGGCATTTTAGCCATCTTTTCCATTCCTTATTTAAAGGCCGGAAAAGACCGCCTGTTAGATTATTCCAATTTTTTAAAATCACTATGAAAAGAGCTATTACTAAAGAAAATCCTTATAAACTGATTTTTGTCTGCCTTGGCAATATTTGTCGAAGCCCTACAGGAGAGGGAGTTTTTCAACATTTGGTGAATGAAAAAGGATTACAATCCTACTTTCAAATCGATTCCGCCGGAACTTCAGCTTTTCATATCGGCGAGCCGGCTAACAGTAAAAGTCAGTGGACGGCTAATCAGCACGATGTAAAATTGAATTCTCGTGCACAGCAGTTTCAACAGAGCGACCTGAAAGAGTATGATTTGATTGTTGCCATGGATAAAGAAAATCTAAAAAATATCAAACATATGGACAAAGATGGATCCTTTGACCACAAAATTAAACTGATGCGGGATTTTGACCCTACCCCTGACGACGGTTCTGTTCCCGATCCCTATTATGGCGGCATGCAGGGTTTTGAGAATGTATTTCAGATTGTAAAACGAAGCTGTGAAAACCTGCTAAATGAATTGGAACCGGAAATAGAATCGAACTGAATCGGATGATTCCACAATCCCTTCGTGATCATCTCCATGATGAACATTCTATAGAGATCGAAAATGAACATCGAATATCCGGTGGAGATATCAATCAGTCGTATAAAATCTCCACAAACCGGGGTGAGTTTTTCTTAAAACTAAATACCGATGTTCCGCCGGATTTCTTTGAAAAGGAGAAGGAAGGCCTGAATGAAATGCGTAAATCTGATTCCGGCCTGATAATTCCGGAAGTCATCGCTGTCGGAAGGCCAAAAACTGATCAGCCAGGATTTCTACTGCTGGAATTCATCAAGGAGTCAACAAAAGGCAATTCATTTCATTTTGGCGCTGAACTCGCCAAATTGCATAAAAATGAGGGGCCGTCATTTGGGTTCTCCTCCAATAATTATATAGGCCGATTACCTCAGAGTAACCATAATCACAAGAGCTGGAGTGATTTTTTTATTCAAGAACGAATCAATCCCCAATTAAAATTAGCCGTAGATTCGGGCAAACTGTCAATTAATCTAAAAACCAGCGCGGATCGGCTTGCTAAAAAATTAGACGATCTGTTTCCGCCATGCCGCCCCTCTTTGTTGCACGGAGACCTATGGGGAGGAAACTATTTATTCAATGAATCCGGTCAAGGTGTACTGATCGATCCGGCCGTCTATTATGGCCATCCTGAAATGGACCTTGCATTCACACATATGTTTGGAGGATTTTCGAAGGAGTTCTATCACGGTTATGAATCGATCACTTCACTCGAGCCCGGGTTCAATGATCGAATTCCCATTTACAATCTCTACCCTCTTTTTGTGCACGCAAATCTCTTTGGCGGACACTATATTTCACAAGTCGAACATCAACTCAAACGATTTTAATTTGTTACATATCCGATACTATGAATAAATGGATCAGCATCTTTTCAACTCTTTTCATTCTGTTTTTTTCTGCTTGTGCACATTCGGCCGACAGGGATCGATTCGACTATTTAATTACAAATGCAACCATCATTGACGGAACCGGTTCAGAAGCAACGACCGGCCATGTCCTGATTAATGATGGAATAATTGTAAGAATCGGCACATTTGAACCCTCATCCGTTGTTGCAGATGAGATCATTGATGCGAAAGAACGAGTTGTATCCCCCGGTTTTATCGATCCTCATTCTCATGGAGATCCGATAGAAACTCCGCGGTTTGATAATTTTTTGTCCATGGGGGTTACTACCATAACATTGGGTCAGGACGGACAGAGCCCGGGCGGTACAGATGTCGAGGGGTGGATGAATGACGTTGATCGCTTGGGAACCGGGCCTAATATAATTCACTTTGTCGGCCATAATACGCTCAGACAGATTGTTGACGCACCCCGTGTACCCGAATTATCTCCATCCTATATCAATCAGATGAAAAACATTCTTTCTGAATCTTTGACCGCAGGATCTTTTGGATTGAGTACCGGACTCGAATATGATCACGGCACATTTGCTGACTTATCCGAATTGGTCGAGCTGGCAAAACCGGTAGCCGCTATTGACGGACTGGTTATGAGTCACATTCGAAATGAAGATGATGATGCGATTGAGGGCTCAATAACTGAACTCCTTAACCAAGGCCGCGGTTCAGGTGCGGCCGTACACGTCTCACATATCAAAATCGTTTTCAGTAATAATCCGGATAGAGCTGAAGTGTTGCTTGATCTGTTGGATGAAGCCCGGGATGAGGGGATTGCGGCCACCGCTGATGTCTATCCTTATATTGCCAGTTTCACGGGTATTGCACTCGTATTTCCGGAATGGGCTCTGCCGCCGAATAATTATGATGATATTGTTGAGAACCGGAGAGAAGATCTCGAAAATTATCTGAGAAATCGGATTCAAATGAGAAATGGCCCGGAAGCCACTCTTTTTGGCACGGCTCCATGGGCTGGGAAAACATTGGCTGAGGTGGCGGAAGAGCTTAATAAACCCTTTGAGGATGTTTTAATAGATGATATTGGCCCGCGAGGCGCCAGTGCTGCCTACTTTGTGATGAATGAAAATGTGATGAAACGTTTTTTGGCTGATCCATTTGTAATGGTCAGCTCCGATGGAAGTCCGTCGATGCGTCATCCAAGAGGGTATGGCAGTTTCGCTAAAATTATTCGGCAATATGTAACCGAAGAGAATCTGCTGACTCTTGAAGAAGCCATACATAAAATGAGTGGATTAACCGCGGAAACTCTCGGATTGTCAAACCCTGATCAGGTTACGTTGCCGCGCGGCCTTATCAAAGAAGGGTTTGCAGCTGATCTGTTAATTTTTGATCCTCAAAATGTTGTTGACCAAGCAACTTTTGAAGAGCCCCATCGATACGCAGAAGGCTTTGACTGGGTCTTTGTTAATGGTGTTGATGTAGTTCGAAACGGGGTTAAAAACAGTACCCTTCCGGGGCGGGTGATTCGTAAGAATTGATGTACATTCAATTTTTCTTGCCAGGTTTAAACCCTACTCAAACAGTAAAACCCCATAATTTTCATAATCATGAAAATTCGTTTCATAGGGTTGCCAAGAGTAAGGTGTTGCGCCATCATCGTAATCAACTCGATAGAAATTGGCTCTCCACTTTGACCCCGAATCCGGATATATTTTTTTCAATGGATGCATCAATTTGAAAGGGATAAATATTTCTGCAATCCAGCCTTCAATTGCTGCACCGCTTCGTTTTTCACCGCCAATAATCGTGGTTTTATGTTGGGTTTTACGGTCACTTTCTTCGTGATAACTGTTTGCAAACGGAATCCAGTGGACCAACTCACCCTCCAGATTTGTCACTATTAGCGGCAATTCATAATTGAGAGGGGAGAGTTCATACTCGAAATAATCAGGGGTTGATTCATCCGTCCAGAAAAACGCCTCCACAACATCTTCATACCACAATTCTGAAAAATGTTCTTCGAGTGTAGCATTTAGAATACGATCTTCATTGCGATATAAAATATAGATACCGGTCTCTGAATAGAGCACTTTGAACTCAGATTTGTACCCGTCACTCTGATCGTGATTCCGGCGCTGAATCAGTTCATGCCACTCGGTTCGATTCCAGTTTTTGGATGAGCCATCTCCTGTTATTGTAAAATCATCGGTTTTCTTAACAAGCATATGATCCTCATTTTCCTGATCTGTATTTATCTGAATAGAACTTGCTGCTGCCAATGTACCGGCAATCGTCAGGATCATTATTAACAGCATGTTCATCTGAAGCCGTTTCTTCATGATGGATTGCATTTCATTATTTTTTCCTGTTCAAAGCAATGTACAAATCTCTCTTTGAACTTATAAACGATGTTTAATTTTCTCGTTGATCAAAAATTCCATTTAACGGATGCCATCGCAACACTGCCGGCTGAACCGAATGCAGAATCACTGCTGCCGATGAATATCTGGGTCAGCAGGTTTATATCTATATTTTGATGTATCGAGTAACTAAACGATGGGGACATAAACAGGGCTTCTTCATCAGGGTACCAAATAGCTGCAAATGATCCGTTCCAGATTGGCGAAAACGGATAGGATGTCTGAGCCATCAATTGATACCGGGAGAAGGATGGATTATCCGCCGAAAGTGTGCTTCCAAACAGTAAAAAGTTATCTCGTCCGCCGGCATGGTTGTAGAACCCTTCAACAACCATATAAAGGCTGTTATCAAAGATATGATCAATGGAGATGCCCATCAATAAATTCGTTTTTTCATTGCCGGGATCTTCATCCAAACTGGAAAATAACATGACCTCGCCTTTAAACCCCGACTGTTTGATGCTTCCTGCCCAGCCCCCGCCCAGTGCAAGCCTGTTTTGATAATACCCGCCAATCACTTGAAAATCATACCCCCGACTGTTGGTTGCAAACATAATGGCCCCTACTGATTCTTTTATATCGGATGCCGGGCTATACGCCAGTTCAACTCTTGTTGACCAATCCAGAAATTTCTGAATACGCACTGCATCGCTGCCCGGCCGTTCCGGATAATCAAAATCGTAAAAAGAGTAAATATTGAACAGGTCATTTGGATTACTGACCGTATTGATGCCCCAATTAATTCGTTGCCGTCCCAGGGTTACCCGCCAATCGTTCCGGTTCCACTCCATATTTAAACGATCCGGAATATAATGCAACAGCCAGCTCTCCTCTTCCGCGATTAACCATGATAAGTTGAACCAACCCTCATCCCGATCAATCGCGTCTGCATATCCGGGGATATCTTTTACCAGATCACCGGCAAAAAACCGCGTTCTCATTTGTGCATTTACGGTAATTTCCTGAGATGCATACCACCTGAAATTCAACCGGTTTTGTATTCGATACTCCCAAAAGGTCTCCTCACCAAATGGTTCGGGTAAATCAACCGCCATTCTCACCGGCATTCCTTGCAAATATCCGGATATTTCGAAACGGTCGGAGAGCTGTGCGTGACACACCTGAACTCCAAAAACAATAATCATTATCGAAAGAACCCAAATAGATTTTAAAGTCCTCCGTAAAAAATCTGCATTCGGCCCTTTGAGAGTAGGGGTTTGAGCCTTCCCCTTAAAGGGAGGGAAATCAAAACGACCCGCTAATGAAGGTTGCAGGGGGGTGTTATTTAGGCTCATAACTATATTCTGATTTGTTTAATCTAACTGTCAGAGAACCTCTGTTTTACCTGGTTTCATCACTCTCAATCGCTCCATCCACCATGGTTATGACTCTTTTTGCCCGATCAATCACTCTTTGATCGTGTGATGAAAAAATAAATGTAACGTTCTCTTCACGGTTCATTTTTTCCATCATATCCAGCAGGTTCATCGCTGATTTGGTATCCAGATTTGCCGTGGGTTCATCTGCCAAAATAAATTTAGGCTGAGATGCCAATGCTCTGGCAACGGCTACCCGTTGCTGTTCACCGCCCGACAGTTCTTTAGGCCTGGAATGATATTTATCCTTCAGCCCCACTGCTTCAAGCAGCTCTTTGGCTCTCATCTCCATCTCCTTTTTTGGCCTTTTCTGTAAAAGCATAATAAATGAGACATTTTCATAGGCTGTAAACACCGGTATTAAATTATAGGATTGAAAAACAAACCCTATATTCTGCAACCTGAAATCGATCAGTTTACTCTCTTTCATACCGGTAATCTGAATCCCATCTATTTCAACACTGCCTTCAGTTGGTTTATCAAGCCCTCCAATCATATTCAGCAACGTTGTTTTACCGGATCCTGACGGACCCTTTACCGTTGTAAATTCACCTACCTCGAAATCCAGATTAACATTTCTCAATGCATGGACCGGAATTGTATCCGGATTGTATATTTTTGATAGATTTTTGGTGGATATAATACCCATTTTAGCCTCATTATTTTCTATTTCATAGTCGATAACATCACTCTCTGACAACTTCTCCGGGATTTAACCGTAGTGCTTTAATTGCCGGATATATTGCGGCAAGCAGTGCAGTCGCAATAACCAATATGGCAATCATGATATACTCTTCTCCTGCAATTTTTGGATATACGATCGCATCAAAACCAAACTCTCTCATGCTATCTCCACCTACAGATGTCAGGTCAAAGCCGGTTTCACTGAAAATCTCTACCGTACCATATGCAAGCAACATTCCCAAAACGGCCCCGGTAATGGTCAGCATTACGGACTCTGTCATGATCATTATAAATACTTTGGATCTACCCATTCCGATTGCCATCAGCATGCCCAACTCCCTCATTCTCTCAAAAATTGACATCAGCATCGTGTTGAGGATTCCAAAAGCCAGGGCAAACATGATGACAACCATCACATAAAATGAGGACGAACTGCCAGCATCCGTCATATATCGTAACTCCGGTGACAGTTCTGTCCAGGTTTCGGCTTTGATATGGCTGAATTGTTGATTCAATTCAGCAGCTAAACCCGGGCTTTCAGCAACATCCTCTAACATCACAGCTATTTCATGATATATCTGCTCCGGTGACATCAGTCCAGAAAGGTCGGCAGCTCTGACATAAATTTTGAACTCATCCAAAGCCGGCTGACCCGTATAATACATTCCAACAATATTGAATGAGCCGGAGGTAAAATTATTGTCTATATCCTGAAAAGAGAGAACAACCCTGTTTCCTACTTCTACGTTTAATTTTTCCAGCAATGCTCTTCCCAGGATTACCGGATTTCTCACATCTGCATCCAGATATTCACCACTTATCAAATTTTCATGAAAAGTAGTGACTTCTCTTTCTCGATCAGGATCTACACCGATAATCTGAACACCTGAAGAAGTGAGTGGTGATTGAATGATTCCATCCGATTTTGTGCGAAATGTATAACCGGTAACTCTTTCATCGGATGAGAGCAGGTTGCCGATTGCCTCAGTCTGATCCACAACCATGGTCGGTTCACGTTCAACAAGATAATCGGGATGATGAATTTGTAAATGTGTCAGTTCCTCCTCGATAACACGCTTAATTCTTTGATCAATTAACCCATTTGTCCAGGCGGATACGACGATCCCCGCCCACAATCCGGCAATGATTGCGCACAATAATACTCCGCTTCTGGCTGGGTGACGCCAAACATTTCTCCAGGATATGTTCAATAACATTTTCAATTTATGACCTCGAGGCTTCTAAAATGTCCATTGTTGCTATTTTTACGGTAGGATACAGGCAGATAATAATTGACATCACAAAAATGACACTCCCTTGCCACATAAAAATATCCGGGGCAATTGCCATTGGCAAAGTGGGTTCAAATCCCATCTCCTCGAGCATTTCAAGCATATCTCCGGTTAGCTGTATTGGGTTGAAATAGAAGTAGCTCAAGACCACTAATCCCAGGGCAAATCCTGAAATGATGCCCAGAATACTGATAAAAAAGGTCTCAATAAAAACGATGACCGCCAATTTCCATCTGTACATTCCAACGGATAAAAGGATTCCAAACTCACGTAATCTCTCCAGGGTCATCATCAGGATGGTCCCGAAAATTCCAAACCCGATGACAACATACAGTATTCCCATAAATACTCGCGTCGACATTCGGTCAAACTCTATCGCATCGATGAGTTCCGGAATCATCTCATTCCAGGTAAGTATATTTAGATTTTCATCACTGAGGGCCCGCTCTAAATTCTCCGCAATGGGATCGTTGTACTTTAGTTGATCCGGTGTGATTAGAATATTCGTAATCATCCCCTCCATTGAGAAAAGCCATTGTGCGTCGGGAATGGATAGGTATACGATTTGATTGTTAAATTCTCTCAAAGGATGACGAAACAGGCCGCTGATTTCATATATCCCTGAAGCAGTCATACCAAAACGCCCCTGCCCAAGAAGAACCAATGAATCACCGACAGCAACATTCAGCCTTGATGCCAAGCCCTCACCCATAACTACCGAACCATCCCCGGGCTCAAAAAAGCGGCCGGCAACGATTCGATTTTTCAGCTCATTTAATCGATTCTCTGCTTCCGGATCTATACCCAATACCATCGCAGGGCGGCTCTGTTCTTCGCCTGCTGCCAGCATAAACGATTCAATTCTCGGGACTACATTATAAATTCTATCGTCTATCTCCAGGATACGCTCACTGAATGAGCTGTCATATTCAATTGAATTATCCAGTGATGGCTCCTCTTCATACCGCTCGTCCTGTATCTGAATATGGCCGGTGTGAAAATTGGTCATATTATTGATCATTTGGTTGTGGCCGCCTCTCTCAAGCGACTCGATGAAGAGAGCACAGACAACGGCAAACATGATTGAGCTGACAGTAATTAGTGTCCGCCTTTTGTTTCGCCAGATATTCCGCCAAGCTAGCTTAAGGTACATTTTTGTGGATTAGTTGGTCATCAAATTATCTTATTCTTCTCATGTTTTGCTGCGTAAAAAAAGATTCGTCAATATCGATATCAAATTGCAGTTCATCATACGTCATGATCGTTCGTTGATCCGGCTTGTCGGCAGGAATCAAAATCAACTTCGAGGCAATCATGCGATTATCAAATTCACGTAAATCTGTAAACTCAATGTGGTTGGCCAGCTCGTCGGACTGATCATAATTCTCGACACGAAGCTGTATAAACTCTTCTTTATCCACCCATATCAATACTTTTCCCCAGACAACAGGCGTCTCCGGTTTTGGAATTAATTCTATAATCCACGCTTCCCTCCCCTCAAGCTCTGCATCTGATTCAACTATTCTGTGTACATAATCTTCAACTGTAGAACTTTCCCGAACCAAATCATCATTTGTAAAATCAGAACCCATCCATGATTGTGACATCATAGACGGTGGCATTTTAATGGTTCGATCGATATTTGGGACATAATTCCATATCTCACTATCTCTTTTTAAGAAAGCCGTTCCCTGATCCCGTGCCGGCGCCGTAATGACAATGAGTGAAAAGTCATTTCCCAATGACCATGATCTCATACTGACATCCCGTGTATATCGCGGCCGCTCAATCGTCATGGTCATCTCTGCATAATTTGAATCTCCACGCATTTTTTCATCCATTATTTCAATGATTTCAGCCGCATTTTGTCCATATAGAACTGTATTTGAGTTTCCCATCAGGAGGATGAATAAAACGATCCCAATGGAGAGTGAGACTGCTGATTGTCGTATCATATCTGCCCGATTAAAATTTAGTTTTGATATGTATCTTCGATTTGACTAACAAAAAATTTGATAAACTCCTCTATTTTTTTGTCCATTTTGGAAATAAATATCCTGATATCCGTACGCCTGTTTTCGGCTTCAACTTTTCTGTTTTTTACTTTTGTTTTCATAGTTATCTATGATTTTTTCCTTTTCTCTTTCCCACTTTTTAATGATTTCCCTAATCTCATCCCCCACCCAATCGTAAAATGTGGAGATCTCTTTCAGCCATTCAGTTTGTTCATCCTCGGAATTTCGCAAATTATCCCCTTTTGATATCATTTCGGAAAATTTGTCAAACATTTGAATTCGTGCTTCCAAAATTTTCCCTACTTCTATTTTATTGAGCCGAAAATAGGTCTTCCGGTCACCCGGCAGAGAAACCGGCTGCAAAAAACCTATATTAATCAGCTGTTTAGTTGTTCCGCTGATACTTCCTTTACTTGCTTTCAGTGCCAGGCGAATGTCATCAAAAGAGGCTTCCTTTTTATCCGATACGATCAGATATCCGAATACTCTGCCAGCCATTCGTGTCATGCCTAATGTTTCAAAAAAAATTCCGTTTTCCTCAATATAGTCCAGCTGTCTCTTATCCATACCCGAATATAATCAGATAGTTCATAAAGTTCAATAGTTATTGAACCTAATGAACTGAACACCTCGCCGGCCTCTTAATTCAAATCTTACGGGTAAAATCCGGACAGGTTTCTGAATCGTCTAATTATTACGCGGCAATTTTCTTAGGTAACTCATTTATTGATCAACAAGACTCCATCATTTATCATCAAAAGAATCTTTAATTATTGTATCTTTAGCGCTCATTTACTTAACAATGGGTTTACTATGAAAATCAATATTTCTTCTGAAACAGATCTCCTGAAAGCAGTTATTGTTCATACTCCGGGCAGAGAAGTTTCATTGGTTAATCCGGTCCTAAAAGAGGAGCTGCTTTTTGATGACATCATCTTTGAAAATGATGCCAGAGATGAACATTTGGATATGCTTAAGGTTTTTAGCGCCGCCATGCCTTCAGACGGTAAAATTCTGGAAATCCTGGATTTGGCTTTAGAGTGTTTCCAAAATGAAGATGTAAGGGCTGAATTTATAGAAATGATGATTAGTGAGCTCTCGCAAGACTACTTACGTTCTGTTGAAAAAGAGCTTTTAAAGCTTGACCCGGAGAGGCTTCTTCAATATACTGTAGAAGGGTCGCTTAAGGGTTTCAACAATTTACATCCGGCTCCAAATCTTCTATTCACCCGTGATCTTGCAGCGGTAGTGGGAGATGGTATTATTTTATCCCGGGCGGCTAAGGAGGCCCGGACAAGAGAGTTTTTACTGATTCGAATCATCGTGAAACATCATCCCATTTTTGAATCCGTTAAAAATAAAGTGATTACAATAGGCAAAGAGCAGTCGATTGAAGGCGGTGATGTATTGGTTGCCAGTGATAAAATCGTATTGATCGGAATGAGTGAACGGACCTCTTTTAGCGGTCTGATGAATGTCGCGGAAAAATTACATGCACAGGGAGTGGAACATGTATTGGCAGTTGATATACCAAAAAAACGGTCTTCCATGCATTTAGATACAATTTTTACTTTTACCGATAAAAATGAATGCGTTGCTTTTCCGCCTGCAATCATGGAAAAAACACATAATGTGGTGGATCTTTTTTCAGGGGGTGAATTTGTGCAAAGCAGACAGTGTTTTTCACTTCAAACTGCTTTAGAAGAACTGACAAATACTCCCTTTACATTCATGAAGTGTGGCGGTGAAGATCCAATCAGTCAGTTTAGGGAACAGTGGACAGACGGTGCAAACTTATTCGCACTCGCCCCGGGGGTCGTAATCGGATATGGCCGGAATACCAGGACGTTTGAAACCATGATGGATCATGGATACAAACATATGACCCAGTATGAATTTGTTGAAGAATTTAAAGATAAAGGCTTGAAGAGTAACAACACGGAGAAGATTGCAATCAGCTTTGAAGGCCATGAACTATGCCGGGGCCGGGGTGGGGCAAGATGTATGACAATGCCGGTACTGCGTGTGCGTTCATAACTTCATCATGATAACAGAAAGAATTAAATAAGAGACTTGTGTCAGTACCCAAATCAGAATACCATTCTGAACCATTTATCATTAAGGAAACAACCGGGTTAAACAGACCTACCGCCAGAGCAATGATTAAACATACATTGTTATTTGTGGCCACGTTTATCTGCGTCACATTTGCCGGAATAATGTGGGTGGGTCAATCCGCGGATATAAATTCATACTGGGAAATGTGGCCCGAAGGCGCCTTATTTGCCGGTTTGCTTCTTGCATTTTTAGGAACCCATGAATTTGGCCACTACTTTGCAGCGATCTATCATAAAGTAAAAGTATCCCTTCCCTATTTCATACCGGTTCCAATTGGTATCGGGACACTAGGAGCTGTTATTCGGATTGAAGAACAGATACGGGACACCAAAAAACTTTTTGATGTCGGCATTTCAGGACCCATTGCAGGGTTTATCGTATCATTGATCATTCTGCTATACGGATTTTCTACACTGCCGGGACCAGAATTTATTGAAAATTTTGACGGACATGCCGAAGTCATCACACATATTCAGGAAACGGGACAATTTCCTGAAAATCCTCCTCAGGCAGAATTTGAAGGATCGAACATTTTACTTGGAAACACGATTTTATATTCATTTTTAGCGGGATTTTTTGATAATGTGCCGCCGATGTTTGAAATGTATCACTATCCATTTCTATTTGCCGGCTGGCTTGGGCTTTTCTTTACAGCACTGAATCTCACCCCGGTGGGTCAGCTCGATGGGGGACATATTTTATATTCTCTGATCGGGTATGAAAAACATAAAAAAGTGGCCCGACTGATCTATGGCGGTATTCTGACGTTGGCCGGCATTGAAATGATCCCTTTTTTAACTATGAATATAAATGAGTGGATGCCGGGGTATGGGTACAGTTCCCTTCTGATTTGGACTTTAATCGTCTTTTTCCTGCTGGGCAAAGCTTTTCACAGAGAATTGAATTGGATCCTTCCTACATTGGTATTGTCGGTTGGATTGGCGTTTATTTATCTTTTCATGAGTTCAGGTTTTAATCAGGCCGGATCATTAATTTGGGTATTCTGGAGTTTCTTTATCGCTTATTTTGTTAAGATTGAACATCCGCCTGTACTTATTGAACAGCCATTATCACCGGCCAGGCGAAGAATGGGTTGGATCAGTATGGCTGTATTCATTCTTTGCATCAGTCCAAACCCAATCTATTTTGCAAATTAAACCCCTTAGATAATTTTATAAATGTCATATAAAAATTTACTCCTGCTCTTTACTGTTTTATTATTGATATCCGCTTGTCGTTCAACAGAAGATGAAGCGATTGATCCAGATTTGACACTGAGTGAACAAATTGATCTGCTCATAGAAGAAAATCGCTATACTACAGCTTTGGAAATTTTGGATGATGAGGACAGAGAGGATCCTGAAATCCGGATTCTACTTGAAAAAACTCATCTCAATTACGGTCTCCATAGTATGAATACCTTCGATCAAACGGAGATGAGAACCCGCATGAACAATGCTCTCTCACAGTTTACTGAGGTTTTAAAGCTGAACCCTAATAATACGGTTGCCAGAGAGCAGATCAGTCAGATTTTGGCTATTTATGATACCATTCCGGGCAGAGAACCGGAACCGGACGTGCTTGAGGGACTTCGTGAAGTCGGTTTTGAATAATTAATAAAACACCTTTTGGCTAAAAAATCTGAACAGAAAAATAAAAATTCGTCACCAACGATTGAAAATCGTAAGGCAAGACATGAGTATCATATTGAAGATACTTATGAGGCCGGTATAGCTTTAAAAGGAACAGAAGTAAAATCGATTCGTGCTGGAAAAGCCAGTCTCCATGAAGCGTTCGCTTATCTTAACAATGGTGAGGTGTGGCTAAAAAATATGTATATCAAAGTCTATGAATTCGGGTCCTATCACAATCATAATGAAACCCGTGATAGAAAACTTCTCCTGAAAAAAAAGGAGATTCGGGAAATTGATAAACATATCAGCCAAAAGGGATATACATTAGTGCCTTTGAAACTCTACTTCAAAAAGGGATATGCAAAACTTTTGGTCGGATTGGCACGCGGTAAAAAGATGTATGACAAGAGGGAAGATATCAAAGAGAAAGACGTTAAAAGAGAGCTCGATCGTAAAATAAAAGGTAGCTATACTGTGAACCTTTAATAAATCCCGATGGGATGCCCTTCACTATTAGCCCCTGCCATGGGGAACAGATGAATCAATGCTGCGGGGTATTCAGGTGCTGTCATTCCGATCCATCCGAAGAATTGATTCGAATAAAGGACCAAAAAAAAGCTCCTGTCGTTTCTGACAGGAGCTGTTGAAATTCTCACCTACGTAAAGATTATCCTTCTTCCTCTTCGCCCAAACCTTCCTCTTCCAAAAGGGCTTCGATACGGGCCATCAATTCAGGATCTTGCTGAGCACCCATCACGATACTTCTATACCGCTCCATTGTAAATCCATTCTCTTCGATTTTTTCAGTCATTTCACGATCTGCATTCCCTTGGATTTCGACCAAAGCAGGTTGAATCGTTTGAAGCTTGGACATCTCTTCTTCGGTTATATCGACTTCATCTGCGATTTGTGGATTTTGCATCGCCATCATCATCTGCTGAAACCTTTCGATCGTAATATTTTCCTCTTCTAATGCTTCTTGAATTTTCTCTTGTGCATCCATCTGAATGGGCTCCAGGTCATAAATTGTATCGACCAATTTTGCAATCTCATCATCACTCACTTCGGATGAGGTGGGTAAATCAGGCATTTGTGGTGCTTGCTGCTGCATCTGGGCAAGTAGGCCTGTTGAGCTAATTAAAATTGCAGCGGTTGCTAAAACTAAACTTTTAAATAATTTCATCTAATTTTTATTCTATTTTTTTGTTTTACAAATAGTCAACTCCTGTAAGAGTAAAATATTCTGTTTTATTGCAGGATTAAACATCCTATTTAATTGAACCAATAACAAAAAACTGCTTTCTGTAAACTAAAAACAGCATTAAATTTATAAAGTTCCCTATAAGCCGAATTCTGTCTCCCGGCATTTCTGCAGGGATAGTAATCATTTATCTGGTTTCGCCATTACTGACGAAATCTATGCGTTCTACCCGATTGTATAGCGACGAGGGCGCACAATCTGCATGAACTTGCACCCCGTGAGGTTTACCATGCACACGATCGTCACCGATCGCGACGGTGAGCTCTTACCTCACCTTTTCACCCTTACCCGGATGCAAGCATCACAGGCGGTCTGTTTTCTGTGGCACTTTCTATCCCACCGTTTCCGGTAAGATCTTCCCGTTAGGAAGCACGGTTCTCGTTGGTGTTCGGACTTTCCTCCCCCCGAAAGATCGGGAAGCGATTACCCGGGAACTTTATATTCATTCAATATTTTTATAACGAAAGAGATATAATCAATCGTCTGCCGGACAGGCAATTATATCTTGAGCTGCTTTTTAGCTTCCTCAAAAAAGGATGGATCGATCACTATTCGTCCGCTATGCTCATCAATAATTACTTTATTCTTTCTGCGAACCTCCACTTGTGTCTGTGGGGGTAAAGCCATCCCAAGCGCTGCTCCTCTTTCCATCGCTACAACGGCAATTCCATTGCTAAGTCCATCGCGAAGCCTGTTATAACTTCTGACATAACGAACATCCAGATCCTTCTCCAAAGCCTCTCTCTTTTCAAGTAATTTATCTTCTTCTGATTGAGTGCTTTTAATAACTTTATCCAGATTCTCTTTTTTCTCTTTATGAAGCTCTTCGGTCTCTTTCAGCTTTTCATTATTCACTTCAAGAATTCCAGTGACTTCTTCCTGCCGCTTTTCGATCTCTTCGATTCTGGCTAAAGAATTCTCTACAAAAACTTTCTGAGACTCAATCTCTTTTGTCAAGGCATCATACTCCCGGTTATTACGAACCGTTAGTTGCTGCTCTTCATACTTCTTGGTTTTTTCCAGAGATGTTTCAATATCCAGTTCAAGCTTTTTCTTTTCAGCGGTCAGGGCTGCCTGCTCATCCTCAAGTTGCTTTATTTTAGCTTCAAACCGATTGATATTAGTTTCTATATCCAAAACTTCTTCAGGGAGATCTCCTCTTAACTGCCTGATTTCGTCGATTCTGCTGTCTATATATTGGAGATTTGCGAGTTGTTGAAGTACCTCTTGCATGGCGTGTAGTTACGAGTAATTAGATGTTTTATTTTTAAAATCGGTTACATAGACTTTCATCGGATTGGTCACATTTTCTGTTGCAACCACTTCGATATTTTCAAATGCTTCTGAGAGCTCTTTTCGAATGGCCTCTACCACCGGGAACTCACTCTCATAGTGTCCTGCATCAACCAGAAGAAAATTCTTCTTTTCGGTGAAATAGTCGTGATATTTAATATCTGCCGTTACAAATGCATCCGCGCCGGCTTTGATAGCGGCATTTTTCAGAGAAACCCCGGCACCGCCGCATACGGCAACGTTCTTGATTCTTTCTGAACTGCCCGAATACCGTATGGCAGGCACATCCAGCGCACGGCAAACCAGGTGAAGAAATTCTTCTTTGGCAATTCCTTCATCGGGATAGTATCCTAACACACCCATGCCAAAATTGTTGGTCGGGGTCGACATTTCTATAACCTGAAAACTCCCCTTTTTTAATAATCCTTCCTTCTCAAGAGCGGCTCTGAGTTGCCGTACATTATGCTGATCAATAATCGCTTCAAAATTTTTCTGCCCCTCTTTCCTGCCATCCACTTCGTAAAAATGAGCCTCTTCAGCAGAGTAGTAGTTCAATAGCTTTAATACGGCTTCTGTATCTTCGTAATCAGTGGTGAGTGATATTTTCCTGCTGATCGGATATGCTTTATCCAAAAATTGCAGATCATCCAATCCTAAATTATTAGCCAGCACAAATGACACACCGTCCAGAGCAGCATCTAAATTTGTATGTGCAGTGAGGAGCGATATATTGTTTTGAATCATCTTGTAGATAATTCTACCCTGCTCATGGGTTGGATTGATTGCGGATATCTTATTGAAAATGAGTGGATGATGTGAAACAATCAGTTCACAGTTTTTTTGAAGAGCTTCATCAACAATCGATTCTGTGACATCCAGACAGACTAAAATTTTTGTGACCGGTGTGGCAGGGTCTCCAATTAACAATCCCACATTGTCATAATCCATCTTTATACCGGGTGGAGCCCACTGATGTATAAAACTGGTTATATGACGTACGAGGGTATTCAAGTCAATTCTCCTCCCCTTGGGACTTGAACCCTGCGGTAGTCCGATATATGGATTGTCGCTGGTGGATCATTTTTTTTTTCACAGACCCCAAAAATACGAATCATTTTCATCCATTGAAAGCTATTTTTAAAGATTTCAGCAATCTACACTCTATTCAATGAAATTATTTCCATTTCTGCCCATTAATCTGCAAGCTTTAAAAAGATTTTTGAATGATTTGGCAAAAATATTCTGTTAGTTTACAGTTGGACATAAATACAATTTGAAACCTATTGAATATGAGTACTCCCATTAAAGATCGATACGAGGACGTTTTGACGCGAATCGAAAGAGCTTGTCATAACTGTGGCCGAAATCCGGATGAAATTGTTCTGGTAGCCGTCAGTAAAACCAAACCGGATTCGGATGTCCTTGAACTGGCAGATCTTGGTCAGCTCCATTTTGGTGAAAACAGGGCAAAATCTCTGGAAGATCGACTGGAAACGATCCATAATGATGATATTCAGTGGCATTTTATCGGAACTCTGCAGACAAACAAGATTAAATATATGTCTCATCGAGTGAACTGGATTCAATCTGTTCATAAAAAGAAAGCCCTTAAAGAGATTGAGAAACGTGCTTCGGCCGACAATAGAGTCATCAATGCACTCGTTCAAGTGAATATTAGTGATGAGGATCAGAAAAGTGGCTGCGATCCGGATGACCTCGAATCTATTTTAACCTATGGACAATCATTAAAACACACCAAAATCAAAGGATTGATGGGAATGGCTACATTCACGGATGATGCAGAAATCGTCAGGCCTGAATTTCAAAAACTGAAAGCACTTCGTGACAAGTACTCGTATCTCTCTGAGGGAAGTGTAAGTCTCGAACATCTTTCGATGGGCATGACTAACGATTTGGAAGTCGCCATCGAAGAGGGCTCAACCATGCTCAGGATAGGAACCGCTATTTTTGGTGAACGAAACTATTAATTGATCTATACGTTGAATTGATTTGAACTTAATTCATTACCAAATACTATTTTAGCACTTCATCTAACTCTGAATCTTTTGTATTTTCTTTTTCAAATGGGTGCTTAAATCAAAGAGAAGCAACGTTAACCAAGTAAACGAATAGGTGAACCATTATGCCCGAAGAAGCATTTATCCTTGCAATCATTTTTGGCGGTGTCATTTCAATTGTATTCCTCTCGGTTATAGGCAGTATAATTAACAACTGGATTAAAAGAGGGTCCGGAAAAAATCTGACTGAAAATAAGGAGTTCCTTGCAGCATTAAGAGAATTCAAAGAGAAGACTGATAGAAGGCTGAAAAACCTGGAGGCCATCGTTACGGATGATCGCCCTCAAAAATCCGAACCTTCAAGAAAAATAGCAGATAAGAAGGAACAGAAGTCTGCTATTCAGATTGAAGTGGAAAATGAATCCAATAAAGAGAGCGAAAAACAAAGCAGTAAACTTAAAAATATGCTCAATCAGTAGTCATGACTTATACCATTATTGAGTCAATATTGATATCTGATTATTTTCTTTTTCGTTTCTTTAAAGAAATTCACCTCAACAACCAATGACTATGAAACTGACAGCCCTGGAGATTAAGCAACAACAATTTGAAAAAGCACTCAGAGGATATGACCAAGCAGAAGTACAATCTTATTTGAATCTGCTGGCTGCTGAGTGGGAAATTATGGTCGGTAAAATACGGGAGCTGGAAAATCAAGTCTCAGGATTAAACGACAAATTAAAACATTATGAGCGTGTAGAAGAGGCGCTTCACGAAACCCTTCAAACAGCAAAAAGCTCAGCAGAGGAGAAGCTGGTCGGAGCCAGAAAAGAAGCAAAAAACATTGTTGAAAAAGCTGAACTTGAAGCTGAAACAATCTATCAGGAAGCTCATAGAGAACGCTGGAAAATCCGACAGCATACTCTTCAAATTGTTGAGAAAAGAGAAGAGATGGTTCAATCCCTCAGATCATTTCTTGAAAATATAAACCATTCTCTCGATCAATTTGGCGGTGATAAACAGTCCTTGTTTACTGTACCTGAAATGCCTGATGCCCAGCAAAATCCAATGGGAACAACACATCGGAAAAAAGGAAAAAAACAGACAGAAACAGATGATTCTGCGATTCCCGATATCCCCGGAAATGAAAAAATTGATGATATCCTGGATCAAATTGACTAGCAAACGGCTGTACCTCACTCTGAATTTTTCATCCACTTTTACTTCCTGGAAACAATGAGCGTTGGTATATTGTTGTCATTCCAATGTGCAGCTCGACTATCTGTACTATTTAAACACTAAATATCTATAAAGAATGCAAAAAAACTCCATTGAACTGTTTCGAAACAACCGCAGGGAAGCTCTGGACTTTATCCAGTCTAAAACCGAGATGCGTCCGAATTATATGTTAATATTGGGCACCGGTTTGGGTCAGCTTGCAGACGAGATGACGATTGAAACCGTAATATCCTATGATGAAATCCCTCATTTTCCGGTATCTACTGTGGAGAGTCATGCAGGCAAGCTGCTTTTTGGCACACTGGGTGATAAGGAGATCGTCGCAATGCAGGGGCGTTTTCACTATTACGAGGGATACAACATGAATCAGATCGTTTTTCCGGTTCGTGTACTGAAAGAGAATGGTGCAGATACATTGATTGTAAGTAACGCGTGTGGCGGCATGAATCCCAACTATAAGCGTGGGGATATCATGTTAATCAGTGATCATATCAATTTACTGGGAGACAACCCGCTTATCGGGCCTAATGATAATGAGCTTGGCCCCCGTTTTCCTGACATGAGCGACCCGTATACAGAACGATTGCGTGAAATTGCTCAAAATGTTGCCCTGAATGAAGCAATCCCGATGCATCAGGGAGTATATGTCGCCCTAAGCGGGCCGATGCTGGAAACCCGGGCCGAATATCGATATCTGAGACTTCTTGGCGCTGACGTTGTAGGAATGAGTACAGTGCCTGAGGTAACCGCTGCCGTTCATATGGGTATGGATGTTCTTGGGATTTCTGTGATTACAGACGAATGTTTCCCCGACTCCTTACAACCTGTCAATATTGAAGAAATTTTAGACGCAGCCGCAATGGCAGAGCCTAAAATGACGAAAGTAATTATCGGTGTACTGGAAAAACTTTGACCTCCTTCTAATGTCGCTTATGAGCGCCGAATTTAACTTTGCTGATTCTTTGAGATTGGTCCGACAAAAACAATAATTATGTAATTTAGAACAATGAAATTCATTTGAAAAAGTTGTATTTTTCAGTTGTATTTGATTTAAAGATTTCTTTAAATACTGTAACCCTAAATCTATTAGCACATCACTGAATGAGTTCAGACGATTTTGATGAAGGCCCTGTATGGAATGAATTTCAATGGGAGTCTCACCTCGACGAAATCGAAAAGCGTAGCGAACAATTACGCAAGTTCATAACAAGCGATCTAAAAGGAAATACACCTCGGTGGATGACCCTTTTGCAAGAAAGTTTGGACGAATTAGATGCTGTAGAAGCGTTTATTGAGGAAGAACTGCTTCTGGATGACGCCTATTTCCCGGAAGATGAGGATGACTGGGAGGATGATGAAGACGAGATGGAAGATGATGATTTTTTCTTTCGTGATAACAGTTTTCCATTCTATGATGACGATTCTGATGAAGATGACTTCGACTATGGTGAAGAGTGGAAAGAGTTAAGTGAAGATTTTACTTTCTCTGATTATGGATCCATTGAAAACCTTGACATCTATCGAGAATCGCGAGAGTATGCAGTCGATGTCTTGAAATGGGCTGAAAAGATGCCGAATCATCTTCAGAACAAGTCATTAAACGAATTTGTGATCAATACGCTGAAAATAACTGCCAAATTAGCCGGTGGATATTCATTTGGTTTTGATCACGATGTTCTGGGTGGAAATATTGCATATACCAAAAAGGCGTTGATCAGTGCAAATGAAGCTATCTTATTTCTTCAGAAAATTAAAGATGAACCTTTCATACCCTCGTCTGTCTACTCGAAATTTCATCGAAGGCTTTTTGAAATCAGAAATGACATTGGCATCTATGTGCAGGAGCTAAGGGATCGTTTTTTAACAGGGCTGGAATAGGCAACAGGTTTACTTCTATTCGATTCATGATTTCTCATTGAATCGAATCTATCTGCCGACAACCATTTCAGAATGGGTTTTTAATTTTTTACCTGCCAAAGCTTCCTGTACATTAAAGATATGATCTCCAATCTTCTCCAGTCTCGTTATATAATCTAAAAATACCACGCCGGCTTGTGATGTATAGAGCCCTTTTTCAAGTCTCACATAGTGCGCCTCTTTCATCTGGTCACGGACATCATTAATTCGATTTTCCAGAACGATTGCCCCATCCAAATCAATAGTGCCATCCGTTTTCTGCATATTCTCACGCATTAACTTGATCGCTTTCAGGATCACATCTAAATAGTCGCTTACCTCTATAATCGCCTCTTTCGGCAGGGCAACTTCCAGCTTCATCATATTTTCAAATGTTTTCGAAAGCTGGAAATAAAGATCCCCCACTCTCTCAAGATCATTGATAATACTCAACATCGAACGTATTCTTCGGGTTGCATCTGTAGATAGATTAGTGCCGGAAATTCTTGTTAGATATTCCGATACCTCCAGTTCAATGTTGTCTGTTATCTGTTCTCTTTTCTCAATCTTTTTCAAAAACTTTTGCTGCTTCTTCTGTTTTTTAAAGAGCAGTCCCGAGAAGCTATAGTGCATCTTCTCTATCAGCTTTCCAAAAAGTTCAATTTCTTTATGAGCCTGAGCAATTGAAAGCTCCGGGGACGACATTAGTCCACCTGAAATGTATTGCAGGCGAAACGCATGATCTGAATCGTCTTTGTCTTTTTGCATGCGTTCAACAAGCCGAATAATTGCCGGTACAAATGCAAATAACAGTACCACATTCAGCACATTAAATGTGGTATGGAAAAGGGAAAGTCCCAATGTAGCGGCTGCCCGGGCCTCTTGTGAATCATCAAAAACGGATCCCACATCGGGAACAAAATTCTGGATAACCATATCAATCCCAATCAAAAACGGATTTATCAAAAATAGCATCCAGACAACTCCAATCACATTGAACATAAAATGGAACCTGGCCGCACGTTTAGCATGAACATTCCCAATAATCGCTGCAATATTTGCAGTGACTGTAGTTCCGATGTTTTCACCCAAGATCATTGCGGCTGCAATCGGGAAATCGATCCATCCCTGAAATAACATCACCAATGTGATGGTCGTTGATGCCGATGAGGATTGTGTTAAAAGTGTCAGGATTGTCCCAACTGCAATAAAAATAAGTATGGAAATTAAACCGAATTCTGTAAATGAATCTAATACGGCAAACATTTCGGGATTATCCCGAATATCGGGAACGGCTCCTTTTATGAAATCCAGGCCAATAAACAGGATACCAAATCCAATAATTGCTTCAGCCGTATTCCGCAGTGTTTCTTTTCCAATAAACAGAAACGGGAAAAAAATACCGATTAAGCTGACCGCAAATGGCGTGATTTGCATTTGAAATCCAAAGATGGAAACCATCCAGGCCGTTACAGTGGTGCCGATATTTGCCCCCATAATGACGCCAGTTGACTCTACAAATGTGATCAGGCCGGCATTCACAAAACTTACCACCATTACAGTGGTGGTGGATGAAGATTGGGTGATCGTAGTTGCCCCAAAACCGGTGAGAATACCGGTGAACCGGTTCTTGGTCATCCCCTTTAGAATTGCTCTCAGCTTATTCCCGGCAACTTTTTGTAAACCATCACTGAAGATTTTCATTCCATAAATGAAAATCCCCAAAGCCCCAATAAGTTGTAAAAAATCAAAAAATGTGTAGCTCATCCCCGGTATATCAGGTCGGTCTTAATTTTAGATCCAAGGGTTATAATATACAAGGATTCTAAACTATTCAGAATTTCGATTTTTGATAATCTTACCGTGTATTCATAATCCATAATAAATTTATTCATTCCCATACCCATAAGATTCATTTTCCGAAAGTTACAGATCTAATCTTTGCATTTTAATTACCTATCCCCAATAATTCCATGATTTCTCTATTGATATCAGGGTTAATTGAAACTGCAAGAAGTATAGATACCAGTAACCCTATCCCTGCATATAAAATATCTCTTCGAATCAGTTTTATAGATTTTTTAAACGGTTTGCCGTGACCCGCCTGATCCATGAGGCTCATCGCCAATTCACGTCCGGCCAATAATCCTATGAATACCCATGTTGTACTCATTGGAATATTACTTAACTCTTTAAAGAAAAAGAGCAGGATCGCATAGATGAAGTCGATGATGGTGGCCGCCCTTACATCGGTGACATGTGATTTTTCGGTCACAATTTGTTGAATTTTATCTCCCCTCAGGTAGAAAATCAAACCCAGTCCTAAAAAGATAAACCCCGCAAATGCTATAAATTGTTGCCCCGATAATGCTCTGGGCAGATATACAGCAATATTTGCAATATCCTGCATTACCCAGACAGACCATAAACAGCCTGATGTGATCCACTGAATTATCGTCCAGTACGGTTTTGCTTCCCCGACAAAATTCCGGCTAATCCATCTTGAGACGACCGACCAGACTAATATTCCAACTGTAAACGCTACAATATATCCGCCGAGACTTTTGGTTAGCATTTCCAAAATGCCATTCAGATCCGATGAAAAGCAGCTTAAGATCAGAAATGTTGTAGAAACCGGCATTCTTAATCGTGTCAGGACAAGTAAAAATATCGGTGCCGCTATCTGTAAAAACGTAAAATTTGTGGGGGCTACAGCTAACGCCGAGGTTGATAATCGTTCATAGGAAACATCTCCATCCAAAGTAAACCAGCTATAGCTAACCGTGATCAGAAAAATCCCCCCGATAAACATCCAAAGAATATACCAGGGCCGATCTGAATTTGATGCAAGAAAGGTTCCAATCGTCTGGATACTGTCATTCGCAATCGCCGAGTATGCCGCGTATCCAAACCCTACCCACATGGCAATATGAGCATAAGGATGAGCGATACCTGCAAGAAAAAAGCTAAAGGAGATGAGAATAAGAAATAATCGCTCTTCTTTTATTATTTCAATAAAATTAGCATAGGTATTTGCTAACGACTTCTTAACACTCCACTTTTTAGACATATTTAGAACAGTATTAAATTCTATATATTAGAATTAAAAATACCGACTATTTATGCCCGGTATGTTAAGCGAATGTTAACAAATGGTAAGAGTTGACTTCGGCTCAACAAGTTGGAGCGATAAAATCTGATTGTGCATCAAACCTTTTTTTTAGCGATCACCTCATAAAGATCTGTTCTGCGATCTTTTTTAGTCCTGACGCTCCCTTTTTCATGAAGTTCCTTGAGCAGGTTCAGGTCTACATCCACAATTAATATCATCTCTGTATTGGGTGTAGCCTCCGCTTTGATTCCGGTTGTTGGAAATGAAAAATCACATGGGGTAAAAACCACCGATTGGGCAAATGAAATATCCATATTGTGCACTTTTGGAAGATTACCGACACTTCCTGCCACGGCTACATAACACTCATTTTCGATAGCTCTGGCAATCGCACAATTTCTGACTCGTGAATAACCGTTCTGAGTATCGGTCAGAAAAGGTACAAAAAGAATTTCCATTCCTTCCATTGCCAGTAATCTGCTCAGTTCGGGAAATTCAACATCATAGCAGATTAAAATGCCAATTTTACCGGCATCTGTGTCAAATGTTTTGATCTGGTTTCCGCCTTTCATGCCCCAGATCCTCTCCTCATCCGGTGTCACATGAATCTTTTCATATCGTTCAACCTCTCCATTCCGTTTACAGAGATACCCGACATTTAAAAGTACATCATCTTTAAATTCCGGCATGCTTCCGGTGATGATATTTGTATTGTAAGAGATGGCGAATTCAGCAAAAGTGTCTCGCAAGCGCTCAGTATATTCGGCCAGTTTTCTGATTGCATCGGGCTCAGAGAGATGATTATACTCAGCCATCAGCGGAGCGTTCACATATTCAGGAAAGAGTACAAAATCTGCTCTGTAACCGGAGACAGCTTCAACAAAATATTCAATCTGTTCCGTGAGCTCTTCATAATTTTTGTAGGGCCTCATTCCCCACTGAACCAGCCCGATCCGAACTTCTGATTTTTCCGGAATATAGAGTTTGGCCGGTTTTTCATAGTTGATATTGGACCACTCCAAAAGGGCTGCATACGATTCCGATGCCAAATCATCCGGCAGATAGTTTTTCACTACTTTTTTTACCTGAAAATCATTCGATAGCTGAAAATCGAGTACCGGATCATGTATTTCCTTCTCCTTTACCTTCCGAATATACTCTCTGGCACTTAGATCATTAAATTTGTGAAAGTTCGGCAATCGACCTCCAAAAACAATCCCTTTTAAATTCAGCTCTTCACAAAGATCTTTCCGATAATCGTAAAGTCTTCTGCCCAGGCGCAACCCTCTGTATTTGGGGTGAACCATCATATCCAATCCATAAATCGTATCCCCTTCCGGTTTATGAGTATTAAACGTATCGTTTCCGGTGATATCCAGATAGGTGTGTTTGTTTTCAAATTGTTTGTAGTCGATAATAATAGAGAGTGCACACGCTACAATTTTGTCATCAACTTTTATTACAATTTGACCATCCGGAAATATCTTTGTCAGCTTTTGGATCTGTTCTTTACTCCAGGTTGGATCTTCAAAATGTGGGTAGCAGGCACTCATCAACTCCTGAACTTGTTTAAATTCAGAAAATTTAAGGTGTACCAAATGGATCTTATCAATTTGAACCATTTATTCCTCTTCCCAAATCATGACCGTTCTTTCGCCTAAGGAGTTAACCGATCCCCGATACATTCCCTGGCTGTTCATCTGCATCGAGATATTTCCATCTTTATCAACAGCAATAAACCCGCCATCTCCCGGATTGAGTCTTTCCGTTAAAACAAAGTTCATTGCTTCCTCCAGAGATGCCTCTGTGAATTCCATATAGTTGGCAATCGTATTTGCAGACACATTTCGCATGATCTGTTCACCCCACCCGGTTGCTGATATGGCAGCAATATGATTCGCAAACGTTCCCGCTCCGATGATTGGGACATCCCCCACGCGGCCAAATTGCTTGTTGGTCATGCCGCCAGTTGATGTGGCCGCAGCCAGTTTTCCATCCATATCTACAGCAACAGCACCCACGGTTCCATATTTATCCCCTTCAACCCACTCATTTAACGGTTTCAGGTTGGTTGCATCATCATTTTGTGATCTCAGCCACTGCCTGTGACGCACTTCAGTGAAGAAGTATTCATTCTCGACCCGTTCCAGGTCCGTGCCGTCTGCAAACTGTTCTGCACCGACCCCTGAAAAGAATATGTGCGGAGAATCTTCCATCACAATTCTGGCCAATGAAATCGGGTTTTTCACAGTTGTGAGTCCTGTTAAAGCGCCGGCAGCGAGCGTACTGCCATCCATAATAGCGGCGTCTAATTCATGTTTGCCATCTATCGTAAATACAGCACCTTTCCCTGCATTAAATAGCGGGTTATCTTCAAGGTTATTGACAACCAGTTCTACCGCATCCAGTGCCGATCCCCCATCTCGCAGAACAAGTTCACCAACTCTTAATGCTTCCCTTAATCCATCATAATATTGCTGTTTTAATGAGTCGGGCATATCTCTTGAAATGGTTCCTGCTCCACCATGAAGTGCAAGCGCCCACTCAGTACGGGGCTGTTCCTGTTCACTACATCCTGTAAATAAGAGGATTGCTGCCAGTAAAACGGTTGTAAAATATTTCATCGATGAATGGTTTTTTAGTTTTTAACCCCTAGGCGCTGCCCGGGGTTATTTATGTTTGACACCTTCGGTGTCTGAGGGTTATTCAGTATAAAATCTTGAATCATTAATTCAATACATAGATTAGGGTTATACTTTTCACCCTTCGACTTTGCTCAGGGCATGCTTTTCACTTTTCACTTTTCACTTTTCACTTTTCACTTTTCACTTTTCACTTTAAAAAATATCCGATCTTTTTAAAATAAAAAACCCGACAGGGTTTAAATGCCGGGTTTCTTTAATTAATAACGAAATACCTATTTCTTATCTACAGGCCTGAATGAGTCCATAAAATCAAGCGGCAGGGGTATAAATGTAAATGTTGAGTTTTCACTGCTGATTTCGACCATTGTCTGCAAGTATCGAAGTTGCAGAGCTGTTGGTGTTTTCTCAATCATCTCACCGGCTTGAACCAATTTTGTCGCTGCTTCAAATTCACCCTGTGCGTTAATAATTTTTGCTCGTCTGTCCCGCTCGCTTTCAGCTTGACGTGCCATCGCGCGTTTCATGGATTCAGGCAATATCACATCTTTGACCTCTACCGATACAACCTTTATTCCCCATGGATCTGTCTGTCTGTCGATAATATTTTGAATCTGCTTATTGATCTTCTCCCGGTCTGCAAGTAACTCATCCAGCTCAAACTGACCCAGAACACTTCTCAATGTTGTCTGTGCGAGCATTGATGTAGCTGCAATATATCGTTCAACTTGAATCACGGCTCGTTCGGCATCAACAACCCGAAAAAAGGTAATTGCATCAACATTTACAGTGACGTTATCTTTGGTAATTACTTCTTGCCGCTCCACATTGATTGTAAGTACACGAAGATCTACCCGCTCCACTTTATCAATGAATGGTATCAGAACTATAAGTCCGGGCCCTTTCGTACTTTGAAATTTTCCAAGCCGGAAAACAACTCCCCGCTCATACTCTCTCATTATTTTAAACATCTGCGGTAAAAATACAGATAGAAAAATAACCAGGGTTATGACCCAAACCAGCGTATTCGTTAATTCACTTGGTTCCATAATGATTCACTCCTTTTTATATGTTTGATTGCTATTTGATATTGATGACCGATCTATTCATTAAACTCAGCCCATTCCGGCAAAATTAGATTTATTCCCACTAAAATAGAGATTTATCTTCAATAATTGGTTTTTGGCTGCTAATTTTCCTGTTTACTCATTTACATTATCGGGCTCCTCTTTTATAGGAGAAGCGGGTTTCACCCAAACCCGAAGGCCAACATACTTTATAATTTCAGCTCTATCACCCTTTTTCAAATGACTCTCGCTCTCTGCGGTCCAGTATTCCCCATCAAAAAAGACTCTGCCTTCTTGATTCGGTTGTATTTCATCCGTGACTTCTGCAAACTTTCCAATGGTTGACTCTAAACCGGATACCGGAGGTTTAAACAGACTTTTTACTCCATACGTGACAATCCATGCAAAAAATGCAGCCGTCAGTAATGTTGCGGGTATCAGCCAATATAAAGAGAGCTGAATCTCCTCCGGTAAATCCTGAAATAGCATTAACGCCCCCAGGAAAAAGGATACTGCCCCGGCACCGATCAAGATTCCAAAAGCCGGTGTAAAAGCTTCTGCAATAAACAGTATAATTGCCAGTCCAATTAATAAAAAGCCGGCCATATTGATCGGCATTGCGGCCACTCCATAGAGTAACAGGATCAATGCGATCACACCCGATACCCCCGGTATAATGCCTCCCGGGTTCGTCACTTCCCCAATGATTCCGTAGATCGCAATTAACGTGAGTATCAGCATCACTTCCGGGCGAATAATAAAACTGAAAAATATCTCTGCGAGTGTTTCCGGTATTTCTACAGGGGAAGCCCCCTCAGTCTGCAGCACTTTTCCCTCGATCTCCATGCCATCCATTTGAGATAAGAGATCCTCAATATTTTCAGCAATCAGATCTATGACTTCTAAATCCAACGCTTCATTTGCCGTAATGGATGCGCCATCGCTGACGGCTGATTTGGCCCACTCTATATTCCTTCCTCTCTCCTCGGCAATGGTCTCAATAAAACTTTCAGAAAAGTTAAAAATCTTTTTCTGCATTACGGTGTCCATCTCACCCCCGCCCATACTCACCGGTGATGCGGCACCAATATTTGTTGCCGGTGCCATTGCGGCGACATGAGCTGCCAGGGTTATAAATGTGCCCGCACTTCCCGCATTTGCTCCACTTGGAGAGACATAAACAACTGTTGGATGCTCTGTTCCAAGCAGTGTTTGAACGATATCCTGAGTAGAATCGAGCAATCCCCCCGGAGTGTCCAATACAATGATAAAGGCTTCATCGTTATTTTCAATGGATTTTCGGAGGCCCCGATCAATATACTGTGTCGTTGTAGGGCCTATAATTCCATTTACCCTGATCACACTGACTGTCGTATTTCTTTGTGCCGGTTCCTCTGAAAGGACCGATGATGAGTCAACCTCAGACGGTTGATCCTGGGCAATAAATGCCGCTCCTACTATAAATAAGATGAACGATAGTATGATATTTTTATTGATCATATTATAATAAGATAATAATTGATGACAGGGTTCCACAGTCATAATGATTAATCACTGAAGATATACTAAATATAGTCACTTTTACCATCACATGAACAGGGCACCTCACTTCATTACCTGTAAATTGGTACAGTGAAAAAAATAATTTGCATCTTAAAATTATATAGTGGAATTTAACCCCATGCAAAACAGCACACATATTACACCATCAATTCTTCGCCGTCGCCGCCCGTGGGGCGCGTGATATCTGTGTGCAGTTAAACTGCTAAAGGACTTATCGCCAGCCCGCTCATTTTAAAACTGAGCGGGCTTTTTTTTTGATTTTTTCCCAAAAAAGGAAACATCAATACTTCAGTCCCGAATCCCACCCAACCCATTCAAACAACACTTTTAATTGTAATCGAACACCCATTATGAACCATTTATTAACCATAGGAGAACTTGAACCGGATCAAATTCAATCCATACTGGATCTGAGTACACATCTCGAAACAAGTGATGAATCGCCCCTGAAAGGGAAAAATATAGGCTTCGTTTTTGAAAAACCTTCACTGCGAACAAAAGTAGGTACGGAAGTAGCTATTAACCAGCTTGGCGGCAGTGTTGTGCATATCGAGGCCGACCTATTACTTGCCAATGGAAAAGCTGTCCCTTTTACCTGCAGAGAGTCACTCTATGATGCCATGATGAACGTTTCACAGTGGTGCGATGCCATTTTTGCACGAGTATACTCACACAACACACTGGAAAAAATGAAGGAGTATGGCACTATACCGATCGTAAATGCACTCTGCAATAATCATCACCCGATGCAGGCACTTGCAGATATGCTGACGATACAACAGAAGTTCGGTGAAGACAAACCGGTTACAATATCCTTCGTCGGTGATGCTAATAATGTTGCATTCTCTCTGATTGAAGTGGCACTTCTTTTGGGACACAGCGTAACATTTGCCGGCCCGCAGGAGTACTCCTGGAGTGATGACAAGCTTAACTATTTTAAACTCCTTACTGTGGAGTATGGTGGAATGTTTTTCGCTACCAAAGATCCATTTGAAGCTGTTAAAGAGAGTGATGTCATATATACAGACACATTCATCTCTATGGGTGAAGAGCATCTCTTCGAAGAGAAAATCAGGCACTTTCAGCCATATCAGGTGAATGAAAAGCTGTTTTCACACGCCAAATCACAGACAGGTTTTATGCACTGCCTCCCGGCTCACCGGGGAATTGAAGTAACGGATCCGGTGATTGATCATAAAAACTCCTGGATCTACCAACAGGCAAAAAACCGGATGGTTGTCTCTAAAGGAGTTTTTTCAACACTGCTTACCGGAGGCCATTCAAAAAGTCCTCAAACCAAACATAATCCGTCAACATTGAAGATGAGTGCCGTTTCGCCCTAATCAGGAATTCAGACAGTCACTATTCAGACAAAATAAATAAACTTACAAATTCAGAATCGAACAGATAAACCAATGGAAAACCAAACGACATACAAAAAAGTAGCCTCACACGAAGCCGAAAAAGGAACCTTTAACACATGCCTGCTTCTCTATTCGGGCGGACTCGACACAAGCGTGATGTTGAAATGGATTCAGGAGGAATATGAGTGTGATGTAATCGCTTTGACCATTAATATTGGTCAGACCGCCGACAATCTGGAAGAGATTAAACAGAAGGCAATTAAACTGGGCGCAAAAGATGCCATCATTTATGATGCAAAAGATGATTTTGCAGAGCTTTGTGCAGAGGCAGTAAAAGCCAATGCGGATTATCAGGGCGGCTATGCACTCGGTTGTCCGTTGGGCAGGGTGATGATCTCCAAACTGGCCGTCCAATTTGCATCGGAATTCGGGTGTGAAGTGATTGCACACGGCTGTACCGGGAAAGGGAATGATCAGGTTCGGTTCGAAAGTTACATCACAACGCTGAATCCGGCGCTGAAAACAATTGCACCGGTTAGGGAGTGGGGCATGGGCAGAGAAGAAGAGATTGCATATGCTATACAGAACGGTATTCCTGTAGAACAGACGAAAAAAAGCCCCTATTCATACGATGAAAATATGTGGGCCAATACCGGTGAAGGGGGAGAAATTGAAAATCCTGAGCTGATACCGCCGTTAGAGAACATTTTAAAGTGGTGTAATACTCCTCAGCAAGCGCCCGACAAAGAGGAGTTGGTGAAAATTGGTTTTGAAAAAGGTGAGCCGGTTAGCTTGAATGGCATTCCATACGACAAAAAAGATCTGATTCTCCTTTTGAATGATATCGGCGGAAAACACGGAGTCGGCTATTTTCATCTGATTGAGGATAGAATTGTAGGACTGAAAGTAAGAGGCGTATATGAAAATCCTGCCGCACACATACTGATTCAATCCCATAAAAACCTTGAGCAATTGGTATCGACCCGGGAGGAGAATGAACTGAAGACATTTATGGATCAGAAATGGGCTTATCTGATTTATGGTGCTAAATATTTTGAGCCGGTAATGGATAACATACGGGCATATATTAATGAACAGAATAAGAAGGTTACCGGAGAAGTGACGGTGCGGCTTTACAAGGGGAACTGTGAGATTGTTGCACTTACCTCTCCATACTCTCTTTTTGATGAAAATCTGGCTACATTTAACAAATCTGCTGCGTTTAATCAGAACGCCTCTGCAGGATTCATTGAACTTTGGAATTTACCCCAAAAAACGGCTTATCAATTGAAACAGACGGTTGGGAAGAAGGGAGCTTTGCAGGAAAAGTAAATGGACAAGTTGGAATATACTGGCATCCTGAATTTATTTCAGTTGAGGTGGCAAACAACTAAAATAGACCGTCATCCTGAATTTATTTCAGGATCTCGATGGTTATGGATTCAGTAGGATCTACGTATTTTGCATAATTCAATCGCCCTGAGATTCTGAAATGAATTCAGAATGACGGTGGGGGAGGAATGTAGTCCTAAGCACTAAAAATTTTAAACTCAGCACAATGACAAAACTTTGGGAAAGTGATCAAAATGGGCATCAAAGTGATGCAAAAAAGACGATGGAAGCCTTCACCGTTGGCAGGGATTACATTCTCGATCAGGTGTTGGTACCCTATGACCTGGACGCGTCTGAAGTGCATGCTCGCGCATTGATGAGAGCCGGGGTTCTAACAGAAGAAGAGTTTCAGAAACTGAAAAACGCTTTGGGAGAAATTCGGTCTCTTTGGAAGAGTGGTGATTTCAGGATACGTATAGAAGATGAGGATATGCATACTGTCATTGAAAATCATCTGACTCAAAAACTGGGGGATTTGGGGAAAAAAATTCATACCGGCAGATCCAGAAACGATCAGGTGTTAACGGCTCTCAGGCTCTACGAAAAGGAAAAAATATCAGGAATTCTTCAGCTTTTACATCAATCGGCTGAACAGTTACTCGAATTTGCCGATAACCATCGAGATCTGCCAATGCCCGGCTTTACTCATACCCGAAAAGCGATGCTTAGCAGTGTTGGCTTGTGGGCCGGCAGCTATGTTGAGATGATGATTATGCAGAAGGAAGCCTCTTCAGGAATATATTCTTTAATAAACCGGTCTCCATTAGGAACCGCGGCCGGTTTTGGTACAACTTTTCCGATCGATCGGGAAATGGAAGCTGCAGAATTGGGATTTGAGTCGCCTATTATCTGCTCCACAACAGCACAGCTCTCCAGGGGCTGGCTGGAGCTACAAATTGTTCAATATATTCAGGGAATCACATCCATCCTGAATCGGTTTGCATCCGATGTTATAACTTATACCGGCGAAGCCTTATCATTTTTTGAAATGGGCTCAACCGTTTGCACCGGGTCATCCATCATGCCTCAAAAAAAGAACCCGGATCTTGCGGAGCTTTTGAGGGGTAGAAATGCAGAGATCGCGGGGGATGCAACTACATTACAGATGTTGGTTAATAATCTTGGCAGCGGTTATCACAGAGATTTTCAACTGACCAAGGAGCCTGTAATACGATCATTGGAAAATTGCGAAGAGATGCTGGAGGCTGCTATTTTACTCATTAAAAACCTCACACCCCTTCCTGAAAATCTCCAAAAAGCGTGCTCATCGGAGATATTCGCTGCCGAATCGGCAAATAAATTGGTAAAAGAAAAGGGGATCTCATTCAGAGAAGCCTACAAATATATGAAGGAGAATCCCGACAGTATAGTTATAGCAGACTGGGACACTTTAAAAAATCAATATACTCAATTAGGCTCACCGGGCAATCCCGGCCTGGAGATTCTTAAAAAGCTGTTGATGAACCGGTAGAATGGGGATTAAATCAAAGTTTTAGCACCCTTTCACAGCTCATCACATCTTTTTATTACCCCGACGATCCCGCCTTTCACAACATCTAACTGTCTCAGTAATTGTAAGGGGCTCAATTATATCCCGCTTTTTTAGAAATTCAATATTCTCGCTATTTTTTAGATATAATGAAATTTTATTATCAAAAAAATGAAAAATATGCAATAAAAGCGCTTTTTATTAAAAATTTTTCTTTTTGGTTTAATTTTTATTGTGTTTCTTTAATAATAGCCTTATTCATTAAGTTTCTATGCGTAAACATACATTTTTATTAGATGTAGACTTTACGTAACAGGTTGTTACATAATGGAGAGTGAAATCTCTTTTATGAAATACAATTGAATATAAACTCAAACAAAACTCATAAACTATGAGATTAAAATTGATACAAACGATTAAGTCCTGTCTTATTCTCTTTTTGATGCTTCCATTTATATCTTTGGATGCATTTGCTCAGGAGAGAGAAGTGACCGGTACAGTAACAGTCGCTTCCGGCGAGCCATTGGCCGGCGCAACCGTTAGAGTGGCAGCTCTTCCCGACCAGGGAACAGTAACAGACATTGATGGTTTTTATAGCATCAACGCATCTCCGGATGATGTTCTGATCATCTCTTTTATAGGTTATCAAACACAAGAAATTCTTGTTGGTGACAGAACAGAAATTAATGTCGTGCTTCGGGTAGATCAGCAGTTGCTGAGTGAAGTGGTTGTGGTTGGTTATGGTGTACAAACCAGAAGTGACCTTACCGGTTCCATTGCAAGTATATCTGCTGATGAAATTGAAAATCAACCGGTTGCCAGTTTAGACGCTGCCCTTCAGGGTCGTGCTTCCGGAGTTTTTGTAAGTAGTCCGTCCGGAACTCCGGGTGCCGGGATTACCATTAATATTCGTGGCCAAACTTCTCTATCTGCAAGCAGTGAGCCCCTATATGTAATTGATGGTGTCCCTGTTATTGCTGAGGATCTGTCCGGCCTATTTTCCGGTGGACAGTCAACGAATTCACTTGCCGACCTGAACCCAAATGATATTGCATCTATTGAAATTCTAAAAGATGCTTCTGCAACAGCGATCTATGGATCCAGGGGTGCAAATGGTGTGGTACTGATCACGACTAAACGAGGTGAAGCCGGAACATCCAAAATCGGATTTAATACATACACCGGTTTCCAGAATATCACCAATGCCGTAGATATGATGAGTTCTCAGGAATTCTTGAACCTGATGAATGACGCCGCGATTCAAGACAACAGAGATCTTGGAACCAATTATTCAGACACGCATGTTTCTGACATCTGGGGGTATGATCCAAACGATCCTGATATTCAAAATACCCGTTGGTACGATGAAATATTTAGAACATCTGCAGTCTCAAACTATGAGTTGACAGCTTCAGGCGGTTCGGATCAAACCCGATACTTTACTTCCCTTTCCTATTTTGATCAGGAAGGTGTACAGCTTGGAACAGGCTTTGAGCGAATCAGTGGCCGGGTAAACCTGGATACTGAGGTGACGAATTGGCTCGATTTTGGCGCTAATATTACGCTTAACAGAACCATTCAGGACCGAACAATTAATGATAATTCCCTTTTTGGTGTAGTCATTAACGCATTGGCCGGGGATCCATTGATGCCGGTTTATGAAGATGACGGTTCCTATGCGGATCCTTTCTCATATTTTGGATGGTGGATGCTTGACAATCCGGTTTTGATTGCCAATGAGTACTCACGATTCACACGAACTGTACGCGGTTTGGGTACTATTTTTGGAAATGCATCGATCACCGATGAGCTCTCATTCAGGTCATCACTTTCAATCGATTATACAAACCTGGACGATGAAGCGTATACGCCTATCATTTCAAGGGAGTCACAAAACTCACAAAGTAATGGGTTTGGAAGCTTCTTAACCACTCAGGATTTCACATGGTTAATTGAAAATTATCTCTCTTATGTGAATACCATCGGTGAAAAGCACAATGTGAATGCACTCGTTGGTACTTCTTTTCAATCATCCAACAGAAATTTCTCCTCAATCAATGCACAGGGTTTTCCAAGTGATCAGTTTACCAAGTTAAGTGTAGCCTCGCAGGTTACAGCGGCCTCAACATCCGGAACAAGCTGGGGACTCGCATCTTACTACTTCCGTGGTAACTACTCTTATGATAACAGATATCTGTTCACAGCTACAGGTAGAATTGACGGGTCATCACGATTTGGTGATAACTTCCGCTATGGGTTCTTCCCATCCGGTTCTATTGCCTGGAGAATGACCAATGAAAGTTTCATGGAGAATCAGGAAATCTTTTCGGAGTTGAAACCAAGAATTAGTTATGGTATCACCGGAAATCAGGAAGGGATTGGAAACTTTGCCTCCCGTGGACTTTTTGGCGTTTCAGAGTATCGATCCACACCAACGCTGGTATCAACACAGCTGAGTAATGCTGACCTTACATGGGAAAGTACAAAACAGATTGATGTCGGTGTTGACATCGGACTTTTTGAAGATCGCTTGAACATTAGTGCGGATTACTTCATTAAGACAACTGAAGACCTCCTGCTGAACAGACTGATTCCCGGTATCTCCGGATTCTCCAGTGTTACCGAGAATGTCGGTAAAGTTGAGAATAAAGGTTTCGAATTTGACATTCGGGGTGCCATCTTATCAGGGCGAGATCTATCATGGACGTCAAGCTTTAATATCTCCTTCATCAAGAATGAAGTGCTTGAACTTGTTGTTGATGATCAGATACTGAATGATTCTCACATTCTTTCTGAAGGTCAGCCCATGGGTACATTCCATCTGATCGATCACAACGGAGTAGATCCGGCAACCGGTAATATGCTATGGATTGATGAAAATGGGGATGGTATTATCGATTCCGGTGACAGAAGAACGGTTGGTAATGCACAACCTGATTTCTTTGGCGGATGGGCAAACACCTTAACCTATAAAGGATTCGACTTGAATGTAATGTTTCAGTTTACTTACGGTAATGAACTATTCAATCACAGCCGTGCATCCTATGAAAACCTTGGCTGGAGCCGAATCGGTATTCCCGGAATCTTTCCGCTGCCGGATGGTAATAATCACTCTCTTGCAGACAACCGATGGATGCAGCCCGGTGATCAAACCGACATCCCCAGGGCCGGCCTAACCAATAAAAACTGGAGAGAGTACTCCAGCAGGTGGCTCGAAGACGGTTCATATCTGCGTCTGAAGAATCTGACATTGGGTTATAATTTTTCACCTGATTTTACTCGTCGCTTAGGAATGAGCAACTTGAGGCTCTATGTACAGGGTCAAAATCTACTGACTTTCACGAACTATACAGGTTTGGATCCGGAAGTGAATCAAAATGCCAGAAATCCTCTGGTTGCCGGTTCTGATTTTGGAACTCACCCACAGGTGAAAACTGTATCATTCGGTATTAATCTCGAATTTTAAAAACAGGAACCATGAAAAAATTATTAATAATTATACTTACGATTTTTACGGTATTCCTGATGTCATGTGATGTGCTGGATACCGAACCGCAAACATCTTTGGATGCCGCAACGGTACTCTCAAATGGTGCAGCAGCAGAAGCTGTGCTTTTGGGCGCCTATTCCAGAATGCAAGCCGGGCCCTACTATGGAGTTCACTATACGTTAAGCCCGGATCTGGCAACGGATAATGCCCGGTACCAAGGTTTCTTTGACTCTCAGTTAGAGGTAAACTCCGGTACCGTACCCATCAGTAACCTTTGGATTGGAACGGCCTGGGTAAGTATCTACAGGGTTGTCAACGTGTCGAACCTCTTAATCGCAGAAGTCCCCGGGATAGAAGATGACACATTTTCATCCCGTGATCGGGTGCTGGGTGAAGCCCACGCCGTGCGGGCACTGGCCTATTTTGATCTGTTGAGGGTTTTTGGTTATCACTTTGATACCACCTCTCCACACGGCTTGCCACTGCTTACGGAACCCATTGAGAATAATGATTTCAATCTTATTCCTGATCTGCCAAGAAGCAGTATTGCAGAGACGTATCAACTCATTCTGAGTGACCTTGACACAGCCATTAATCTAATGGAAGGCTACTCTGACAATACAAGAATGAGTTACTGGGCTGCACTTGCCCTCAGAGCCAGAGTGAATCTATACGCCAAAAATTATACTGCTGCTTTCAACGATGCAAGCGCAGTTATCAATTCCGGTGCATTTTCACTTGTCTCAGATGTAAATAACCTTTTCCTCACAACAAATACGACATCAGAGTCTATATTTGATCTGGTATTTACGGATCAGGATGGCAGTACTCTATTTACATTCACTTTCCAGCGAGATGAGTATAATGTAAATCCTTCACTGATTGAGTCATTTGAAGCTGGAGATAGCAGAGCGGGACTATTTGTTTTCACAAGAAATAGTAATCGCCCTCTTAAATGGTCCGATTCAAATAATGCCAACAATGTGAAAGTTTTACGCCTGGCAGAAATGTATTTGATTCGTTCCGAAGCTGCAGTAATGAGGGATAATAACCCGAATGCAGGTGTTGATGATTTAAATGTAGTTCGAAACCGCGCCGGCTTGGGTGATATCAATTCATTCTCGAATATGGATGATTATGTGGACGCCCTCTTGCAAGAACGCAGAGCTGAACTGAATTACGAGGGACATCGATTCTTTGATGTGGCCCGACTCGATAAGCTTGGTGAAATGTTCGGCAGGGAAGCGTTTAGAAAAGCTTTCCCAATTCCGAGAGATGAACTCCAGATTCAGGAAAATCTGACTCAAAATCCGGGTTATCCTACGGAATAGAGTACAAGCTTTAAAACCGATAAAAGCCCTGAGTTGTCTCAGGGCTTTTTTTTATTCTCCAAAGCCCAGTACCTTTCATTCCCGAGTGATCGGTTTTGACGTTGTGCTCAAACTTGCATATTGTCAATCGAACCCTGTACCTTTCACTCCCGAGTGATCGGATTTGTCGTTGCGCTCAAACTCGTACCTTGAACCAATACTAAATACCCAATGAATTCAGCTCACATAAAACCATTCCTCTCCGTACTATTCTTCTTTACTCTATTGAATCCCTTTCAGCTCTATTCACAGTCTGTCTCGGATGTCAGCCTACAATACTATCTGCCGGATGATGTCGTCTATAATGAAAATATCCCAACCCCTGAACAGGTAATCGGACATGAGGTGGGCGAGTGGCATGTGAGCCATGACAAGCTGGTTGCCTATATGTATGCCATTGCGGAGGCTTCAGACAGAGTAACCATTTCAGAATATGCCCGTACTTATGAAAATCGTCCACTGTTATTGCTCACTGTTACCTCTCCGGAAAATCATGCGGATATAGACCAGATTAAAGAGCGTCATCAGACACTTACAGATGCAAATGAGTCCGCTGCTCTTGATATTGAATCCATGCCGGTCATCGTACAACTCGGTTATAGTGTTCATGGAAATGAGCCGAGCGGTTCTAACGCATCTTTGTTATCCGCATACTACTTTGCAGCCGCCATGGGTGATGAAATTGATGATTTATTGGAAAATGCAGTCATCCTCATCGATCCATCCTATAATCCGGACGGACTGGATCGTTTTGCCAGTTGGGTGAACAGGCATAAAAGCCGAACTATCGTAACCGATCCGGCCTCAAGAGAATTTAGCGAAGTGTGGCCAAGCGGCCGAACCAACCATTATTGGTTTGATCTCAACCGGGACTGGATGCCGGTTGTACATCCTGAAAGCCGTGGACGAATTCATAAATTTCACGAATGGAGACCGAATGTATTGACCGATCAACACGAAATGGGAACCAATTCTACTTTCTTTTTTCAGCCCGGAATTCCATCCAGAACCCACCCGCTTACTCCTCAAATTAATCAGGATTTAACCGGAGCCATTGCGCAATATCATGCCGACAGGCTTGATGAAATCCAATCCCTCTACTACACAAAAGAGAGTTTTGACGATTTTTATTATGGGAAAGGATCCTCCTATCCGGATGTATTCGGTACCATTGGGATTCTGTTTGAACAAGCCAGCTCCCGTGGTCATGCACAAGAGAGCGTAAATGGTGTTGTTGAGTTCCCGTTTACGATCAAAAATCAATTTACAGCATCTCTATCAACAGTAGATGCTTCCGTTGCGCTTAAAACACAATTGCATGAATATAGACGTACTTATTACAGCGATGTTCAAGAAGAAGCGTCGGGACTCGGCACTAGAGCTTTTGTCGTAGGGGATGCTGATGATCTGGGCAGAAATTATCATTTTGCAGATCTGATGAGCCATCATAATGTTGAAATGTATGAACTGAACAGTAATCTGGAAGTGGATGGTAAAGTGTTCGAAGAGGGGCGTGCTTTTGTAATCCCGGTAAATCAAACCGAATATCGTTTCATAGAAGCGATGTTTGAAACTCGAACCGAATTTACAGACAGCCTCTTTTACGATGTTTCAACATGGACCCTTCCTTTTGCATTTAATCTTCCATATGCTGAGCTCAATCGCAGATCATTTAGTGATGATTTACTTGGAAATCGAATTGATCTGCCAACACCCCCATCAGCCTCCGTTATTGGCGGACAAAGCCAATATGCATATATGTTTGAATGGGATGAATACTATACGCCCAGAACCCTCTATAGGCTGCAGGAGCTGGGTGTCAGAACAAAAGTCGCATCCCGGCCACTAACAGCTTTTACAGAAACAGGGTCCAAGGAGTTTGACTACGGTTCTATACTAATCCCACTGGGGATTCAGGATGTCGATGAAGATGAAATCTATCAGGTGTTGCAACAATCTGCAGAAGAGGATGGAGTGGAAATTTACAACATCAGACGCGGGCTGGCTGCAGACGGAATCGACTTGGGCAGTCCAAGCATGAACGATCTTGAAAAACCGTCCATAGCTATTTTGGGTGGGCCGGGCGTAAGCAATCTGGAAGTAGGTGAAATTTGGCATCAACTGGATCAGCGCTATTTTATCCCCCTTTCGATCATAGATAAAGATCGGGTCGGAGGCGTAGACCTCAACAGATACAATACCATTATCATGGTAAACGGAAGCTATGGTGACCTTTCAAATGGTGCTGTAAACAATCTAAAAGATTGGGTTCGAAACGGTGGAAATATGATCCTTCAGAAAAGTGCTATCAACTGGGCCATAAGCAATGAATTAATTGATATCGAGGAGAAAGAGAGCGATCCGGTTCAGTATGATCGGGATACACCCTATGTTGATTTGTCGGCAGCCAGGGGTGCGCAATTCATTGGAGGGTCTATTTTTAATGGACGGATGGATCTTACGCACCCAATCGCCTATGGATACAAAAGAAGTGACATCCATCTCTTTAAAAACAGTACACTATTCTTGGCAATGCCTGAGAATCACTTTTCAGTCCCTGTATACGTCACTGATGACCCCCTGGCCAGCGGTTATATATCAAGCCATAATCTCGAGCAAGTGGCTGAGACTCCATCTGTCATCATAAGCGGATTTGGCAGAGGACAAATTATCAGCTTTGTGGACAATCCGAACTTTCGTGCATTTTGGTATGGGAATAACAAAATGTTTGCAAACGCAATCTTTTTTGGGAGCACGATTAGTGGTGCATCCACCAATTAATCAGTGATTTTGCAATAAAGCAGCTCCGTGTATCAGGAGCTGCTTTGTCGTATCCACAAATTTGGAGCCCAAAATCTCTTTTAAATCTACCTCTGCTTGTTCATACAATTCTCTCATTTTGGGAACCTCTTTTTTTCCCGCTTCTGAAAGTTCCACATACGAAATGCGCCCATCCATCTTTTTTGATACAAGCCCCTTCTTAATTAATTTATTGAGGAAACGCGTAATCGTTGATGGGGCCAGATTCATTTTTGTGGCAATTACTTTTTGAGAAATCTTATCATAGTCTTCTATCATTAACAGAAGCTCTATGTATGATGTTGCCAGTTTATACTCTTTGAAATAAGCATCATAAAACCCTGTAATCTCTCTGCTTATTGAATTTGATATTGCATGCATAAGATTAAATATTAATTTTTGTTGTACATACAAATATACATACACACACGTAAAAATCAATTTTATTTATTGTACCCATAACCTTTGCTCATCTTTTGTACGTGTCAGCGCACCGAGCGCTCCTCTTTTATCCCACGCAGCGAAGCGGAGTGAAACGAACAACACGTAAGTGAGATCCTGAAATAAATTCAGGATGACACAATGGTGAGTACTTTCTTAACCCGAGGGACCGGGACTGCCACTGCCGCTCCAGCTTCTCCCTGCTCTACGAAGCTTTAGCGTAGTAGAGACTTTTCACTTTTCACATTTATAAAATTTCATTTTATCTCTAAGAATTACGATCTTTTCCTAACCTATTTGCCCTATGTATAGAGTTCAACTCAAAAATTTCGAAGGCCCGCTCGATCTGCTCCTCTTTTTCATTAAAAGAGATGAACTCAATATCTACGATATCCCTATCTCACATATCACGGAAGAGTTTCTCTCCTATATACGGCTCATGGAAGAGTTGGATCTGGATGTTGCCAGTGAATTTATCTACATGGCCAGTATGTTAATGTCCATCAAGGCTAAAATGATGCTTCCAACTGAGAAGGAAGAGGATGAAGAGCTGGATGAAAATGATCCAAGATATGAGTTGGTTCAAAAACTGCTTGAATATAAGCGTTACAAAGAGATGGCGGAAAAATTGATTGTCCTCGATGAAGAGACACAAAAGAAATACTATCGCGGATATGCGGAGGCAGATGTTGTAGAAAAACAAGCTTCCGGCGAAGCGTTAAAAGATGTCACCATTTTTGATTTGATGAGCGCCTTCCGAAAAGTACTGGCCGATATCAAACGTCAGCACAGTTATCATTCTGTAGAAAAAGTAACGGTTACAGTAGAAGAGCAAGCTGAATACATCATCCAGCTGTTGCAAAACAGGGGCCGTACATCATTCCTGGTGATCTGCAGAGAACTGAATAATTCTATATTAGTGGTTGTGACATTTCTCGCAGTCCTCGAAATGCTGAAAGAGCATCAGATCAACCTCTATATTGAAAATGATGATCCAACTCAATTTTTTATCGACTTGAAAGCAGTAGATGAAATAATTGGCATTACACAACCTCTGTAAATCTATGATCAGATCAATTTATTTGTTTGCCGCTTTCCTCTTTTTCGTATCTGCTTGCGGCTCTCTTGATTCGATTGATCATGAGGCTTCTACAAATACATTAATTGAATATCAGCACCAAATAGAACCCGGTTTTCTACAATCACACCTGGAGGTTATTGCGCATGATTCATTAATGGGACGCGGAACTGCCACTGCAGGCCTTCAGCGGGCAGCAAAATATCTGTCTGATTTCTACAGTGAGCTGGATTTTACACCCATGGGGGATAATGACACTTATTTTCAGCATTTTGATTTAACAACTTCTAAAGTGGATAGCCTGGTCTATACTACCTATCAGATATCCGGTTCCGATACTACGACAGTTAACAGGTCAGTAGAAACTCCAGATCAAGTTGGCGTCTATTCCGGTATTATGAGCGGATATCAAAAGCGTGAAGGGCCCATTGTTTTTGCAGGTTTTGGTATCGATGATCCGCATCATGGAATTCAACATCTGGATCCCGCACTATTGGAAAATGCCTGGGTTATGATTTATGAAGAACTTCCTGACAGGATCCTGAATAATCCGGCTTTTCCGGTTGATGACTACGATTTGAATTTGAGGGTGGATCATATTCTCAGTCAGTACAACGCAAGCGGTGTTCTATTGATTTCGGATTTTCCATCAGAGCTTTATCATGACATTATCGGAGTGAACTCTATTTTTCATCAATCTCATGGAAGATTGTCACTTACGTATCTGGATCAATCTCAACCGACAGATAAAGAATCTGATAATGTTAAGTATGTGAATCCGGAAATGGCTGTTCAGTTACTTAACCTGGAAAAGGAAGCTGACATTCTCACATTAAAAGACTCCATATCTCAAGACTTAGGGTTATTTCGGTCAACACCGTCGGGGTATCTGCTTAAGTACGAACCTTATTATCCGGGTACTATACAGACTGAAAATGTAGTCGCATTTCTGGAAGGAAGTGACCCGCAATTAAAGGATGAAGCCGTGGTTTTGATGGCACATTACGACCACATGGGAATTGAAACCTCATTTGCCGGGGAAGAGTTAATTTATAACGGGGCGGATGACAACGGCAGCGGAACGGTTGCATTAATGGCAATTGCCGACGCCCTTCATGAAGCAGCCGTTCAGGGTTATCGAACAAGAAGAAGCATTCTTTTTTTACATGTATCGGCTGAAGAGCTTGGACTGCTGGGCTCACGTTACTACTCAGATCATCCGGTTGTTCCAATCGATCAAACCATTGCCGCTTTTAATGCCGATATGATCGGGCGAAGTGATCCGGAGAATATTGCCCTTGGAGACACCGACTATGTCTACTTGATCGGTGGTGAGATCATTTCATCCGGATTAGACAGCCTTGTGGTCCTTGCAAATGATCGCAGTGCAAACATGCGGCTGGATCGAAAATACAATGATCTTACCGATCGAAGTCAATTTTACCGAAGAAGTGATCATTGGAACCTGGGTCGTTTGGGTGTCCCGTTTGTATTTTTCTTTACCGGTGTTCATGAAGATTATCATCAGCCTACCGACACCATTGATAAAATTGATTTCAGTAAATACAATCGTGTAGTTCAGCTTATTTACACCTCAGTAATCCAAACGGCCAACAGCAGTGCTCGGCCGGTTGTTGATAATGACTCGTTTATTGATCTCACCCAAGCCAGGCCTCGCTGAATCATTTACAAACCTGGCCCCGTTTAATCATTAACAACCCAGTCCGTTTGATTCATTTACGGCCCATGTCCCATCGATTCATTTATAATCCAGAGCGTGTTGATTCATTTACAACCCTTAAACCGTTGAATAATAGTTGATTTTAATCAGTGGTTATTGTTTTTTCAGAAAGTCAGAATATTCAATCATTTAACAGATTTGAACATAATATAGGCCCTCAAATATGGTCATCTTTCTTTGGTTAATTGTAGTCGTTGTTTTTATTGTCACATTGACGGTTAAGTTCAATCTTCATCCTTTTTTAGCTCTACTATTTGGCGCCATACTAATGGGTTTTTTAGCCCGCTTGGAAGTTGCCATTTTGGTCGGGTCGTTAGCCGATGGTTTTGGGAGTACACTTAGAAGCATAGGTATTGTAATAGCAGCAGGAGCTATCATTGGGGAGTACCTGGACCGGAGCGGCGGAGCAAGAGTGCTGGCAAATAAAATTTTAGATGTAGTGGGTGAGAAAAATTCGCCGATCTCCATGGGAATTACCGGCTATATTGTTTCAATACCTGTCTTCTGTGACTCAGGATTTATAGTTCTCTCTTCCCTTAATAAGGCCATTGCCAAAAGGGCCAATATCCCATTAGCCGTTTTAGCAATTGCCCTCGCATCCGGACTCTACGCCACGCATGTATTTGTTCCGCCCACTCCGGGCCCGCTGGCGGCTGCGGCAACGTTAGGCGCTGATGTAGGATGGGTGTTGATTCTGGGTTTGATTGTATCCATACCGGTAATGGCCGTTTCGCTGGTCTGGGCAATGAAATATTGCAAACGATTCGATATTCAGTTTGAAATCAAAGATACATCCACCTCCTCAATTGTAAAACCCCCAGCTTTTTGGATGGCAATTGTCCCAATTCTGATCCCAATCGTTTTGATTGCACTCAAATCGATCGCGGAACTGCCTGCAGCCCCTTTTGGTGATGAGTTTCTGCTTTCAATGTTGAAATTTACCGGCGATCCAATCATTGCACTGCTCATCGGTGTCTGTTTTGCATTTTTGATGGTCGGCAGAGGTGAGAAAAAAATACAGAACAAGTGGCTTGAGGAGGCATTAAAAAAAGCGGGGCTTATCATACTGATTACCGGAGCCGGGGGCGCTTTTGGCTCTGTTCTTCGGGAAACCGATCTGGGAGAATTTGCCGCCGGATTTGCGGAGATCGGCGGACTCGGTATTTTGATCCCTTTTTTGATCGCTGCCTTTCTGAAAACGGCTCAAGGCTCCTCAACTGTTGCGATCATCACGGCTGCCGCAATCACGGCACCTCTTTTGGCTCCCCTCGGTTTGGATTCAGTTTTTGGGAAGGCCCTTACGGTTCTTTCCGTAGGTGCGGGCGCTTTAACCGTCTCCCATGTCAATGACAGCTATTTTTGGGTCGTGGCAAAATTCTCTGAGATGGATACCCCCACCGCCCTAAAAACGCATACCGTTGCAACCTTGATCATGGGTATTACAGGACTTATTACCCTACAGTTGATGGTTTGGATTCTTTTGTAAGTTATTCATTCAAATCCAGCGGCGCACACGATTCATATAGTCCGTATACTGTTCTCCAAATAACTGAATCATCGCTCTCTCTTCAGGAAAAATCTGAAAACGGGTCATATAGGTCATAAAAAGAAGTACGATTAGCAGAGACCATAACGATTCCAAATACACCGCAAATGCGATCAATACCAACGCCAACGCTAAATACATCGGATTACGGGAAATCTTATAAACGCCTGAACCAACCAGTGATGTTGCTTTTTGGGGCTCCAATGGGTTAACGGTCGTTTCATTTTTGAAGAACGAATACACTCCGGAAACCCCCATCACCGCACCGAACAGTAAAAATATAAGGACGATGATCCACCTGATCATATCCGGTATTTCTATCGACGGTAAATATTTAGAGGCAATCCATATCAGCAGGGCAGCTATGATAAAAACAAAAACAGGAGGTATTTTTGTTTCCAGCCTTGTCATCGATTTATTAATCGTTCTTTCATTTGGTTGAGTGTGGCAGGATTAAGAACATTGCCCTGCCTGATTACGGTGTGAATCTCTTCAGTATTTCGAATATCCTCGAGCGGATTTGAATTCAGCATGATTAAATCAGCCCACATCCCTTCATCGATAGTTCCAAGTTCATCTTCCATACCAAAATATCGAGCCGGATTTAGCGTGGCTGTTTTTAAAGCCTCCAATGGTGTTAAACCGGCTTCTACCAATAGCTCCAATTCCCTGTGAAGACTCTTTCCCGGTGTTAATAAACCAATTGGGGTATCGGTACCGGCCATGATCTCTATCCCTGCGCGGTGAATCTTTCCGGCCATGTTGAGCAGCCATTCGCTCTGTTGGACTCGAAAAGGCGTCACTTCTGAATCTGTTCTCATCGCAACGCTCTCCCGCCAATTATCTTCAACAGATTTAGGTAAATATCGAAACGCATCCTGCCATTCGGGCTCCATAAAATGCATTTCTGTTGCCCCAAGGTTTAATGCAAGAGTCGGAATCTGCCATGTTTCGTTTTTCGCTAATACGCTCAACACCTCATCATTTTTCTGATCATCATAGTTTTGGATCGCTCTTTCACGTTGAGCTGAATGAATTCTGGAGCGCAACACACCTCCTTCGTCATCTTTTCCGTCAATCAGCATTTGTCGTCGTTCTTCCAAAAGCTCATCCGCGTTGGATGCTGAAGAGAGTTCCAAATTTCTCAAATGCTCCATACTGTTTAATCCCGCGTTGGAGGCTGAAATTACGTCCATACTGAGCGGAACGTGTCCGGTCACTTTAAGGCCCAACTCTTTACCGAGCCGGGTAACCTCGTGGAACTGTTCCGGTGTCAACATTTCATATGCCTTCAGGAGATCAACACCGATGCTATCCAACCGATAGATTCCTTCCGTGATCTCATCCACGGTTGCAAATCCCTCCGATAGAAGTGGCCGTCCGGGGGAGCTGCCATCATACACATTTGGCATTCCATCCAACAGAGGGCCTGCAATCATCACTCTTGGGGCTTCAAACGGATTGGATAGGGCTCTGTCTTTCCACTCCTTCACATAGCTAATCTCTGCGCCGGTATCCCTGACACTCGTAATTCCATAGATCAAAAAGAGATCAAACATAGCGGGTGTGAGGTCTTCATCATAAGAGAAATGCACATGAGTGTCCCACAATCCCGGAATCAGATATTTTCCTGATCCATCGATGATTTCAATGTTATCAACCGCTGATAAATCCTCCGTTTCAGCCACACGGATAATTTTCCCATCTTTGAAAACCACATCCCGATTTTCATTCACTCCGTTTACTGCGTCGATGGTCGTGATATTTTGGATCACTACAGCACCGTCATAGTCTAAAGAAGGGGATTGACAGGCATTAACAAACAGTATTATTAAGGTTAGCAGAAGTAAGAAAGAGTTTTTCATTTATAAAAGTGATTCGTTCAGAATTAGATTATAGTACAAAATTACTTTCAAACTTCGCAAAAGGTTGAAAAATAATGCCTTTTAATCTTCTCCAAACAGGGCTTTCACAAAAGCCATTCTGTCAAAAACCTGCAGATCCTCAATTTGTTCACCGACCCCGATATATTTTACCGGTACACTCAATTCATTAGAGACTCCGATTACAATTCCTCCTTTCGCGGTACCATCCAGCTTTGTTAATACCAGCCCCGTTACATCGACGACTTCTGTAAATGCCTTTGCCTGGAGGAGTGCGTTTTGACCGGTAGATGCATCCAGAACCAATAATATCTCGTGAGGAGCCCCATCCACTACTTTCCCCATCACCCGTTTAATTTTCCCCAATTCTTCCATCAGGGATTTTTTATTGTGGAGGCGTCCGGCGGTATCGATCAGTGCGATATCCGCTCCTTTTGACTTTGCGGATGCAACGGTGTCGTATGCTACGGCTGCCGGATCTGCATTCTGGCCTTGTTGAATGATCGGTACACCGGCACGTTCACTCCAAATGGTGAGCTGATCCACAGCTGCCGCGCGAAACGTATCCGCTGCACCTAAAAGTACATTTTTACCGGCTCGTTTATACAGATGCGCCAATTTGCCGATGGTTGTCGTTTTTCCCACTCCATTTACGCCGACAATGAGTACGACATGAGGTTTATGAGTAAAATCAGCATCAAATTCTGCAGGCTGATCGGGGCTGCTTTCTTTTAAAAGGGCCGTAATCTCTTCCCTTAAAATCTGTTGAAGTTCATTTTGAGTAATAAATTTATCTCTGGCTACACGGTCTTCCAGCCTTCGAATAATTTCAATCGTGGTTTTCACGCCCACATCAGAAGAGATTAAAGCGTCTTCAAGATCATCCAGTGTTTGGTCATCAACTTTATCCTTTCCGGCAACACTTTTACTAATCTTATTTAGTAATCCTTCCCTGCTTTTTTCGACCCCTTTTTCAAGTTTCTCTTTCTTTTTTAAACCCAGTTTATCTAACCAACTCATAGTTTTTTCTTATTCTAAATTTTTTAATTGTTTACTGTACAAAGTTCGTTTTTTTGTCTTTTAAACGTGATTCCTTCATTTTTAGATTCTAAACGACGGTCAAGCATCTGAGATCCTGAAATAAATTCAGGCCCTCTGTTAAAAAAGAAGCGTCCTTCCCCTACATTCGTTAAATTATTTGGCGTCAATTCCAAT
>DEMS01000034.1:139976-146504 GCA_002359315.1 Bacteroidetes bacterium UBA2664 | reverse complement strand
GTTGTGCAACAGACACCTGCATCAGGATGACGGTAGATTGGGGTTGGTAGCCAAATCATTAAACTCCCACATGTAAATGGCAAGTCGTGATCGATACGGAGCAAAACGTTCGGCGGTTCGTACGGTTTTACGCCGTTTGCTTGTAAGTTTTTCCAATGTTGTTCGGGCAATCAGGTCGCCATCGGGCCAGACATCTTCATCACCGAAATAGAAAATGGAGATCATATCGACTGTCCACTGCCCGATTCCCCACAGCCGGATGAGCCTCATTGATCGTTCCTGATGATTTAATGCACCTAGATCCACAGCTTCCAGATTACCTGCCCGCGCTTCTTCCGCAATCCCACACACTGTACGAACTTTAGCAGCAGATAACCCACACGATCGCAACAGATCAGTTTTGTCAATGGTGATGAATTCTGATAACGGCTGATCACCTGAGGCCTCAAGAAGGCGCCCCCAAATTATTTTGGCAACTTTTACAGAGAGCTGCTGACCGGTTACAGATCGGCACATATGTTCTGCCAAAGGAATCGAATTCTCCGACTGAAGTTCAATGGGGCCGACTCGTTTGATACTGTCGGCCAATTGAGGACTCAGATCAGCGGCAATCTCCAAAAAGAGGGAATGAATTTCATTCGGATGGTTCATCATGGGTACCAGTAAGGCTTTTCCGGTACACAGGGCCCGGCATTTGATCCATCGGGCCCATAACAAGTATCTTGATGAAACCATTGGATGCTGACTCCCACTACATATCCCAGTCCATTCTCTACATTGGAGTTATTACCGGAAATAAAATACTCCAAATCATTAATTGAGGATATGTCATCATTCCACTCCGGACCCCCGGATGCTGCAAATATTTGTCTGTTGACTACCGATACCACTGCACCCATCCCAACTTCCTGTTGAATCAGTGCCAATTCTCTATCCCAATCATTAACTGTTGTATATGTACCGCCATAAGAACGGGAAGGTTCAAGAGTGTTTCGCAACGGAAATGTAAAAATTCTCCTTTGAACTTCGGTCTCCCGGATGATATTTACGTACCATACAGACTGTAAATCGGCAATGTGTTCTATGGAATCATCAATCCAGATACTGACTCCCGGAGTAACCCCAATGCCACCTTGAAATATGATATGTAAAGGTGGGAATTCCGGAGGAGTCGTCAATGTGACCCTACTTTTATTTCCATCCGTCCTCTCCGCAGTGATCTCATAGGATTGGTCATGTTTGACCTCCATTGTAGTCCAGTAACTGAGAACATTTAGAGAAGCAATCAAAGAATCTTTCAAGACCGCGGTTTCACCACTTTCCAGATCTTTCAATGTAACCGTGATTCCATCCGGATTCGGAGGTTCATCAATAATCTGTCGAACGGTTCCTACACGGACCCATTGGGTGTCTGCCGAGGCATCCAGATATCCTTGAATAGAAAAGACATAAGTATCATTTTCCTGAAAAGGCTGAAAGGTATCGTCGCAACCGGACAAACTCAGCAATGAAATGACAGTAAGCAATAGCCAATACTTATAATGGGATCCTATATCATGGTTGGTCATCCGGTAATGGTTTAATTAAATAGAGTCACTCTAATTTGGATTGATATCTCGATATACAAAATCATCAAAGAATTATGACTCTTCCGGCGCCGAACCCATATACGGATATCTCCAATCTTTTGCTGCAACACGGGCTTCCTTGATGGATCTGGCTGATAGCCATCTGAGCATGTTGATCACACTACCCGCTTTATCGTTTGTCCCGGATTTTCGGGATCCGCCAAAAGGCTGTTGATTTACAACAGCTCCCGTTGGTTTTTCATTGATGTAGAAATTACCGGCGCTCTGACGGAACCGATCAGACATCTTTTTAACCACATATCTGTTCTTGGCAAAGATCGCTCCGGTTAATGCAAATGGGGAAGTTGAATCGCACAGATCCAGTGTCTCTTCAAACTGATCATCTTCATAGACGTAGATTGTCAAAACCGGACCAAAAATCTCCTCTTCCATGGTTTTGAATTTCGGATTTTTCGTCAGGATTACGGTCGGTTTGATGAAATATCCAACGGTATCATCATAGTCACCGCCGGAGATAATTTCAGCATCGTCAGCTTCCCGCGCAAAGTCGATGTAGCTCGTAATTTTGTCAAAAGCTTTTTTACTGATCACCGCGCCCATGAAATTGGAAAAATCTTCCACATCACCGACCTGGATTTCAGCAACTTCGACTAAAAATTTCTCCTGAAACTCCGGCCAAATCGAATTAGGAATATACATTCTGGAAGCTGCAGAGCATTTTTGCCCCTGATATTCAAAAGCAGCTCTCAATGCAGCTACAACGAGTGCATCAACATCGGCGCTGTTGTGAGCGAAGATAAAATCCTTTCCGCCGGTCTCACCGACAATGCGAGGGTAGGTTTTGTACCTGTCGAGATTGTTGGCAATCGTCTTCCAGATTCTGTTGAAAGTTGGCTCAGAGCCTGTAAAGTGTAGTCCGGAAAAATGGGGGCTATCAAAAACAGGATCACCAATATCGGGGCCGTGTCCGGGTACAAAATTGATGACACCATCGGGCAGACCGGCCTCTTTTAAAATTTTCATGAAGAAATAATTGGAATAAACCGACTCGGTTGAGGGCTTCCATATCGCCACATTCCCACACATGGCAGGGGCAGAGGGTAAATTTCCGGCAATCGCTGTGAAATTAAACGGACTCACGGCAAAAACGAATCCTTCGAGCGGACGATACTCAACCCGATTCCAGATCCCTTCCGGGGAATAGGGCTGATCCGCCATGATATTTGCCAGATACCAGGCACCGAATCGTAAAAAATCGGCCAGTTCACCGGCAGCTTCAATTTCTGCCTGATGGGGTGTTTTGGACTGACCCAGCATCGTAGCGGCGTTCATCGTATCGCGCCACGGGCCTGTAACCAGATCTGCCGCTTTTTGAAAGATCGCAACACGCTCTTCCCAGGGCATCACAGACCACTCTTTTTGAGCTTCCAATGAGGCTTCGATCGCCATATTGACCTCTTTTTCTCCACACAGATGGAGAGTAGCCAATTTGTGCTGATGATTATGTGGCATGATAACATCAACGGTTCTGGATGTACGAACCTCTTTTCCGTTGATAATCGCGGGAATTTCAATGACTTCAGACTTTAACTCCTCAAGCCGTTTTTTCAGGGACTCTCTCTCAGGGGTTCCGGGAGCAAATGAAAAATAGGGTTCGTTTTGTGGCTCTTGAATCTTAAAATAGGCGTTCGACATAGACTCTGCAGTTTAAATGATTTCTTTTTTGAATTTCTACCTGTAAAGATAATGGTTTCAGACGGGAAATTGAATGCTGATTTGGTAATCAGAATCAAACAAAAATACGCTGTAACATGAAGGCGTTGTTGACCTCCAACCGTGCATTGATTATCATCCTAATCAAATCAAAACAACTGCCTTATGATTCAGATACTAATCCTGCTATTTATCACATCCCCCGTCGACACCCTGCAAACCGATCAACGACTGCTTCAACTTTTTGAGAATCATTGGGAGTATACGCTACAGTCCAACCCATTAACGGCAACTTCCGAAGGGGATCATCGGTTTGATGACTTGTTACCTGCAACCGGATTGGATGCCCTGGAGGAGCGTTATCATCAAGAACTGCAATTTCTTGCGCACCTGGAGGAGATTGACAGAGAGGATTTGGCAATGGAGCATAGGGTGAACTATGACATTTTCAAACTTCAGCTGGAGAACAGTATTCGCAGCTATGAATCCAATCACCATCTGTTGCCTCTGAATGGGTGGTGGGATTATCACTCTACATTTGCGGATCTGGGAAACCGCGTCTCCCTGCGAAATAGTGAGGATTATGACAATTATTTGAGTCGATTGGCGGCTTTTCCGGAGTACAATGCCGGATATATCGAACGAATGAAAAAGGGAATTGAGCTCGGCATTGTAAGGCCGAAAATCGTATTTGAGAACTATATGGCTTCTGTGGAGGCACATATTCATGAAGATGTCACGGAGACACGTTTATTTGAACCCTTTGAAAATTTCCCGGCTTCTGTTGATGAAGATGATCGTTTGAGATTGAGAGAGCGTGCAGTGGAGGTTTTAAAAACAGTTGTCATTCCCGAGTATGAAAAGCTACAGCGATTTTTGATCGATGAATACATCCCGGCCTCGTCGGAAACGATTGGTATTACGGAAGTTTCAGGAGGCGAGAAGTATTATCAATTTCTGGTGGAGATGAATACAACGATGAATATTACACCGGATGAGATTCATCAAATTGGATTAAATGAAGTACAGCGAATCAGAAATGAGATGATGGAGATCGTTGAAGAGAGTGGGTTTGGCGAAAATTTTGATGGTTTTGTGGAGTTTTTACGTACAGATTCTCAATTTTATGCTGAAAGCGCTGAAGAGTTGATGAAAGAGACGGCCTATGTTCTTAAAAAGATGGATGGAAAGTTACCGGAGCTTTTCAAAACGTTGCCCCGACTGCCTTATGGGATCATGGAAATTCCGGACTATCTGGCGCCGCGAACGGCTACTGCATATTACAGTCGGGGTACGGCTGATGGTACAAGAGCGGGGTTTTATGCGGTAAATACGTATGATTTGAAAAGTCGGCCACTCTATGAAGTAGTTGCTCTGTCGCTGCATGAAGCGGTACCCGGACACCACCTTCAGATTGCCCTTCAACAAGAGCTTGAGGATATGCCGAAGTTCAGATCGGCGTCCGGATTCACTGCTTATGTGGAGGGGTGGGCGCTCTACTCGGAAAGATTGGGCCTTGAAGTGGGGATGTATGATGATCCTTATGACAATTTTGGCCGATTGAGCTATGAAATGTGGAGAGCCCTCAGGCTGGTAGTGGATACCGGAATGCACGCCAAAGGGTGGAGCAGGGAGGAGGCGATTGAATATATGGCATCCAACTCAGCGCTTTCGTTGCACAATATCCGATCTGAGATAAACCGCTACATTTTTTGGCCCGGACAAGCACTGGCTTATAAAATGGGTGAAATCAAAATAAGAGAGCTTCGATCCATGGCTGAAGAAGCTTTAGGGGATGATTTCGATATTCGTGAATTTCATGATGTGGTACTTTTGAGTGGAAGTGTACCGCTGAGTGTGCTGGAAGCGAATGTTATGGAGTATATCAATTATCCCGGCAGTACCCGATGATGTATTGATGGCAATTTTTGTCTTACTTCAGAAATTAGATTCAGATCAATTGCAGCCATAGCAAAACCGGGTTCGGTGCCTGCATCAGAAAGTATATTTCCCCATGGATCAATAATCATGGCATGACCATGAGTTTTTCGTTTACTGCCGTGAGTTCCGGTCTGAGCAGGAGCTACGATAAATAGAGAGTTTTCTATGGCACGAGCTCGAAGAAGAACTTCCCAGTGTGCTTTGCCGGTGGGCTGCGTGAATGCAGCAGGTACAAAAATGATCTCTGATCCCAGATTGGTCAGTTCCCGGAAGAGTTCAGGGAATCGAAGGTCATAACAGATCGTCATGCCAAGATTTACATTAAATGGATCCTGAGTAATGCTTCCGAGATTTTCAGATGATAGAGTACAAACAGTTGGTGTCAGATCCCCGGCTTCTACCGTCTCAGATTCCCGATAGGTTTCATCTGAAGTTAAGGATACATCAAACAGATGAATCTTATTGTACGAAGCAACAATCTTTCCGGTTGCGTCGCAGATGATGGATCGGTTATATACTTTTCCATTTGATACAGGTACAGGGAAGCCTCCTGCGAGTATGGTAACGTTGAATTCTTTAGACCATTTTGGGATTACATCCAGTACGTTCTCTGAAATTTCAGCTCCTTTCTGCTGTTTCTGGATTTCATCGCCCAAAAAAGCAAAATTCTCAGGCAGTGCAATGAGGTTTACCCCACTTTTGGCTGCCGATTCAATTGCCGAATAACATTGGCCCAAACTTTCATCAAGGTTTGGCTGACTGTTAAGCTGGATGGCTGCTATATTCAATTTTGACATATTCATATGATTTGTAAGTTTTCAAAAAACTCCAAGCAGTTACCTGAACTATCTACTGAGTAGCGAGTTCGAGATATTATAAAATATGAACAATGGCTTAAAAATTTAGTGAAATAATATCGGTCAAAAATTACCGTCGCCCCGAGATCTTGAAATAAATTCAAGATGACGTGGTAGGTGGGTGCCATGGTGACCAATCAAAATAAACCCTCATCCTGATGAAGATCAGGATCTCCAGGTTTATGAGTTCGGTATAATCAATAGATTTTGAATAACTCTAGCCCTGAGATCCTGAAATAAATTCAGGAGGACGCAGTGGGGTTATTGATTATAAAAACTACCGGCCTTGAATTAGTCTGTAGTTCAAGAGAATGGGCAGTATGTGAAAAATGCAAATTTATACCGGCCAAAACTCAGTGCTGAGGCTGCTTTTGATGGACCATTTAATTTGTGTTTTTCACATATTGCCCATGAACGCTTGCCAAGTC
>DEMS01000034.1:0-139724 GCA_002359315.1 Bacteroidetes bacterium UBA2664 | reverse complement strand
TCACATACTGCCCATGAACGCTTACCAAGTCATTTCGCTCACTCCGTTCACGAACTACGGGAAAAGACTGCACGCCCATTGACACTTGTGTTTTTCACATACTGTCCATGAACGCTTGTCATGTGTTTCCGATTATCTCGGCCGTTTTACTCTGCTTTGATTACCCCGTTTGCTACGGGAAACCTGGCTATTATTCTTTTTATTGCTTGAACTCTTTCCCCATGATTTTCGGGATTGTTGCTTTTCTGGTTGTGGAGGATTGTGATCGATGAGGGGATAGTCGTGACTATCCATTACCGGAATCTTTTTGCCAATCAATTTTTCAATATCACGCAGATACTCCTTTTCTTGTGCATCACAAAAGGAAAGTGCGGTACCATCTGCTCCCGCTCTACCGGTTCTGCCGATCCGATGGACATACGTTTCAGGGATATTTGGAATCTCATAATTGATTACGTACTGGAGTTCATCCACATCTATGCCACGTGCTGCAATATCGGTCGCAACAAGCACGCGGGTGGTTTGGTCTTTAAAATTGCCCAGTGCTCTTTGTCGGGCCGCCTGCGATTTATTGCCATGAATGGCTTCCGCTCCGATATTCTCAGCATTCAACATCTTCACAACTTTATTTGCCCCGTGTTTGGTCCGTGTAAAAACAAGTGCTGATCTAATATCCTCATCCAAAAGGGTATCAATCAGTAAATTTTTCTTATTCCCCTTATCCACAAAATAGAGTTCCTGCCGGATCGCATCCACGGTAGAAGATTCCGGAGTCACCTCTACTTTCACCGGGTTATGAAGTATTGATTTAGATAGTTTAATAATTTCAGGAGGCATGGTAGCCGAGAAAAAGAGTGTTTGTCTCTTTTTGGGGAGTACTGCCAACAACTTTTTAATATCGTGTATAAACCCCATATCCAGCATTCGATCTGCTTCATCCAGAACAAAAATTTCTATATCGCTGAGTGAAATGAATCCCTGGTTCATCAGGTCCAGTAAACGACCGGGCGTGGCAACTAAAATATCAACGCCACTCTTTAGAGCTTTTGTCTGACTTTTTTGATTCACTCCACCGAATATCACACAGCTTCTAAGATCTGTATATCGGCCATACGTTTGGAAACTCTCTTCGATCTGGATCGCCAGCTCACGGGTGGGTGTAACGATCAGGCTTCTGATTTTTTTCTTTTGATGATCTCTTTCTGTGGAATGCAGCAACTGAAGGATTGGAACAGCAAAAGCGGCAGTTTTACCCGTCCCGGTTTGAGCACAACCAATCAGGTCTGAGCCTTTTAATACAAAGGGTATTGCTTGTGTTTGAATCGATGTTGGATTGGAATATCCCTCTTGAGACAGTGATTTTAGAATGGGATCAATAATGTTTAATGCTTTAAATGACATATAGGGTATTAAAAATGAAAAAAGCCCGGCTTTTCGCAGGGCTATACGTTAATGAACTTCAATATACGCATATTTTTAATGAACCGTTCAGTTCTGAATTTGAATGAGTGTTTGGGGGGTGTTGATCTCTTTATATATTTTATCAATAATATAATGCAGTGTAACTCAAAGTATATCTACATTTAGTATAATGGGTATGGGCTTTAATTTTAGTACAATTCTTTATGATTTTTCAGAAATGATAAATAGCCTCTGCATTGTATGGAGGGAATAAAATGTCAAACAAACCTGAGATACCTGAGAAGCTGAAATTTCAGGTGCTCTTTGAGAACAAAATAGCCGCTTTTTTTATCACCCAACCGGACGGATCTATTCTGGATGCAAATCGTACGGCTGAAAAAATGTTTGGGTATAGTGTAGAAGAGTTCCGGGAAATCGGAAGGGAGGGGGTGATAGACCAAAATACACCGGGATTTCTTGAAAAATTAAAAGAGAGAGATGAGAACGGGGTCACTTCCGGAGAATTAATTGCAATTCGCAAAGGGGGTGAAAAATTTCCCTGTGAATTTTCATCTTCAGTTTATGAAGATAAAACCGGTGAGCGGTATACGGCAACTTTTTTGATCGATATTACCGATCGCAAGAGGGCCGAATTGAGAACGAAGATTTTCCTGAACAATACCGATGAGTCTTTTATTCTGTTGGACCGAGAGTTAAAAGTTGTTGCATTCAATGATCAGTTTAAAAGGCTTTATAAAAAATATTTTGATATTGAGATTGTCCATGGTGAAAATATCATTCAATATGCTGAGCCTGAGAGAAGAGAAAATGTCAAAGAAATTTATAAAAGAGTATTAAATGGTAAAGTAGAACAATACAATATCACTGTACCTCTTCCTGATAAAAGTGAAAAAGTTTTTTCCATTTGTTATAAGCCGGCGCAAGATGAACAGGAGGAGATAATAGGAGTTTTTGTTTCAGCAACTGAGATTACAGAATCGTACAAAGTTCAGAAGAGCAATGAGCGATTTGAATTTGTAACTAAAGCGACTTCTGAAGTCATTTGGGATTATGAAATTAAGACGGGTAAACTGTTTTGGGGTGAAGGTTATCAAACACTCCTTGGGTATAATAATTTTGGAGAGAATTATGTATATGAGGATTGGAGTGAAAAAATTCACCCTGATGATATTGACAGAGTCGAAAAGAGAGTAAAAGAAGTATTGGAGGGAAGTGAATCAAAATATCAGCAAAAGTATCGACTTCAAAAAGCAGATGGATCCTATGCGATTGTGCTGGATAAAGGTGTTGTTATCAGAGATAATAAAGGCAAAGTTGAGCGATTGATAGGGGCCATTGAAGATATCACTGAACAAAGGGAGGTTGAAGAACTCTTAGATCAGGCAAACCGGCTTGCAAAAATTGGAAGCTGGAAGTATGACCTGGAAACCCAGGAAATTTTTTGGACAGATATTACAAGAGGGATTCACGAAGTGGAATCCGGATATAACCCACGTTTGGATGAAGTGTTGAGTTTTTATAAGGAGGGAGATAACCGGGATAAAATTCTTGACGCGGTTCAGGAAGCTGTGGCAAAAGGAACTTCGTGGGATCTTGAGTTGCAAATCGTGACTGCAAAGGGAAATGAAAAATGGGTGCGCACGATTGGTGAAGTCGAAATGTATAAGGATAAACCGATCCGAATGTATGGAAGTTTTCAGGATATTGATGATCGGAAAGTTGCAGAATTGGCAATTAAAAAGGCAACCGAGGAGAGAATTGAGATTCTGGAAAGAATTGGGGATGGTTTTTTTGCAGTGGATAAAGATTTTACGGTTACTTATTGGAATCAGAGGGCTTCGGAACTTCTTAAAATGCCAAAAGTAAAAATTATAGGAAAACATTTATGGGATCTTTTTGCCGATGCGACAGAAAATATATCATATCAGAAATACAATCAGGCAATAAACGAACAGCGGACAATTCACTTTGAAGATTATTATGATGGGGTTAAACGTTGGTTCGAAGTGAGCGCTTATCCTTCCCAAAATGGACTCTCTGTTTTTTTTAAAGATATCACTCAAAGAAAAGCAACTGAAGAGTTGCTAACCGAGTTGAATCAATCTTTGGAACAGAAGGCTAAAGAATTAGCGTCTTCAAATGCAGATTTGGAAAACTTTGCGTTTGTCGCATCTCATGATCTGCAGGAACCGTTACGTATGATTACCAGTTTTTTGACTCAGCTCGAAACCAGATATGGCCAAGTTCTGGATGAGAAGGGTAAAAAATATATATACTACGCAACAGATGGAGCAAAACGAATGCGCCGGATTATTTTAGATCTGCTGGAGTATTCCAGGGTTGGCCGCATGGGTATTGAGAAATCTCACTTAGATCTCAAAAAAATAGTTCAAGATGTAGAGCTTTTATATAAAAAATTGATTCATGAGAAAAAGGCTGTCATCAATTATAAAAATCTCCCAAAAGTATGGGCTGCAAGAAGTCCTATGCAGCAAATATTACAAAATTTGATACAGAATGCATTAAATTACAGCAGATCAGATGAAAATCCTGTAATCACAATTACATCTGAGGAGTCAAAGGACTTTTGGAAAATATCGGTTCGTGATAACGGCGTTGGAATTCATCCGGATAACAGGGAAAAAATATTTAATCTCTTTCAAAGACTTCAAAACAGTGAAACTTATAGAGGTACCGGTTTAGGATTGGCGATCAGTAAAAAAATTGTTGAAGATCAAGGCGGGCAGATCTGGGTCGACTCTGAGGAGGGCAAAGGGAGCGTTTTCCATTTTACGATTGAGAAAAAGAAGGATTAGTACTTCTCAATCAGAATATTCGTTAAATTAATCAGCGATCAGAATTCAATTCTTTTTAAAATTTTATGTATCGTCTACACTTTTTCATATTTCACATCTTTTTTTTGCTCTCGGCTTTTTCAGTTGTTAATGCTCAGGAGTTGGAACGCTATACGTATCACTCCAATCATATGGGGACTCAGTTTGCCATCATTCTCTATTCTGATAATGAAGTAATGGCTGAAAACGCGGCAAATGCTGTTTTTGAATTTGTTGAAGAGATCAATGGGATCATGAGTAACTATATCGCAGACAGTGAACTCAATCAATTGTCACGGTTATCCGGGTCTAATGAACCAATGATTGTCAGTGAACCTCTTTTTGAGGTTCTCTCAGCGTCAAAAGAGATTTCAGTACTGACAAATGGCGCTTTTGATGTAACTATCGGGCCTCTTTCCAAAGCTTGGCGTATGACACGGATGATGCCTAAACCGGTAATCCCGGATCAAGAAGAATTGGATGAGTTACTTCAAAGTGTCGGTTATGAATATATTCAGATAAATGAGTCTGACAGGTCTGTTACTCTGGAAAAAGAGGGAATGGAACTGGATTTGGGGGGTATTGCGAAAGGATATGTTGCTGAAAAAGCAATTGAGCTGTTGGTCGATATGGGATTTCCTATCGCATTGGTTGATACCGGTGGAGACATAACTTTAGGCGACCCACCTCCGGGTAAGAATTCCTGGGAGGTTGCCGTACCCATGAAAAAGGGAGAAAATGAGTATGGACATATTCGGTTAGCTATCCAAGGGAAAACGGTGACCACTTCCGGTGATATGTTTCAGTATGTGGTAATAGATGGGAAAAGGTACTCTCACATTTTAGATTCATCAACCGGATTGGGGGCCACCCGTCAACTTCAAGCTACTGTGATTTCAAAGAGTGGAATGGATGCAGATGCATACGCGTCAGCACTTACCTTGATGGATCCTGTAGAGGCGATTGAACTAATTAACTCATTGGAAGATACCGAAGCTGTGATCTATATGAATCAAACCGATGGCGTGAAAGAGTGGAAGTCATCGGGTTTCGATCGATATCTGATCGAATAATCTATTTTCATTTTTTAATCTATCATGCTAATGCGTAATGAATGAGATCATCAAATATCACTTGACCCCTTAAACTCATTAGCAGTTTAAATCCCGCCCGTCTACATTCGACTTAGTAAAAATCTTGAATAGCTTCGATCCACCATTTTTCCATATCCGTTACACCACTGGGCTGATTTTTTGGTTTCACAACTCTGAAACCCACATGATAGGCATTCGTATGCCACCACAAACTCTTTGGCAACTGAGGATCATTTCGTTTCCAGCTGGGGTCCGACCCTCTGCGCTGCAAGCAACTTGCTACGTCCGGCTGATCCATCCAGGACCCTCCCCGAACCGCTCTGGGATAGAGTTCATCCGGTTTAAACCATGGATTATTTGCAGGTTCACCTTCGAGTCTCTCAAGGTAATCTTCGTGATACTGATCCATTGTCCATTCAGCGACGTTCCCTAACATATTGTAGATCCCAAAAGGATTGGGGAGCTTTGAATCAACCGGCTGATACGTACGGTCACTGTTCCCCGCGTGCCAGGCATATTGATCTATTTGCGAAACGTAATAGGGTGTATAATTGTCATAGTTTCCGGCTCTGCAGGCATACTCCCACTCTGCTTCAGTCGGTAATCGATAAAAATCACCCGTTTTAACTGTTAACCATTTTGTGTACATGAGTGCAGCATAGTGGGTGATATTTACAGCCGGGTAACCGCTTTCACCCATTCCGGCTGATAAATCTCCATAAGCCGGTGAGGGAATAGAGATCACATCTGCAGGAATATCTGCATCTCGAAGAAATTCAAGTAATTCCTCTGTCCAGGTAGGCGCTGATACTGCATCGGCCGTTTCTATATCAACATTGTAGAAAACCTTATAGAGCTCTCTTCTAAGATCCTGAATAGAGTCTTCGAGGAATAAATTGTATTGATCCCATGAAACTTCATGTTTAGAAATCCAAAACGAATCCAGTTCAACAGCATGCATGCCGGCAGAATTGCCACCCATTTGAAAAACCCCACCCGGTATGGCGGCAAGATCGATCTCCTGATTTGAGTCTGCAATGGATTGTGCATGATCATCAAAGAGTCCCGGTGTTAAATCCCGTGTATCCTGAGGCGGTTCTGAAGAAACCGTTGCCTGAGGTGTCGCAGCACCCTCCTGAGTGCTATCTGATGTTGCGCAACTCATTGTGCTGATTAATACAGCTAATAACAGAAGGGTTGAATAAGGCTTTAAAAATCTATCTGAAGTCATTTTCTTAGGTTCAAATCAATAGTTGAATTTGGCTGATATTGCTCACATCAAATCTGCTCAAAAGGATGGAGATGCATTACGAACATCGAGCCATTCATTTTAAGTGAATGAATAACGAATATGTAAGAAAAATACTATTCCTACATCAAAAATCCCTATTGAATTTTATCAACAATTTGAAAATTTTCAGGGCCATACTGGAATAGGAGGTCCAGTAAACAACAATCCTCTTCAAACCCATCATAATGTTGACGATAGGTGGGATGATCAAAATCCAATTCACTTTTAAGTAATCCTTGTCTTTGGTAATGTCGGGAACCGCCTTCTTGAAAATATTGGGAAGCATTTAAATTTTTAAACAGAAGATCCGGATCAGAGTCATATTGATCTAACTCACTTGCAAACACAAATTCAGCATTAAAATCGACTTCAAGGAATCGAAATACCCTATTTCTGAACATCAAGACAAATGGTAAAAGAAACTCATACTCTTTGGCAGATTCTAAATCAGATCTGATTTCAGGCTCATAAAAGTCGTAATAGAGGCTGTTTGAGTAGTTGTATTCGAGAGATTTCAAGATTTGCGGGATCCAGATAACTGTATGATCTATTCGGACTTGATCAATCGAATTTTTCCTGTCATCGGTTCGAATGGGTATGTTGATGTATTGAGTGCCTTCGGGTGTACGAATTTTGGCTCTGTGAACGCGGCTCTTACGGGACCACGATTCAGTATCCTGTAACACAACCAGGTCTGAGGCCATGATTGTAGCCAAATCTTGTAAATCGGGAATGAATGTGGGTTGTAGAATTGAGAGAATCATGAGATTCTTGTTTCAGTGTACATGGGACAGGGGACAAGGTTCAGGTTGTGGCGCTCCTCTTTTGTCCAACGCAGCAATGCGGAGTGAAGCGACAATCCCGATCCCTCGGGAGTTCAGGGGTCATGGGACAAGGTACAGGGTTCAAGGTTCAAAGGACAACGGTTTTGGAATGGGTTTTATAAAACCCATTGAATGCTTTTTAGACAGCCATTTCCAATATCCGGGTGGTTAATATTCCGGGTTTATCTCTGCTTCCGGGTCTTCGCCGAAAAATTTCAGTATGAGATAGAGGATAAGAAAACCGGCAATAAGTCCCCAAATCGGGTGAATCCATTCGAAGGCTGCCGGCAGTTCCCCGACAAACATGGCTACGGCTGCGATTACCAATGCATATGGAAGCTGGGTTCTCACATGATCTATCAGGTCGCAAGCGGACGACATGGAGCTCAAAATAGTTGTATCGGAAATGGGTGAGCAGTGATCGCCAAAAACAGCACCGGCCATTACAGAGCTGATCGATCCAAGCAGTATTGCGTAGTGTTCGCCACCGGCAAATCCGACACCGGCACCCATGGATACGGCCATTGGAATGGCCACCGGAAACAGAATTGCCATTGTTCCCCAGGAAGTACCGGTTGAGAAGGCTGTGATTGCAGCAATGAAAAAAATGAGTCCCGGAAGCAGTGAAAGAGGCAGGCTATCTCCAACCAATGCAGCTAAATAGGTACCGGTCCCCATTTCACCGGTGATTCCACCCAATCCCCAAGCCAATACTAAAATGATGATCGCAATGAGCATGGATTGCATTCCCCCAATCCAAGATTCCAGGGCTTGATTCACAGTCAATATTCGTTGAAAAACTACCAATACAATTGCTATTAAACTGCCCGCAAAAGATGCCCAGATCAGAGCGGAAAAAGGGTCTGCATTTCCGATAATATTTGTGATATTCATTTCATCAGCACTCAAGCCGACGGATCCTGTTATAAAAAGTCCCCAAAGTGCAACGAAAATAACCGTCAGGACCGGAAGTCCTGAGTTATACCATCGACGGGGTTTATCCTTTACAGGTTGTAAAATATTCAATTCTGTATCCATGGGTGGTGTAGAACCGGGCCTTGATACCCCGCCGCCGGAAAAAGCACGGCGCTCGGCGGCCAGCATCGGGCCAAACTCTCTTTTCATGATGATAGTCATGAGAACAAATAGCAGAGCTAAGATGGGATAAAAAAGATAAGGGATGGAGTGTAGAAAAATGGTAAAGGCACTATCTGCTCCCGCCTGCAGTTGAGCTGCGACTAGCGGATCGGTCGATAAAGCTGCCAAATCTCCAAGTGAGTTCTGGATCTGAGTGATCTCATATCCAATCCATGTTGTAATCACGGCACATACAGCCAGTGGAGCAGCTGTGGAATCTACTATGTAGGCTAGTTTTTCCCTGGAAATTTGCAGCTTATCTGTCATGGGACGAAGGGCATTCCCACGAATCAGTGTATTGGCGTAATCGTCAAAAAAGATAAAAAGTGCCGAAAGCCATGAAAAAAGTTGTCCACGCTGACGCGTTGTCGCATATTTGCTCAAAGATTCCACAATCCCCTGATTTCCTCCACTTCTGGACATCACGCCGACCATTCCACCCAGAAAAAGACTGAAAACAATGATAGATACATGGTCCTTGATGACGAGTGCTTCCACCATAAAATTGAGAGACTGAGCCGTCCCCGCAAAAGGGTTGAAACTGACCATAAATAGAGATCCGATCCAAATACCGGCAAACAGGGATAAAACCACTTCTCGCGTCCAAAGTGCTAAACCGATTGCAACCAGAGGAGGAATCAGACTGAGCCATGTCCCAAAATAGGGTTTGGGTTCACCGCTGATTTGAGCAAAAGCAAACAGATCGTACCAACCTGCAACCAGGAAAAGTAGTGTCAGAATGGTTGCGGTTAAGGCAAATTTTTTCATTTAGAGCAATGGGTTAATTCTTATTTCCCCTACTTATGACGAAGAATTAAGCAAAATCAATGACATGAAAATACAATCATTACAATTAAATTCAATTGGTTTTTTTAATGGCAGGATTATGGTATAAATAAAGGGGTAAAAATTAGAAATTTCTATCAGAGCATCGATTGTCTTATTTTGGTACTGGCTTACGGCTATCCCGATGGTTTGGGACAAGTTGTATCGGAAGAAATGAATCCCGGTACATATCTCCCCGATAGGGTAAGTCAGGCTGAACGATTGTTATCTTCATTCTATATCGAACTCACGATATATTATTTTAAAATTGTATTCAGAAATAGATAAAAAGACCATTGGCAAACGATAACAGAGAAAACAGAAAACATACCCAGCGAAGAAAAGAGTTGGTAGAAGGAATCCGGCAAAAAGGAATTCGTGATTCCGCTGTTTTAATGGCAATTGAAGCCATTCCCCGTCATCAGTTTGTGGATACTGCTCTTGAAAAAAGAGCATACGAGGATACTGCGCTGCCTATTGGAAGTGGCCAAACGATTTCGCAACCGTATACAGTTGCCGCTCAAACCGAACTGTTGGAGGTAAAAAAGGGAGATAAAATCCTTGAAATTGGTACCGGTTCCGGTTATCAGGCGGCTATACTCTGTTATCTGGGAGCCGATGTATACAGTGTTGAACGGCACGATAAGCTTTATCAGGCCGCAAAGAAGATCTTGAATGAATTGGGATATCGGCCAACTTTAAAACTGGGGGATGGCACTCTGGGGTGGGGTGCATATTCGCCTTATGATGGAATCGTAGTCACAGCTGGTGCCCCGGTAGTCCCTGAAGATTTAATTCAGCAGTTAAATATTGGCGGACGGTTGGTTGTTCCGGTCGGCAGTCAAAAAAGCCAGATAATGACCCGAATTACACGTGTCTCTGAGGATGATTACGAAGAAGAACGGCTGCAGAATTTTAAATTTGTCCCCCTTATTGGAGAGAAAGGATGGGATTGAATCCACCGAATGTTGTTACCCAATCCCAATCTCCGGTCAGATTAGGTTCGGTGATTGACTGCAAACCGCATCAGGCAGTTATCAGGAAAATAATCAACAGAGTTACAAGTAGATTTAGATTTTTTATCAGAGAATAAAACCTGTTAATATATTTTTAGTCCAAGCCATCAGAACCTTATCGAATAGGTCAAAGCAGGGACGACCTCATCTGACATTTTCGGCGCGGCAATGAGTGCAGTGACTCCCAACCCGGAGGGTTGTTTAGTAGCTTTATCCGACCCTCGTAGCAGGTGGTATCCCGCACGTGTCATGCTCACCAGGCCAACTGCAATGGTTGAGGCCGCCACACCGGTGCGCAAGTGATTTGTCTGGGTAACTTCTTTTACTGTGCAATTCACCCAGCAGATCTGGATCTCAGGCTCTGTGTATGTTTTAGCATTATTTACATTCAACACACCCAAAACGACGGAAGCCGTTCCAGCAGCCAAACCAAACCAGTGCGTCTGCCGGGGGCTATCTAATATCCATGGATTGCCGGAGGAGTTACTCATATAGAGTGCGTTACTGCCTATCGACAGAGTTGTACCAACTGCATACGATCTGCTTATATGGTTCCGGTTCTCTTTTACTTCTTCGGTAATGATTGGACCGTACATGGGCTGAATCATCGCCAGCTCTTCGATTGTAAAACCTGAATGATCTACCCATTCTTGAAAATCCGGGTGGTCGATATCCTGGATATAATCATACTTGTACTCTTTATTAATCTCTTGAATGATTTCAGGGCCGTATGTCTGTTTCACCAGCCAGCCTACCGCACAGATATGCCCGTTTTCACTCACAAAAGTGGGTCTGCGGTTGTCGGGATGACCATCATTGTGTGGGAATTCGCCTTTTGCAATGTACTTTTTTAACAGGTCAAGATATTTTTGGCGGTTTGTCTCCTGTTCCGTAGTTAGATGATCAGTGGGCCGGTTGCGCAAAAATCCCACTACATAATTAAGGTGGGTCTGAATTCTAATAGAATCCGGAGTATGCATATCAGGTAATTCACCGTGAAGCTGAAGATAACTTTCATCACCAATAACCGCATTAATTGTTCCGGAATTTTTTGAATCGCTGTCAATGATAACATATAAAAAAGCCAACAGGAGGAGGAATGGCAGAACCAGTATTATAGAGTATCTTTGAGTCATAAATTATTGTTATCTAATGAATTATAATTTTATATGAATGTTGATTTAATCTCTAAATAACGGTTCGCCGTTTTGCCGGGAATTAAATTTTAAGTAGGCTTCATTCAAACCGGGAGGGCGAATTATTTTCACCGAATCAAACATCAAGCAAATTTTAAATAACCTACTCTGGATGTAATACACTTGATAATTGGTCAGTACCTAATTTGAAAATATTTTCTTGAAAATTGTGTATAAGGCGTGTGTGGATGCCTACAAACTCTGACAATTAAAAAATGTTCTCATTGAAGGTAAAGCGTAGAAAGACTTATAAACGATTGGTTTTTTTCATCAGAAGGCTGCACTGATGCTTACTGAGGGATAAAATCCGGGGAATGTTCGGTATGTTTCTTCATACCCGATCATTTCCAGTCCGTTAAATACGGGATTCAGGGTTTGATCAACAGCATTTTTTCGATTGAGGAGATTGATCAGATCGAGGCGAAATTCGAGATCGGCCGGACCCAGAACCGGCCGGTAAACCACTGACATATCGAGCTGGTAAAATGCCGGCAGAAGATCTTTTTCCGGGCTGTTAAAATCAAATTCAGTATTACTGTTGGTTTGGTTGAAAGAGAGAAAGTTGTAATACGCGTCGCGATAGGCCCATGACCTGCCCCAGATTCCCTGCCATTTAGAGACCAAACTCACGGTTGAATGGAGATGCCAGATTGCACGAAGCTGAAGTCGATGGGGTTCGTTCCAGGGTGCAGGCAGGGCTCGGCCAAACTGTGTTTCCATATTGACCCGAGAATAGCTGTAATCATATCCCGCCTTAAGATTTATTGTTGATCCGGCCAGTGACTGTTCAACCCGAATCCCTCCTCCGGCAGCTCGTATGTCGGTTGTCTCCCCAAATGCATTGATTTGATTTCGCTCGATTGCTGTACCAGTCTGCTGAGCTTCTCTCAGGTTTGAATAAGATGTGATTTGTGCAATAGGCTGCCATTTGTAATATCCATCAAGAATAATGGATGTATTTTCTGCCGGTTCTACCAACCAGGAGCCACTCAAATGCCAAGCTTTTGGAATGGCAGATCCATCGGCATGACTCCAAATCGAAAATGTAGGAACGATAGCTGTTACCCCGGTATTTGTGAGGCGATATTCATTGATAAATTGTCTGTAGAGTCCACCGGAAAACCGCAGGCTCCAATAACGAAATCTCGATTCAGTCTGATCGTATTGAATAGAAGCACGTGGCTCGGCATAAACCTGATCTGTTTGAGTGGAATAAGTGAATCGGGAACCCAATTCGCCAATCCAATTGGACCCGAAATAGTGGCGGCTCATCAAATAGTTGCTGATGAGTGATGAGGTTTGATTAACATTGATATCACCGGAATGGTCAATGTCATCGGAGATTAGAACCATTGATGAGATCTGTTCTGCCTGAAAACCGCCTTCAAATGAAGTGGCTGGATTTACACTATAGGTGGCTTTTGCGGAGATCAGGCCATGGCGAATAGAATTTCCATCAATTTGTGTAGGGAGCGGTGTTATATCTAAAAAATCACTACCCTCGGCTGCCTGGACCGAATATCTGATATCATTCCCGAGAAATAGCTCCGGGCGGGCTGTGGCGCCTATGCTGCTCGAATGTGTAAACTGATTTGAACTGTACCCTGCCCGGAGAGTCAGATCGAGGCGTGGGGAGATCATTTTATCCCATCGGAGTCCACCCGCAAAATTGTTCCAATGATGGCTATCACCGGAAAAGATAAAGGGCATTCCACTGTACCCAACTCTCAGACTGTTCATCATCAGAGTTTTAATTTGATTTTCACCCAAATACAGAGTTCCTGTAAACGAACTGAAATCATCCGGCCGGTAATTCATGGATAGATGATAATCGAAAAACGAAACATCCGATTCGTGAGAATATGGATCATAAAATGCAGGATTCTCATCAATACTATTCAGGGCATTTGATATCATGGGATCCATGATGTTCCAATTTTGCAGTGTGTTACGTAGATAGGGAGACCGGTATTGATCCCAGAAATTTGTTCGCAGGGCAGACATGAGTTCGAGTTGTTTTCCATTACCCACAGGTATGGTCACATCACCCTTCAGGTTCATGCTCAGATGATCGCCTTGCAGTGTAGCGCTGTTTTCAGAGTTTTGGTTATGATCTTGCTTCAGGTTTACAATCCCTGCAATCTGGCTGCCATGTTCTACTCCATAGCCGGCGCGGTGAAGTTCAATCGTGCCGATAGCATATGGACTGAATGAACTGAAAAGTTGACCCACACTAAAGGGGTTATAAATCGGAATATCATCCAGGAGAATACGATGCTCGGTTTGTTGTCCACCCTGGAGATGAAGTGAGGTCATGGGCAGACCGTACTGCACTCCTGGGACAAAATTTAGGTTGCGAATGGGGTCACGAAAAGTAGCGGCCGGTTGAAGCGTTCCTTGTTGTCCGGAAGATAATATCTGACTTGCCTTTTGCGATAAACCCGGACGGTGGGACTCGATCACAATTGGAGTAGAAGATATCGGTTTAGGGGCTAATCGAATCTGTTCCCTGAGCTGTTGATTGGGTTCAATTTGTACTGTTAATATGACCGGTTCGTAGCCTACATAACTGAAAATGATGGTATGTGAGCCGGTCATCAGACGATTCAATGAAAAATTACCTATGTGGTTTGTACTGGTTCCGCCAGATGCATCTGCAAGATAAACAGTAGCCCCCGGCAGCGGATCCCCGGAAATTCTGTCGGTAATTTTACCTGAGAAAGTGCCGAAAAAGGGCCCTTCGGAGACCGATTTTACGATGACTATAGTGCCCGAAGATAGTGTTAGATAATCGAGTTGAAACTCATTCAATAGCAATGTAAGCATTTCGGAAACGTGCTTGTTCCGGATATGCTGGTATACATTGAGTCCTCTGACAAGCTGTGGATCGTAAACCAGGTCAATATCTGCAGTGCGTGTTATCCGGTCAAGGGCTTCACTCAGGGATTCCCCCCGAAATTCGAATGAATAAGTTCTGTTTGATTCCTTGTTCTGCGCATTGAGTACTTCTGCTCCAAAAAGAAGCACTGAAATGAACAGAATAATATAGATTTGTAATTTTTTCACCTGTAGTGATTGATCACTTAAAAATGCGATACCCATTCGTGGTTTGTGTGTACCGTAGACCTTTTACAGCACAGATATCATTAAGAACGGATTCGAGCGAGACCTGTTGTGAATAGTAAGCTGTCAGGGTTGTACTTGCTGCTTGTTCGGCTTCCAATTCGATAGCAACGTCATATCGGCGTTCGAGATCTCGCAAGATGGAGGCAAGAGTTTGTTCACGGAATACAAACCGTAAATCTCGCCATGCAGTGATCTCCTCCATTTCAACCATTTTGGGAGATGAGGGCTGGGTTTCGCCACGGTTCCAATGACTGGTTTCACCGGTATGAAGGATTACCGGGTTTTCTGATAATAACCCTGGGTAAAAATAGACTTCGCCTTCGGCCACTGTTACGACTACACCATTTTCAGGTTCATCATTCCAAGATCGTACATTAAAGCGAGTCCCTGTTACTTCGACAGTTGCTCCATTGGTTTCAACAATAAACGGGTGGCCATGGCTGACGACTGAAAAATAAGCTTCCCCATTTAATTCAACGGTTCGGTTCGTAAATTGATAGAAGCGGTTATAGCGAATGCTCGATCCGCTGTTCATTTCGATGGTCGTTCCATCAGGCAGTTCAACAGTTGCCATTTCACCGTAAGAGACCACCACCGTTTTTGGCACTAGAAAAAAAAGCGATGTGAGCGTGATGAGAGCTATAGCGGCTACCAAAAGCCTTGAATGTTTATGTAACCATCCGATCACGATTTCAGGCTTCGACTTCATCTCACCGGTCATTTCAAGCCTCAAGTGTAGGTCAGAAAGTGCCCGCTCAGTTTCGCCGGGGGTTACTGAATCCTCTAAGGAACCGGATATATCCCAAACTTCACGAATTTGATCCCGCTCAGATTTGTCAAACCGACGGCCAACGGAATCGGGTAATAAATGTTTGTTCGGTTTACTCATCGTGGTTTTTTCTGTTTTCCTTGTATTGTTGATAGCAGTCTTTTAATGTTCGCAGTGCAAGAACAATATGGTTGTTCACGGTTTTGGGTGATACGTTCATTACGTCTGCAATTTCTTCATGGTCAAGCCCATCAAACCGGCTGAGTTCAAAAGCTTCTCGCTGGCGATCCGGTAATTGACGGATCCATTCGCTAAATAGCTCCCGGAGATCATTTTGGGAAGTCTCCTCAAATGGAATGATGTTATTTTCATCAGGTTGATCATCGGTTAAATCACTATCAAGTGTAATCGTTGATTTCTTTCGTATCGCATTCAGGCTGTGGTTTTTTACTGATGTGAAAATGTATGATTTCAGCGACAGTTTACCATCAATCTGTTCCCGGCGTTGCCACAGATTCACAAATGCATCCTGCACAACATCATATGCGGTGGCTTTGTCGCGGGTGTAACTTTGCGCAAAACGGACGAGACCCGGATAAAACATCCGGAAGAGCTCATCAAATGCCTTGCGGTCGGAGCGGCGGATGCGAACAGCCAATTTCGCTATGTGTTCATCTGTTTTTAAATTCATGAATCTATACTATGGGTAATACACATGGATAGATGGTTATACCTAATAAAAAACATTTTGTACAGGATTTTCATGTACTACGCTCAAAATAGAGCATTCTCACACCGGATAATTAACCTTAATTAAATAACCTGTTCAGAAAGGTGTAATCTAATCTGTTCTTGTTCAACTTGTTACCAACAAATCTGAGAACTTAAAAATTGAACAGAAAAGAGGAACCTATAAGCTGAATCGGCTGTTTTTTATGCACATTCTGAGGTGAAATTAAATTTATGTCAGATTTTTAACTCCAATTTAAATAGAGAATCATGAAATCAATTAAGTCAATAGGGCTTGTGTTAGCTGCAATTTGTATGCTTGCCGCAGTGCCGATTAACAACAGTGAAATTAAGAGTGACCACAATCATGACAGTGATATTGTTGAACTGGCGGTTCAAACAGATATCCTTTCGACTCTGGTTGCTGCCGTTCAGGCTGCAGGCTTGGTAGAGGTACTTCAATCAGAAGGGCCATTTACCGTATTTGCCCCAACAAATGAAGCATTTGCAGCGCTTCCGGAAGGTACATTGGAATCACTTCTGCTTGAAGAGAACAGAGATATGCTGATTTCTATACTTACTTATCACGTAGTACCGGGTAAAGTGATGTCAACGGATCTAAGTGACGGTATGGAAGCAGAAACTGTACAGGGAAGCGATGTAACCATCGGTGTCGGTGATGGTGTTACGGTGAATGGCGCAAACGTTGTGATGGCTGATGTAGAAGCATCCAATGGCGTTGTACACATTATTGATACGGTAATTCTTCCTGAGCCGGAAGAAGAATCAGGGTACTAATTATTTATAATACCTTATCAAAAAAGAAAAGCTGCTTGATTCAACATCAAGCAGCTTTTTTTATACTGTAATTCTGAATTCGAAACTTTATTCCGGATTTAGAATGTTATCAATTCTCTGCTCTAAATCTGAAAGATGAATTCGGGTAGCCCGATCGCTTGAATTAACCCTATTGATCTCTCTTTGAAGTGTTTCGAGCTGTTCACGTACCATCGGCCGGATATCGGACTGACTCACATTCACCTGTGTCATGCCTAAAAATTGTCTGAACTGTGCAGGAAGATCTGGAAGTTCTTCAGTCATGAGAAACTCCATTCTTTCCACATAGGCTCTTTGCAGATTTCTCTGATATACAGATGTACTGCTTAGATTGCTGAATATCGTTCCTCTAAGGTCATCCAGAAACTCAAACGGAGAGTAAGTGTCTTCAGCTCTATTTTGATATTCAATTAAACGTGCTATTCGGGATGGATCCAGAAGACTGTTTAAAACTGCAACCTGACGCTGTCTGTAGTCATCAACAAATTCGGCTTGATTAATTCGGCTGATAATTTCACTGTTATTAGCCCAGGTTGGATCGCTGAATGCATATTCTGCAAGAAAATCCATCGCTTCTTGTTGGCGAACTGCTTCAACAGGTTCGTAAACCGCACCTTCCTGATCAAAGGTTTTATCCGTTTCATAGACACCGCCAACATAAGGAGTGACATGTCCCATATAACGGCTCCACTGAACCAGTACCTGTCCATACAGTTCAGCGAGTTCAGCAAACTCCTCGCCATCTTTTTCAATCCAGTCAATTAGATTTTCGGTAATCACTTCAAGGTTTTGGATTCCGTACGTGCTGGCTTTCATCGCATCATCACCAAGATCCTCGCGATTCGATCGCGGATCGATCGGATTGGCTGTCTGGCTGCCATAGAAATATCTTGGATCATCAACCCGTTCTGTCGTCCACTCATGAAGGATTTCTTGCTGCTCTTCAATCGGCATATCACCGAACCAGGTGTATCCCCATTTTGTTACCCACTTGTCATACTCTCCAACTCGTGGGAAGAAGTTGGTAACACCGTCACCGGGCTGTGCAATGTAGTTGAATCTGGCATAATCCATGATAGATGGTGCCGTTCCGTGGTTTGCAGTATATGTCGGTGACCGTAATGAATCGACCGGCACGGCATAACTTGAACCGAAGTTGTGCGGGTAACCCAAAGTGTGGCCGACTTCATGAGCAGATACAAATCGGATAAGCTCACCCATCACATCATCATCAAACTGAGTTGCCCGGGCTTCAGGGTTAGATGGAGATGTTTGAATGAAATACCAGTTTCTCAACAATCTCATGACGTTGTGATACCAGCCAATCGCAGAAGTCATAATTTGTCCGGATCGCGGATCATGTACGTGTGGGCCAAATGCATTTTGAATAGGGGATGCAAAATATCGGATGCTTGGGTATCTGATATCTTCAAGGCTGAAATCAGGATCTTCTTCCGGTGTTGGAGCCATTTTCCCGTAGATGGCGTTTTTAAATCCGGCTGCTTCAAAAGCGACTTGCCAGTCATCCACACCCTGGATCAACCATTTTCTCCATTTTTCAGGGGTTGCCGGATCAATATGAAATATAATTGGATTGACCGGTTCAACCAGTTCACCGCGTAAATAGGCTTCCGGGTCTTTGGGTACCAATTCCCAGCGTGTTACGTGCCGGACCGGTTTGGCCTGATGTTCTTCGGTACCGTAATCAACCTGATTGGCAGTAAAAAAACCAACACGGGCATCGGGTTTTCTTGACTGCATTGGTGTTTTGGGCATCAAAATCATACTGTGATTCAGCTCCAAAGAGAGTGTATTCGCATCTGAATTGGATGGAGGATTTTGCGCTTCATATGTGATTAAATGACGTGCTTCAATATTCTCCGGGTAACTGCGAATGTGTTCAATAAAGGTTCTGGACCCGTCAACCCGCCGTACCTGATACTGCGTTCGAAATCCCTGTGGAAGGCCTAAAGCAGGAATATCTGTAGTGTATAGGGATGTGATATCAATTACAGATCCTGTAGAATCTTCACTCAGTGCTTTCACATCAAATGAAGCAAGAATGGGTTCAAAATTTGAATTTCGAACCGCTTCAAAAATAGGCAGGGTATCGTTTGCTGTATTTGAAAAAGAGACTCGTCTCAATAATATTTGTTTGTCTCTTTTTTCCCAGCGGATCACCTGAGTATTGTGTTTCATTCCGCCGTAAAGTAATCCATCGGCAGTACGGGCAATTCGTGATACCATTAGAAGTTCACGGCCTAAAAGGGAATCGGGAATTTCGTAAAAGTAATTTGAATCATCTTTATAGACATTAAATAACCCTTCATCTTTTTCGAAATCAGATTCGATAACTTCTGAGAAAGGTTTAATCTCACTGTCGCCGGATGAACTGCCCGGCCGGGGTCTCTCTGATGCTGATGAATCGGATTGATCGGTTACTGCCTCACTGCTGCTACACCCAGATATAAGTGATACAGCCAATACGGCAATAGCTAAAAGTTTGTAAATATTTGTCATAATATATAGTTGTTGATTATTGGTAAAAATTGAGCAAATATAAAAAGTATTGTTACTGACACGTAAGTAAAGCATTTTTTTATGAAAAAAAATGAAAAAAATATCGAGTGACTATTACGCTTTGAGAGCTCTAAACAAAATATGCACAGTGTGAATCATTTGCAGGGGATCTGATTAACATACAACAAGAAATTTTTCATCATATCAAAGAAATTTGTTACTCTAATACCTTGATGAAATCATTATAAATTGAAATAGATGACAACTCGAAGAAAATTTATCAAACAATCTCTGCTCTCCACCGGGTTACTGATACCCGGAAGCACAGCACTGGCAGAGAATAAGTTACGCGGCAGAGGTGTTAAGACGGGGAATAAGCCACTTTTTGTTTCTACCTGGGATCACGGATTGGCTGCGAATGAAAAGGCCTGGACGATGCTATCAGAGACAGGTTCTATCCTGGATGCGGTTGAAGAAGGGGTGAAGGTTACGGAAGCGGATTTGAGCAGCAGGACAGTAGGGATCTACGGCTATCCGGATCGCGAAGGAATTGTTACACTGGATGCATCGATTATGAGCGGAACCGGCGATTGCGGATCGGTCTGTTTTGTGAGGCAAGTAAAACATCCGATTACCCTTGCCCGAAAAGTGATGGAGAATACACCTCATGTGATGCTTGCCGGTGAAGGAGCCAGGCAGTTTGCGATTTCAGAAGGAATGCCGATAGAAGAGGAAACACTGCATCCTGAATCTGAAAAAGAGTATTTAAAATGGCTGGAAGAGCAGGAATACAGACCTATAATCAATATTGAGAATCACGATACAATCGGGATGGTTGGGCTGGATGCTAACGGAAATTTGGCCGGTTCTTGTACAACAAGTGGATTGGCTTTTAAAATGCATGGACGAGTCGGGGATAGTCCGATCATTGGTGCCGGACTTTATGTGGATAATGAAGTGGGTGCGGCAACGGCAACGGGAATGGGAGAGACGATTATTAAAGTTTGTGGCAGTTTTTTGGTTGTTGAGCTAATGCGCCAGGGCCGCTCACCGCAGGAGGCGTGTGAAGAAGCTGTTAACAGATTGATTCGGAAGAATCAAGAAAATATTGAGGATATACAAGCCGGTTTTATTGCAATAAATAAAGAGGGTGAACACGGTGCATATGCTGTGCATCCCGGGTTTAATTTTTCGGTTCGGCATGACAAGGCAAATGATTTGATAGACTCTAAAAGTGAGTTTCAGTAAATTCAGCTATCAGCTATCAGCTATCAGCTATCAGCTATCAGCTATCAGAGGTCGGATTTCATCGACCATCGCTCAGTCATCAGTTTTTATTCCTGGGCAATTTAAACTGAATGCCGGAATCAAATAAATATTCATTCTTTCGAATTTTAGACCCTAATATGAAGTCCAAAATCTTGCTGGAGTGCCCGGTTTTTACAGTTGAAGCCGCATTATTGGCTGCGGAGTACGGTGCTGACCGACTTGAACTTTGCAGCAGTGTTGCTGAAGGAGGGGAAACCCCGGGACCCGGACTGTTTAAATATCTAAAAAGAAGACTCTCTATCCCAATATTTGTTATGATCCGTCCCAAAGGAGGAGATTTTGTCTACTCAGATGTTGAAATTGAGGTGATGCAAGAAGAGATTCGAATCTTTACGTCGCTGGGAGCAGATGGTTTTGTTTTTGGCGCTTTAAAGCCGGATGGGAGTGTCAATTCCAGAGCTTGCAAACTGTTGGTAAAGAGTGCGGGGCCAATTCCATGTACATTTCACCGCGCAGTGGATGCTTCCAATGATATTTATTTGGCTCTTGAAGAAATCATAGATTGTGGCTTCAAAAGAGTACTAACTTCAGGTGGAAAAAATAGTGTAGGTGAAGGAGTTGAAGTGATTAATGAACTTTTGAATCAGGCAAAAGATCGAATCATTGTAATCCCGGGCGGAGGTATGAAACCGGAACTTGTTGAACCTCTCAGGAAAACAGGTTTTTTGAAAGAAATCCACGCCGGTTGCAAAATGATCCGACGGAGCGAAAATCGATATCACGATCAAGGTGTTCAATTTAATTCAAGCCCTCTTGACCCGAATAGCTTGCTCACTGTAGATAAGGATTTGATGGTTGCGTTCAGAAAAGAGATTGGGTAGCGGTCAGGCATCATCCGAAAGTCGTCATTTTTTGATTTACTTTAAACCAAACCGAAGGCCGTACTGTAGTCTGACAGCTGATACCTGTTAGGTCGGTGCTCTCTTATATAATTAAAACTGTACCCGAAAAACTAACCTATCTCTAAATAAAATCAGCATTCTCGATTGGATAATGGCATACTGAAGTGATATTTTTATATGTCTACTCGATGTCATAAATCCTAGAATTTAACAGGTACAAGCCTCATCTTATGATCTATCTAATCACTGCATTATTACTGTTTAGTTCGCCTGTACATGCCCAACAATACGCTGATGTTGAAGGGGTTTGGAACGGTGCCATTAATATCAATGGGAACGACTTAACCATTCAAGTTACATTCAGTTACTCGGATGGTGAATTGGATGGAACGATCAATATCCCTCAACAACAGGCCTTTAATTTGCCAATAGAGGTAACATTGGCTGAAGGTGATGAGATTACATTTCAATTTGAGACGGGTTCCGGTCCGGCTGTTTTTTTTGGTGTTTGGAACGAGGAGGATCAATCCATTCTCGGTGATTTTGAACAAATGACACAACGATTCCCATTTCAATTATATAAACAGAGCAGATCGGGGGTATCTTCGTTGGATCAAATGGAATTGGATTTGAGTATCCCTACACGAGTAGGAGAAATTGGAGGTACCCTGCTGTTACAAGAGGATCCATCACCGTTGATTATATTACTCACCGGGTCCGGATCTCAGGATAGGGATGAAACAGTTGCCGGATTTGGTGTTTTTAATGAATTGTCCAGACAACTCTTTCAGTATGGATATTCATCCTTTCGCTATGATGACAGAGGGGTTGGGGCTTCTACAGGGAATAGTGATGCAACTCTTGAAGAGTTGGCAGAGGACCTGATTGACATTGTAAATTATCTGCAATTTGAATATGGTGATCTATTTACCGATGTCATTTATTTGGGGCATAGTCAGGGTGGATTGGTCGCTTCGATTGCCGCAGCTGAGACCGATCCCAAAGCATTAGTATTTATGGCAACTCCTTTTTTAAGTGGTGATAAATTAATTAATCAACAGATTGTAAATCTTTCAGAAGCTCAGGATATTCCGGAAGATGTGGTAAATATGAATCTGGAATATCAGGAACAGATCTATGAAGTTGTCCGAAGCGGATCGTCTTGGGAACCTGTTGAACAGAATTTAAGAGATCGTCTGCAGGAACAGATCAATCAGCTTCCCGAAGCTCAGGTAGAAGCGTTAGGTGATATGGATGGATTTATCCAAAGTCAGATAGACAGGCAACTTTCAGCGGCGAAGAGTGACTGGTTTAAGTCATTGATTGAAATTCAACCGGCCGAAGTTTTTAAACAAAACCAAATACCTATTTTAGCGATATTTGGAGAAAGGGATATGCAAGTATACCCTGATGCCAACATTGAAGAAGTATTGAAATTGAGGAATGAGCTTGATGTAAGTTTGGATTATAGTGTGATTCCGGAAGCTAATCACCTGTTTCAGCAAGCGAACAGTGGATTACCAAGTGAATACGGTATGCTGGATCGATCGTTTGCGGATGGATTTATTTCTGCGATTATTGAGTGGCTGGATGGGTTGAATGAAGAGTAGAATCGGGAAAAGAGATTAGTAGGTACAAGGTACAAGGTGCAAGGGACAGGGATCAGTGTGAAGGGATTTAACTATAACCATCATCCTGAATTTATTTCAGGATCTCACCTATAACCCATCCCACTGGTGTAAATCACACGATAAGGACGGTCGATGTTATCATGAATTTTTGGATTGAGCAGGGTTTAATCGGCTATACTTCCGGTGTCCAATTTTTCATTCCATCCCTGATTACACTCGCAAGCTGGTCCACAGCTACCCTGTCTTGTTTCATATCGTCCCGATACCGAATGGTAACGGTATTATCCTCAAGCCCATCGAAATCGACTGTCACGCAAAAAGGTGTGCCGGCCTCATCCTGACGCCGATATCGTTTACCGATCGATCCAGACTCATCATACAGAACAGTAAATTCTTCTTTTAACTCGGTTTCAATCTTTGAAGCCAATTCCTGAAGGTCCGGTTTTTTGATAAGAGGAAAGATTCCCACTTTGGTTGGAGCCAATTTCGGATGCAATTTGAGAACAGTTCGGGAGTCGCCGTCTACCTCTTCTTCCCTGTATGCATCACAAAGGACCATCAGTGTGGTCCGGTCGAGTCCGACTGAGGTCTCAATCACATAGGGGATATAACGCTTCTGATCTTTTTGATCAAAGTATTCCATCTTCTTACCGGAGAATTCCTGGTGACGCGAGAGGTCGAAATCGGTTCGGTTGTGAATCCCCTCCACTTCCTGCCATCCGATCGGATATTTGTATTGAATATCGGCTGCTGCACGGGCATAGTGGGCCAGTTTATCCTCCGGGTGAGGGGATACTCTAAGGTTCTCCGGACGAATTCCAATACTTTTGTGCCAGTTCAGACGAGCTTCAAGCCACTTATCATACTCCCCTTCATCGGTGCCCGGTTCTACAAAATATTGCATCTCCATCTGTTCAAATTCTCTCATGCGAAATACAAACTGGCGAGCTACCACTTCGTTCCGAAATGCTTTACCGATCTGTGCAATTCCAAAAGGAACCTGAACCCGCGCGGTATCGAGCACATTTTTATAGTTTACAAAAATACCCTGAGCGGTTTCAGGACGCAAATAGATGCTGTCATCATCATCTTTGGTAACGGCACCGTAATGAGTTTTGAACATCAGATTAAATTGCCGCACCTCCGTCCAGTCGAACGCACCGGAATCTGGAGATCTAATTTCTTCCTTCATGATGATATCGTATAGATCTTCACAAAGTCCCTTGCGTGTACCCGTACTGTCGAGCAGATCCTGAAGTTCATCAGCTTTCTCTTCATCGCCTTTACTCCGAATCTTTAGAATGTGCTGTTCAATCAGCATATCCGCGCGATACCGTTTTTTAGACTGTTTGTCATCGATCATCGGATCATTGAATCCTTCCACATGTCCGCTGGCCTCCCACACTTTGGGATGCATGAATATGGCTGCATCGATACCAACGATATTATCGTGATGCTGGGTCATCGCTTTCCACCAGTTCGATTGTATGTTTCGCTTAAGTTCCACACCCAGCGGGCCATAATCATATACGGCGCTGAGTCCGCCATATATTTCTGATGACTGAAATATAAATCCTCTCGATTTGGAAAGAGAGACGATCTTTTCAAGATTGTCTAAGTGGAATGATGACATAACTGCTTTTTAATTAAAAAATTACCAACTCCAATCGCTATAAATGGATTGAAAAATGTTTCCAAGCCCGAAATATAGCAATTTTCTAATCCTTGATGAACCGATTGTCAGAATCATTTCATATTTTTAGGGAAATGTTTTCGGGATTGAGTGCATACGTGTATAACTGTTTATGTGTTTATGTTTTCGACATAGAGTGTTTAAATGTTTATTCGTTTACAGCACATGCTTGTTTAATCGTTTATTTTTTAACAGGAGAATCTAATTCCATAAACACTTAAACACTTAAACACTTAAACACTTTAAAACTTTATCACTCTAACACATAAACATTCATTCCAAGTCTTATACTGAGCATAAAGATGAGCTCAAAAAAATCAACCAGACTCATATAAAAAAATGTCAAATTTCAAAGTAGGTATATTGGGCGCCACCGGCGCTGTCGGGCAGAAATTTATTCGACTTCTACAGGATCACCCCTGGTTCACTATTGAAGCATTGGGAGCGTCTGAGCGCTCTGCAGGAAAAACATACAGAGAGGCTGCGAATTGGGTTGAAGCAACTCCAATGCCCGAAAGTGTAGCCGGATTAACGGTTCGTGACTGTAAATCGGCTGATTTTGGGGACGTTGATTTTGTCTTTTCAGGGCTCGACTCTTCCGTTGCTACCGAGGTTGAGGGCGAATTTGCCCGCGCGGGAATTCCGGTGATTAGCAATGCCAAAAATTACAGACAAGATCCAACCGTACCTCTTCTGGTACCGGAAGTAAACCCCGATCATATCACAATGATCGAATCACAGACATTCACCGCGGATAAAAGTGGCTGGATTGTCACTAACCCAAACTGTGTGGTAGTTCCTTTGGTTACGACGTTAAAACCGCTGGCCGAAAAATATGGGATTCGATCTGTAATACTTACCTCGATGCAGGCGATTTCGGGAGCCGGGTATCCGGGAGTTCCAAGCCTGGATATCCTGGGCAATGTAATTCCCTATATCGGTGATGAAGAGCCCAAAGTGGAATCAGAGCCGCTTAAACTACTGGGTATATTAGAGAACGGGAAAGTGACATTTGCAGATTTTACAGTGCACGCCACAGCGACACGTGTGCCGGTAATCAATGGGCACTTATTGTCGATAGCGGTCGGACTCGATTCTAAACCCGCATCCATCGAAGAAGTTGCCGAATTGTTTAGAAAGTGGAAGAGTCCGGTCGCGGATCTGGGCCTGCCAACGGCACCTGCGTTTCCAATGCATCTTTATGAAGATCAGCGATATCCACAGCCAAGGCTTCATGCCGACAGCGAAGGTGGGATGCAGACGGCAGTCGGCAGGTTGAGAAAAGCCGGTGTTCTGGATATTTCATACGTTGCGATGGCACACAATACCGTTCGGGGTGCAGCCGGGGGAGCCATTCTGAATGCAGAGCTGCTGGTGAAGAAGGGTTTCATACAATAATGGAAAGATATTGAAGGGCAGGCAGAACGCAGAAGGCAGACGGCAGAAGATCTAAGATCGCAGAATATTGATTGTTGATTTGTGGAGTAGTATACAGAACCCTTAACCCACGATCCTCCGTCCTCAGTCTAACAAACCTGAAACTGTCTTACCGCATGAAGCATAGTTTTATTTAGATATTGGATTTACACATGAAAAAACCTGAAATGATTTTTCTGGCATCCGGGAATCCGCATAAAATAGAGGAGTTACATCAGTTGCTTGAGCCACTTCAGATTCAGGTCAGATCTACAAGAGATTTGGAGGATGCTGCAGAGGTAGAGGAGGATCAGCCTGATCTAGCCGGAAATGCCCTGAAAAAAGCGCGCTATTGGTTTGATCAGACCGGACTTCCTTCACTGGCTGATGATACCGGCCTGGAGGTTGATGTACTGAATGGAGCGCCCGGGGTCTATTCTGCCCGGTATGCCGGTGAAAATGTGACGTATGCGGAGAATGTTGAAAAGCTGCTTCGTGAAATGGTGGGGGAAATAGACCGGAGTGCGCGATTCCGGACAGTAATCGCGTTTGTGACAGATGAGGGAGAGTATCTGTTTGAAGGGGTTTGTGAGGGGATCATCACAAATGAACGAAAAGGAGAAAAGGGGTTTGGTTATGACCCGGTTTTTCAGCCGGATGACTATTCTGAAACCTTTGCAGAGCTATCATCAAAGGAAAAAAACCGAATTAGTCATAGAGGGAGAGCGTTGGATAAGTTTGTGAGTCGAATCATTAATTCAACAACCCATCAATAAAAATATCCTCATATAAAGTTTCCCAGTGAATACCAATACCATCACCGATTAATCTCCAATGTTGCAGATCCTCAGCAGGGGTACGAGTATTCCCCAACAATTTTTATTATTATGGTTGCATGAGTTTAAATAAAGAAAAACTGGTGGGGACGCTTGTGCTGCAAAAAGCTCTTGCTGCTTATCTGTTTGGTTCACAATCAACCGAATCAAATCATTTGGCCAGTGACACAGTTGTGGCGCTGCTATTCCAAAGAGGCCGTTTGCCCGGGGCGGATCAACATCATCTGATTCAATACAAAACCCTCTAACTGACAATCCATGGGATTCACACTTATAGACGGCATCGTTATTGTAATCTACCTCATTGCAGTCGCTGTTTTTGGAATCTGGTCGGCAGGAACACAAAAAACGACGACCGACTACTTTTTGGGTGGACGCGCCATGCCGTGGTGGGCCATCCTATTTTCCGTAGTGGCTACAGAAACCAGCACGCTTACTTTCATCAGCATTCCGGCAGTGGCCTATGGAGGCAGCCTCACTTTTTTACAATTAACATTCGGTTATATACTGGGACGAATCATTGTCGCAATCTGGTTTTTACCGGCCTATGTGCAGGGAGAACTGACTACCGCCTATCAATACCTCGAACAGCGCTTTGGCCCGGGAATGCGCAAAGCAGCTAGTTCAACGTTCATTATCACCCGTCTGCTTGCCGATGGAGTCCGTCTTTTTGCAACGGCCATTCCTCTCGCAATCATCTTCAGATTTGCGGGTGTATTTGATGGATGGGGAGATATGGAGATCTATTTAATTGCCATCTCGATTATATCCGGAATCACCCTCATCTATACCTTTTTAGGAGGTATCAAGGCGGTGATCTGGATGGATGTGGTGCAGATGGTGGTCTATATCGGAGGGGCTCTTTTTGCACTTTTTATCCTCATTGGGAAACTCCCTGTTTCATTTCCGGAAGCATTAACCTCTCTATATGATGCAGGTAAATTTACAATGTTCAATTGGGGTGGCGGACTCAGCTGGTCCGAGTTTATCGCAGATCCCTATGTCTTCTGGATAGCCCTCTTCGGGGGTGCTGTTTTTTCGATTGCATCACATGGAACGGATCAATTAATCGTTCAGAGATTACTTGCAACCGGAAATCTGAAATCAAGTCAGAAGGCACTGATTTGGAGTGGTTTTGTGGCAAGTGCACAGTTTGGCCTTTTTCTTTTTATCGGCTTGATTCTCTATGTTTTCTATGCAGGAGCAAGTCCGGAAGCGATCGGTCTCGCTACTACCGATGAGGTATTCGCACGGTTTATTGTAGATTATATGCCGGTAGGCGTTGCCGGGCTCATCGTAGCGGCACTGTTTGCCGCAGCCATGAGCAGTTTGAGTTCATCCCTTAATGCCCTGGCATCTTCGACGACTTACGACTTGATCAAACCGATGTCGAAAGCTGTATGGGATGATGCCAAAGAACTTTGGGTATCCCGGATGGTGACAATCGGCTGGGGGTTTGCACTCACAGGTTCTGCATTTCTATTTACCTGGCTGCAACTGAGCGGCGGCGATCGTCCGGCCATTGTGGAACTCGGGCTCGGTATCGCTTCCTACACCTATGGCGGCCTGCTTGGAATCTTTTTACTTGGGAGATTATTCGATAAACCCGATAAAACGGATGCGATGATCGGGTTTTTCAGCGGACTCATCTCACTGCTATTTATGGTTGAAGGAGCCCTTCAGCAGTTCCTCCCGGGAGAGGGTTTAACCATCGCCTGGCCGCTATACACCGCGGTTGGAGCTGCTATTGTTATAGTCGTTGCAAATATTTCCTATTATATAAGGCGGTAACAACATACCAAATATTAACCGATATCATAAAAAGTTATGTTTACACCTGAATGGATGGGAGATACCTTGCCGCCAATCCCTGCAAATGAAAAGGGACGGCTCGAAGCACTGAGTAAATATGAGAGCCTGGTTGATGACCCAAAAAAAGAGGAAGAATATGACCGGTTGGCCGAATTGGCCGGACAGTTTTGTGATGTTCCGATCGCATTTATCAATCTGATCGGTGAGGACAAAGAGTTTAAAAAAGCGTGTTATGGATTTGAGGGACAGACCACTGCACGTACGGATAGTTTTTGTCAGTATACGATTATGCAAGACGAGATTTTTGAAGTGAAAGACAGTCTCAAAAGTGACCTTTTTAAAAACAATCCAAATGTACTGACTGGGTTGAAGCTGCGGTACTATGCGGGTGTACCTTTGACATCACCGGGCGGGTATAATATCGGATCCCTCTGCTTGATTGATACCAAACCCAATTCGCTGACAAATCCTCAAAGGAAGGCATTAATGACACTTTCCGATGAAATTATCACCCGAATGGAACTCGGATATGTGAAAACTCAACTGGAAAAAAATAATGCGGAAAAAGATGAACTGATACGGATTGTCAGTCATGACATGAGAAACCCACTCACAGGAATTCTTGGATTTTCCGAATTTTTGAAGCAGGAGATCGAAAATGTGGAACATCAAGAGATGCTGGAAAGCATCGAAAAAGCAGGTGAATCGATGTTGAACATTGTCAATGTATTGCTGAATTCTGAGTATATCAGAAATGAGGCATTTATTTTGAACTTGAAAGAGGTCGATCTTGCGGCAATCACCAAAGATGTGGTTCATCTCCATGAGCCTTATTTGAGAATCAAACATTTGAATCTGGATCTGCAAATCGACGAGCCATTGATATGCAAAATGGATAAAGAGAAATGGAAGCAGATTGTTGGGAATTTGTTGAGTAATTCAATCAAGTTTACCCCTGAAGGCGGGACGATCAAGCTCTATGTAAAAAAACTGAATATGGAGAGGCCCATGATTGAATTAACCGTTCAAGATTCCGGTATAGGTATTCCGGAGGATAAGCTTAAGGATTTATTTACCGGGAAAGATTCGATCCGAAGAGAGGGTACTTCCGGTGAGGCCTCAACAGGCTTGGGCATGTTTATCATCAAAAAGTATCTCAATCTGTTGAAAGGGATGATGAATGTAGAATCAAAACCCGGGAAGGGTACGCAGTTTAAAATAAAATTCCCGGTTTAAGAGATTACTCTATTTAGCATGGAGAAGAGTCCGTTGAATTAAGCAGCGTGGATCAAAAAAAAGGCAGTGATTTACTGATTGATTTCGTTTTATTATGGCTTCTCTGCAGGTAGCCGGCCCACAGATTGAATTAATATCAAATGGATGAATGCTACTGATGACAGTGCGTTAAAGTTTGACTCTCATCTAAATTTGGTCAATATTAGGACATAATTCAGATCATGTTCTTTTAAAAAAAGGAAAACCCCGGTGATTCAAAATTCTCAAATCAAGACGGCGATAAGCCTATTTCTATTTATCATTCTTCTCAACCCGGTTCAAGTATTTTCACAGGAAGTGGAGAATGTAGATACAGCATTTGAAGAGGCCAGACAGTTGGCTTTTGATGGTGAAAGAGAGGAGGCTCGCAAACTCGCATATGCTATTTTAGAGATAGCACCGGATTATCATGATGTTCGAATACTGATCGCCAGAACCTACTCCTGGGATGCTCAATATGATCGGTCGCGAAAGGAGTTGGCTCATGTTTTGGAAGATACTCCTGATCACAGAGATGCATTGCTGGCATCCATTGACAATGAGATATGGGCTGAAAATCCTCAGGAAGCTGTTGAATTTGCGACAATGGCTACACGCTATTATCCTGTCGATGTTCCGGTGTTACTTAAAAGTGCCAACGCTCACCATGCTGCCGAAATGGATCGTGAAGCGGCTCGTATTTTAAACAGAATAGATCAAATCAGTCCTTCCAATAGTGAGGCATATGCATTAAGGAGATCAATACGAGTTTCGAGCCAGAATTATACACTTACCGGATCATATACGTATGATCACTATTCGGAAGTTTTCAGTCCGGCTCAAAAAGGACATATTCAACTTTCCGGGAGAACACCCATCGGGTCTGTTATCGGGAGATTGAATTACGGAAATCGATTTGATACTATTGGATTTCAACCGGAGATCGATTTTTATCCAAGTATTGCGGATGGTTGGTACGGGTATATGAACATTGGGTATGCCAATAGTTCAATTTTTCCTGAATTTCGAACCGGCGCTGAATTACACAAACGAATGTCCAATGGATTTGAATTATCTATTGGATTTCGATATCTAAAATTTCAAAACAGTGACGTCTTGATTTACACCGGTACGATCACCAAATACCAGGGAAATTGGCTCTTTACTTTACGTCCATATATAACCCCCAGTTCGGTAGGGAATTCGCGATCTATAAATTTATTGGCCCGAAGATATTTTGCCGGGCCGGATGATTATATCACTTTCAGAGGGGGTTTTGGTTTTTCACCGGAAGAACGACGATTTCAGGATGTAAGCGGAGATGTATTTTTTACGGAATCACAATTTTTCGGTATCGATGGATTTAAATCACTGAGTATCAATCTGGCCCTGTTTCTATCATTTGATGCGGCAAGGCAAGAACTGTCGTTTTCACCGGGTGATTTTACAGAGATCTACACGCTGAATGGTGGCATTCAGCTCAAATTTTAATCAATTCATCTGATTCTGCAGATTTAATAAATTCTCATTGCCGGGCTCTAAAATCAAGCCTCTTTCTACCCATAAACGAGCTTCATCTGTTGCTCCCGCTTGATTCAATGCCCGGGCCCGGCGGAAGATCAGGGGAACGTAATTGTTTTCAACCTCCAACCCGGTCTCAATAATTTCAATACCAAGAACCGGTTCATCCTGCCAGAAATATAGATCAGCTATGGCTTCATATGTTTCTAATAAATCCGGATTTCTTCTAAGTACTTCATTATAACTGTTCATCGCAATATCATACCGGCCTTCCCAGGCGAAAGTTCGGCCATTAAGAAGCCAGGCATCATAAAAATTGGGACTATCTCTTAATATTCTTCTTAAAATTGTGCGGGCTGACTCATAGTTGCCTTCAAAAGCCTCATCTCTAGCAATAAAAAAAAGCTCTTCATTATTCATAGTGGATAATTCATTTCTTCTGAAGTACTCTTCTTCTTGCAATGCGAATTCAAGTTCAGTTTGATAATCTTCTGTCATCGGAATCAATTTATTCGCTGAAGTCACATACTCATTCAAGGCTCTGAAATCATCAAATTTAGTTTTCATTTCAACCAATAATTCAGGGTCATCCAAAGGCCGTAAGAGCATTCCCTCTTCCAACTGAAATATTTGATCTCCGGAAAGATAAATATCACCACTCAGGTAATCTTGAAGCCCACCCTTTATTCTCATAAATGGAATATCCCGGTCAGCACTGAATGACTCACTCATATTCAAGGTATTTCCCAACCAGTGAACAGAGTCTGGTACCTGAATCGAATAATTGTTTTGCAGATATGTCAAAAGGGTCGGTGTTACATCTAAATGAGATGAAACACCATCAAAAGTAGCCGGACTGTTGAGTTTTGGTGAATAGATCATAAAAGGTACATAATACCGATCAATTCTATTGATATGCGGTACAGGAATCATTCGATGGTCACCGGTAATAATGAATATTGTGTCTTCAAAATCTTCTCTCATTCGATATCGGTCCATTAGTTCTTTAATCGCATCATCGGTATAAAGAAGGGCTGAAAAAATTTCCGGATACTGAAGATATTCGGATCGTTTGGCTTCAGAAATATCCAATGTATTTAAATGATCTGCAAATTTCTGCAAATAGAGTTCAGTTTCAGGTATAATAAAAGGTTCATGGAAATTGAGACTAAAAAAGATATCCAATCGTGGTTGTTCCTGATCGAATGTATCAATAAAATCGAAAGCTCTTCTGTATGCATCTTTATCTGAATATCCCCAGGTAAAGCCCCCCTCAATTTCATCCATTTTTTCATAATGATCTGGAAAGCGAGCAGAGTTAATCAATAAATCCAGACCCTGCCTTTCGAGAAAGATATCCAATTTATCAAATCTGGTGTCATAGCCGGAGAAATAATTTGTTTGATAGCCATTATCATTCAGAATCGAAATAAGAGTATGGTGATCCGGAGCAAAATATCCCATTTCCATAAATCCACTATCACCATAAGGAAGAGACCCGAAAATAGAAGCCTGTGCGTTAAAAGACCTGCCACTTGTTGCTAAAAAATGTGTCCAGTAGAGGCTTTCTCCAGACAGTGATTCTAAAAAAGGGGCAAAACCACCGTATCTGGCGTGGGGCGGCATGAGTATCCCACCCATACTTTCAATAATGATGAACACAAGGTTGGGCGGACGATCACTCTCTTCAAAATAGGGGCCTATTATATCTTCAGCGTCAGAAGTAGTTAGAAGAGGATATTCGGGCCCGTCGTATTGATACCGGCTTCCGGACAGCAGAAGAAAGTCGATCGATTTAATTGAAAAATAACCCGATTTATTGACAGTTAGAGAATAATCAATCTCGTTTTGAAAATCGGAATCTTTTGGAAACAGAAAAAAATTCAAGAATGAAAATATCAATAGGAGAAGTGTGCCATAAGCAGGAATCTTTGGGTTCCAATCAATCCTATTGATCAGATAAAATGAGATGAGATATATTGCGGGAAAGAGTATAATGGGAAAAATTCTGCTAAAGGATAGATTTATGGAAGTCTGGAATGTATCGTTGATCTCTGTAAAGTTATAGGCAAAAAAATCAGAGCCCAACGGGGTTAAAACTTCAGCAAAATATTGAATTAGAGAAACATTGATAATTATAAATAGAAGTATGCAGGGTAAAATTGTAAACAGGGCAATTTTCCGATTTATCAAATAAAACATGACAAAAAAAGCTGAGAAAAGAGTGCCAATCAACGAATAATATAAAATATCGTAGAAAATGGCGTAGGTATAGAGCTGTCCGGCATCAGAAGGCAGTAAATAATTGGCTGAAACAACTCCATATTCATACACTCTCAACCCAATACCGACAATCAACAATGAAAGTATAATAGATAGTGCATACCTCAACAGGTCTGCATATTTGTAGACAATATTATCAAAAATATTCATCCGGTTTCGTGGAGTTGACGTGTTAATTGATGAGCTTAGAATACAAAAATTTAAGCACTTCTATATTCGTCAATTTCAACAAATCATGGAAACAATAAAAACGAGAGTCGATTAATATCTTTGTAAATGCAACTCATTTTCTATGAATAGATCTAAGAACGATTTTTTTTAGGGTGGATTTCATAGAGATATATTCTATACATTCTCACTGTAGATAAAATCACCCAATACTTATAAAATGGCTGAACATCTAAAAAACATATCAGCGAATGAACAAAATCGAGTAAAAGCTCTCGAAAGGTATGAAAACATTGAAAAAGGCATTCAGAGAGATGAAGTTTTTGACCGTTTGGCTGCTCTGGCCGCATTAATATGCAATGCTCCTGTTGCATTTATTAAATTGGTAGGCAGGGACAAACAGTATGTGAAGGCCTCTTTTGGATCTGAAGGGAGTACAATGCCGAGGAGTGCCGGTATATGTCAGTATACGATCATGCAAGATGATGTATTGGAAATCAGGGACAGTTTAGAACATGAAATTTTTAAAAATGATCCGAATTTGCCCGGACCGGATAAACTGAGATTCTATGCAGGAGTCCCTCTTAAAACACCGGAAGGGTATAAGGTCGGGACGTTGTGCGTAATCGATAAAACACCGGGTAAATTATCAGATTCGCAAAAAGAAGCCATTAAGACATTGGCTGATGAGATTATCTCCCGCTATGAATTAATATCAGTAAAAAATTTACTGTCAGAAAAGAATGCGGAAAAAGATGAATTGATAAAAATTGTCAGCCATGATATCAGAAACCCTTTGGGTGGAATCATCAATTTTTCAGAACTGCTTCTGGAAGAACTGACGGATCCGGATCATATTGAGATGGTTAAAAATATTGAGAAAGGTGGCGAGACAATATTAAGTGTTATCAATTTAATGCTTGATTCTGATTATGTTAGGAATAAAGCATTTATTGTAAAGCGGGAACCGGTAGATGTTGTGAAATTAACGAATAAAGTAATCGATTTATTCAGAAATGCACTGGATAGAAAAAATCAGAAACTGATTATCCAGATGGATGAGCAAATCAATGGCGAAATTGATAAAGAGATGTGGGAATTAATTGTAGGAAATTTATTGAGTAATGCAAAACGATTTACCCCTAAAAATGGTACGATTACAATTAAGCTTACATCGGTGGTCAAGACTAAAAAGTTACTCGATTTTACAATTAAAGATACGGGAAAGGGCATGCCTGATGATCTGTTGGAAGATATCTACAGTGGCAAGGAATCAATAATCAGACCCTGTACAGAAGGGAATGAGTCTACCGGATTTGGTATGTTTATGGCAAAGAAATATGTTTCGCTGTTAAAGGGTATGATAAAAGTTTCCTCGGAAGAGGGAAAAGGCACAGCTATAAATGTTTTAATTCCGATTTAGAAAAATGTCAAAACGTATATTACTTATTGATGATGACTCAAACGTAGCTAATTATGTTAAATTCAGATTACAGAAAAAGGGATATGATATTCATCACATTGACAATGGTTTAGATGGTGTAGACGGTATCAAAAACCTTAAACCGGACTTGGTCATATTGGACATGATGATGCCGGGCATTGATGGAAGGGAAGTTGCTGAGATTGTAAGTGAAAAAAATTTGATGGATCTATCCAGAATAATTGTTTTGTCCGGAAAGGAGGTGTCTGAAGAGGTAAAAGCCCTTTTTGACCTGGGGATACACGATTATCTGCAAAAACCGATTAATATCGATAATCTTGTCATTCGAATAGAACGGGCATTAGCAAATTTACCGGAAAAAGAATGAACCCGGATGTAGACAGTGTTGCAATTCAGGTGATACAAATAGTACTATTTGTTCTCATCTCACTTTTTTTGGTTTTGATCGTGATCGTTTTAATTCGGAGAGTTCTTTTAAAAAAATGGGCAGTAAAGATGAAGCAAGCGGAAGAAAAAATTCTTCCCATACTCTATGAATATCTGGATAGTGATATTACTCAAGAGCAGTTCTCCAAACATCTTAGAAATCGATTTGAAGTGATTTCTGCATTCAAGAATACAAATATATTAATTGATAATTTTGATGGTGAACAGAAAGCAAAATTAAAAAACCTTCTTAATCTCAGTCAATTTAATAACTACTTCAAAAAAGGACTTCGATCTGCATCCACCATAAAAATTGCACAGGCTTGCATGTATTATGAAAAAAAAGATCAGACGGAAGACTCGGTTATCCATCGGTTAAAAACTCTTCAATTTCACAGTTACCCGGTCATAAAATATGGTGCAACTCTCGCTTTAATCAATACAGATGACCAGGAAATTCGGGATGAGGCTCTAAGGGTATTTGTATATTCCGGAGATATCGCTTCCATGGCTGTTAATGATGTGATTTATAAATATTGTAATCTTCATAAAAAATCTAACCAGGCTGCAAATACTCTATTTCGATATATCTCAGATGTTGCCACACCGGTTTCTAATGCCGAATACATTGTAAGAATAATACCGGAATTAGGTTATTATCAACTGTCGGATGATCTGGTTACTTTTTTCAAATATCCATATCAAAATGATATAAAGGGTCAACTGACATCTGCTCTTATTGATACTCTTTCAGAAATTTCCAATGTAAATATTCTGGATTTGGTAGATGAAACAAAAACCTGGAAATCAGAACATACTCCGGTTCGACTTTCGACAGCTAAATGGATTCAGAAATTTTATTCAACAAATCTGGATCCAATATTAATTAACCTTGCAAATGATCATGATCTGGATGTGAGAATTAATGCGCAGATGGCGTTGTTAAACTCTCATGATAAAGGAATCCTTCACAAAAATATTGATGCAAAATATCAGCAAGAGTGGATAGAAATCAAAGATACAGGAGGGAGTTATGTCGATACTGATTAATCTTCTCTTTTTATTAAATGTACTTGTGATATTCTATTTTCTGTTTATCAACTCAGCCTATCTGTTTTTGAGTATTGCATCCTATTTTCATATCAGAAAATATAAAGATATTGATCGGGTTTTTAAGATGACCGGTGTCTACAGCACCAACCTATACAAACCGGTCAGTATTATCGCACCGGCATATAATGAGGAAGGATCGATAATCAACTCTGTGAATTCCCTATTGAATATCAAATATGCCAATTTTGAAGTGGTTGTTGTGAATGATGGGAGTAAAGACAATACATTGGCACTGATGATCGATTATTTTAAACTTGAAAAAGATGAGCGTCATCGGCCAAAATATGTGGATCATAAACCAATCAAAGCGATTTACAGATCGGATCGCTATCCCAAACTGATTGTTGTTGACAAAGAGAACGGCCGCAAGGCAGACGCACTTAATGCCGGAATCAATATCGCATCTAAAGACTTGATTTGTGCGGTTGACTCGGATTCAATTCTTGAAGCAGACGTAATCATTAAAATGTTACGTGTGTTTATGGAGGACGAATCGACCATTGCTGTGGGAGGTGTGATCAGGGTTGCCAACGGATGTACTTTTAAGAACAGGGAGATTGTGGAAGTCCGGTTACCCAAAACTTATTTAGGAAGGATTCAGGCTGTTGAATATTTGCGTGCTTTCCTTTTTGGCCGGGTCGGTTGGGATTACCTGAACTCACTCTTAATTATCTCCGGGGCATTTGGAATCTTTGACAGAAAAGCGGTGATCAGAGTGGGAGGATATCTCCATGATACCGTAGGCGAAGATATGGAACTTGTACTACGGCTTCACGATTATCATATCAAAGAGAAAATCCCATACAGAGTACGGTTTATTGCAGAGCCGGTCTGCTGGACTGAGGTTCCCGAAGACAAAAAAACATTATCTGTTCAGCGAAATCGGTGGCATCGTGGCCTTGCTGATACCATGTACCGATACAAGCATATGTTATTTAATCCGAAATATGGCCGAATAGGCATGGTTGGAATGCCATTTTTTCTATTTGCGGAACTCCTTTCTCCTATCATTGAGCTGTTTGGATATATCTTTGTCATCGTATCCCTATGGTTAGGGATCATCAATGTGTGGTTTGCCACACTATTTGTCATCGCATCGATCGTTTTTGGGATGATCCTATCTGTATTTGCAGTACTCCTCGAGGAGCTTACCACCCGCCGATATCAACGAATCAGTGATGTTTTGATGTTAGTTTTGTTTGCACTTCTGGAGAATATCGGCTTCAGACAGATGCATGCCTGGTGGCGCTTGAAAGGCCTAGTCGACTACCTGAAAGGGAGTAAGGAGTGGGGGGAAATGGTTAGGAAGGGGATAGGGTAGAATGGGGAATTCTAAATTTAAAGGTTACCGATTTTCTGCTACGGAAAAATCTTTTCCAATATTTCGATGGCAATTTTCTCTTTTGTACCCTCAAAATACTCTTCACTGTTTTTACCCAGTAGTGTAATTTTATTTGTGTCTGAATCAAATCCGGAATCTTCATCTTGAATGGAATTTGCACAAATCCAATCCAGATTCTTCTTTTCCAATTTAGATTTGGCATTTTGAATCAAATCCTCTGTCTCCATCGCAAAACCGATTAATAGCTGACCCTTTTTCTTATTTTCACCTAACCACTGCAAAGTATCGGGAGTTCTTTTTAATTTCAGAGAGAGCGATGCCTGATCTTTTTTTACTTTTTTATCGGTCTTCTCCTCTGCACTGAAATCGGAAACCGCAGCGGCCATGATCACGACATTCGCATCCACATGAGTTTTCATTAAACCGAACAGCTCTTCAGCCGATACAAAAGGGATGGATTGAATACGTTCAGGAATCTGAATAGAAATTGGCCCATGAAGCAGCAACACATCTCCTCCCAGTGCCCTTGCCGCCTCGGCCATCGCAATCCCCATCTTTCCACTGCTGGGATTGGATATAAATCGTACAGGATCAATATATTCGCGGGTGGGCCCGGCCGTAACCACCACTTTTTTTCCGGTTAAAGGGCCTTGAATCGCATGTTCTTTGATAATTGTATCAGCTCTTTGAAGAATGGTCTCCGGTTCCGGAAGCCTGCCCTTTGCCTCGAGTCCGCTCGCCAGATAACCGGATTCCGGTTCTTGAATATAGTAGCCCATTTTCCGGACTTTATCGAGATTTTCAGAGACGGCCGGACTCTCATACATCTCTCCATCCATTGTGGGGCAAATCAGGATAGGACATCGGGCTGTTAAAACAGTGGTGGTGAGCATGTTGTCGGAGGCTCCCTGAACAATTTTTGCCAATGTGTTTGCAGTACAGGGTGCGATTACATAAAGGTCTGCCCACTCTCCCATATGGACATGTTTTGTCCAGCTTTGACCCGGTTGATCTCCGGAGAAAACATCTACGGCAACATCATATCGTGTAAGAGAGGTGAATGTTTCAATCCCGACAAAACGGGTCGCAGCCGGTGTCATGACAACACGAACTTCTGCACCGGCTTTTTGGAATTCTCGCAAGAGAAAAACTGCCTTATAAGCAGCAATACCCCCGGTAACGCCTAATATGATGCGCTTACCGGAAAGCATGATTATAACTCTTTAGTGGGGTATCGGTACGTGATTTTGTCATCAAGCAGTTCACCAATCGCACGCTGAGTAGCATGAGGAAGCTCTTCAAATGCTTTAGAGATACGCTCTTGTTCTTCATTGAAAGTAAATTCGTCTTCATCTTCAAATCCTTCGAAATACTTCAGTTTTTCGTCTAACTCAATTTTTTCCTGGGCTGCGATCTGTCTGGCACGCTTTGAAAGCACAACAATTTTTTCATATTTGTTGGATTCGCCACCAAGATTTTCAACATCGAGGGTATTAATTGCCATAATTCTTTATCCGTTTATAAAATTAGTAACCAAATTCTTGACGTTTTGGTATGCTTCTTCGAGTTGATCATTGATAACCACTTCATCAAAGCGATCCACATTCTCCATCTCTTTTCGAGCGCGTTCGATTCTGGTGTTCAGTGATTCTTCCGTCTCCGTTCCACGCAGTGCCAATCGCTCTCTAAGCACCTCTAAAGAGGGTGGGGATAGGAAAATAGTTAGTGATCTCTCCCCATACATCTTCTGAACATTCAGTGCTCCAAGAACATCAATGTCAAGCAAGACAAAATAGCCTTTTTCAAGGTCACTTTCAACGTTTTGACGAAGTGTTCCATAGTATGTTCCGTTATAGAACTCTTCCCACTCTAAAAACATCTCTTTTTGGATCTGTTCTTTGAATGTTTGTTCAGATATAAACCGGTAGTGAACCCCATCTATTTCACCTTCACGGGGTTTTCGGGTTGTTGCGCTGACTGAAAATTTAATCTTGTCAAACTCTTTTAATAACCGATTGGCAATCGTTGTTTTTCCACCCCCGCTGGGCGAAACCAGTACAATGATTTTTCCCTCTTTACTCAATATTCTGAACCTGTTCTCTAATTTGTTCTAATTTTTCTTTTCCCAGTACGATGTGATGTGCAATAACGGAATCATTTGCTTTTGAACCGATGGTGTTGAGTTCCCTGTTGATTTCCTGGCAGAGAAAATTCAATCTTCGGCCTACAGAATCCTCGCTTTCAAGGGCTTCTAAAAAGAATTTTAAATGAGATTGCAGCCGGATTACCTCTTCATTGATATCCATTTTGTCAGCAATCAGCGCAATTTCCATCTCCAGGCGATCGGGATCAAATTTATCATCACTGATCAGGTTTTTGATTCTGAGCTGTAATTTTTCCCTCACCTCCGGAATCCGGTCATCCGAGAGATGATTTACTTCCGTAAGCATTTCTGATATACCGTTAATCTGTTTAATCAGATCTTTTTTCAGCTCCGTACCTTCCTGCAAACGCATCTGATTAAGCATAATCAGAGCTTCATTAAGGGCGATTTTTGTGCAGTTCCAAATCTCTTTTCCGGTCTCTTCTTCTACCTGTTCATTTTCAAAAATATCATCAAACCGAAGAATATCTTTGATCGTAATCGGTTCCTGGATATTGGCAATGAGTCTTATCTGCTCAAGCATAATCCCATAAGCTTTTACCAGCTCGTTATTAAACTTAATGTCAGGATTTGCATCATCTTTTTTTTCAATGTTAATGCTGATGTGAACTTTGCCCCGTGAGAGTTGCTTCTGAATGAGCTCTTTAATATCAATTTCATGATGCTGTAATACTTTCGGAGTTCTCAAAGAGAGATCCAGATATCTGCTATTCAAGGTTTTTAGCTCCACTGTAATCTGGAAACCATTTGAGGAATTTTCACCCCTGCCAAATCCGGTCATTGATTTAATCATGCTGAAAGATCTAATTATTTTTTTAAATATAGTTGATGAGGGGTTTGCATAACCTCATTTAATATTCAATGTTGCTTCGTCAATATTGCTGTGTCAATTTTGTTTTGTCAATGCTGCTTCGTCAATGTTGCTTTATCATAAATATTGTTCCTAAAAAATGCGTCATCCTGAATTTATTTCAGGATCTCAATCCAGGAGTCATGCAAAATCTATAGACCTTATTGAACTCAAAAACTTAGAGATCCTGAACCAAGTTCAGGATGACGGTAATAGAGTTCGATAATCTTTTACAAAACCAACAGATAATAGTAGTGAAAATTGACTTAAAGAATTAATTCCGTAAATATTTCATTGATTGAACCATTGAACCATTGAACCATTGAACCATTGAACCATTGAACCATTGAACCATTGAACCATTGAACCATTGAATCATTGAATCATTGAATCATTGAAATCACTTTATCCGCAAGCTCTTCAGCTTTCTCTTTGCTATTGGCTTCACTGTAAACTCTGACAATCGGTTCGGTGTTTGATTTTCTGAAATGAACCCAGCCTTCATTAAAATCGATTTTTACTCCGTCAATCCGGTTCGGCTTGAGATCTTTAAATGATTTTGCCACTCTGTCAAGAAGTTCATCTGCGTCTACACCCAATGTTGCGAGTTCAAGCTTCTGTTTACTCATCTCATAATGTGGAAGTGTATCCCTGTAAGCGGATGCCTTCTGTTTATTTTCTGCGAGTAATTGCAGTGCCATGGCTGTCCCTACCAGTGCATCCCTTCCCGGGTGCAGATCGGGATTGATTACTCCACCGTTACCTTCACCGCCGATGATAGCATTTTTTTCCTGCATCACTTTAACCACATTGATTTCACCAACGGCTGAACGGTGACAAGTCCGGTCATATTTTTTTGCAATATCATCTGATGCTCTTGATGATGATAAATTAGTTGCTAAATCCCCGCTTTTTTTAGAAAGCAGCAAGTCAAAAGCCATTACTTGCGTGTACTCTTCACCAAAAAGCCTGCCGTTTTCATCAACCAGGGCGAGCCGGTCACCATCAGGGTCGGTCACGATGCCCAAATCACAACGGTTTGTTTTAACAAATTCACAGATTTCAGTCAAATGTTCCGGAAGTGGTTCCGGATTGTGAGGAAAGATTCCATTTGGAGTACAGTGAATTTTATGAACCTTAGCTCCCAACCGTTCCAAAAGTGCAGGCAAAGAGTGAGATGCAGCCCCATTCACAGCATCCACTGCTACGGTAAATCCATGTTTTCTGATCAAGTCAGCATCGATATATGGAAGTTTTAAAATTTCATCAATATGGTAGTCACTGATGGTATCATCTGTCGTCAGAGATCCTATTGAGTCAAACATCTGATAAGAAAAGTCCCCCTGCTTTGCAATATCCAACACCTCTTTGCCTTGTTCTGCATCCAAAAATTCACTTTTATTATTAAGCAGCTTTAAAGCATTCCATTGTGCCGGATTGTGGCTGGCTGTGAGAATGATGCCACCCGAGGCTTGATGCCTTAAAACACCCATCGCAACCGTTGGAGTGGTCGCTATTCCCACTTTAATGACATTACAACCGGTACTCTGAAGGGTTGCGCAAACAATATCTTCACAAATTTGGCCCGTCACTCTCGAATCGCGTCCAACCACAACCGTTCCACCACCGAGCCATGTTCCATAGGCCGCTGTAAAAGTGACCAGATTTTCAGGTGTAAGATGGGTTCCGAAAATTCCCCGGATTCCGGATACTGATATCATCAATGCCATAAAAAAGGTTTTTAGTTAAGTTTCTGTTTGCTTATAAAGTAACGGAGTTAAACAGAATTATCAGTGTTTATTTTGGCAGCCATTTAATCTCTTCTGCACCGGCTTTTTTGTTTTCAAACCTTGCCAGAACAAACAGTAGGTCAGAAAGGCGATTCAGATAGATAATGGATTCACTTGAAACCGAATCATTTTTCTTTAAATCTACGGCATGGCGTTCAGCTCTTCTGCAAACGGTTCGAGCCAAATGTAAAAATGCTCCGGACTGAATTCCACCCGGCAATATAAAGGATGTCAAGGCCGGCAGTTCGTCTTCCAGTTCATCAATCCAGCCTTCCAGTGTTTCAATCTCTGCTGTACCGATACGATTGATTTTCGTTTTTTTGGTTTCAGGAGTAGCTAAATCAGCTCCAAGAACAAATAGCTGAGTTTGGATATCCGTTACGATTTTGCGCCCTTTGTCGCTCATCGTATTCGATAAACTCATTCCCAACACTGAATTTAACTCATCAACAGTGCCGTAAGCGTGTAGTCTGATATGACTTTTTTCAATGTTCGTGCCACCAAACAGGGATGTGGTCCCCTGATCTCCTCTTTTAGTATAAATTTTCATAATGAAAGATCTTTACGATAGAATTATTGCCTATATCGGATGCTGATTTGAGTGATTATGTGCCAAAATAAAAGGATACCCATGAAATCACTCTGATAAATGTAAAAACCTTATCCGACTCATTCAGCTTTTTATTTTTGAATGTGAAATGAATCTTCAATCCGTTCAAACTTTATGAACAGATGTCTGGAAGAATTCAGCATCTGAATCACTTGATCTGCCAAATCGTTCGGAATTCCTATTTCTAAGGTAACATTTTCGAGATAGGATGACTCTTTTTCGAATATCATAAAATCATTTTTCAGTTTATCAATGATCGACTGATGTTGATAATCATATTGAATCAGCCACTTTTGAATGGGGATGATCTGTTTTAATGCTGCGATTTTTACTACATCAGATGCTGCCGTCGAATAAGCGTCAATAAGACCGGATTTCCCAAGTTTGGTGCCTCCATAATATCTTACCACGGTTATAATTGTATTTACTAAATCAGATGATTTTAAAACATTTAATATCGGCAGGCCGGCTGTGCCGCTTGGTTCACCATCATCGTTTGATATTTCGATCTTATTAGGGGAGAGGAAGATAGAGGCATAACAACAGTGAGTAGCTGTAAGATGCTCATTTTTGATGGTTTGAAGGATCTTTTCAGCATCCGAATTTGTTGCTGAGTAGTGTATGGAGGCCAAAAACTTTGAGCCTCGTACTCTATAAATAGATTGATAGGAATCTGTAACTGTATAGCTCAAAATAATTAAAAACCGAATGTTAACGAGATATAATTTAGACCCTTTCTGAATAAGCGTCTAAACGTAACGAATCCGCATTTACCTTGCCTTTTAAGGCAAAAGAAGCGAATTTGCAGTAATAATTATAAATCTAATTTAAGTGAAAGTTACAGCTCTTAAACGAACTTGACACAACGACCATAAATTAAAAATATATGCCATCTATTATTGAAGCGTTTCAGTCACAGGTTGGCCGAAAAATACTGACCGGGCTTACCGGTTTTCTATTACTCTTTTTTGTCATATTTCATCTCGCCGGCAACCTTGCGATTTTTGGTGACCCCGATGCGATGAACAGCTATTCCCATTTTTTACATCAATTGGGGCCGCTGTTATGGATTGCAAGAATCGGTTTGATCATCATATTTGTAGTACATGCCTGGATCGGGATCTCTATCTGGCTTGGCAAAAGAAAGGCCCGGCCCAAAGATTACAATGTTTACAGTAGTAAAGGAGGGCCAAGTAAACAGAGCCTGAGCTCTAGAAGTATGGCATTTACAGGGTTCGTTCTATTGGTTTTTGTTGTTATACACATCAATACTTTTGCACTGGGAGATGCCGGTACTGTTGTCGTGGATGGTGAGCAGATGACTGATATCAAAACATTGGTAATCAACACTTTTCAAAACCCAATCTATGCGTTTGGGTATACATTCGTGATGATTTTATTGGGCGCTCATCTGGGTCATGGCATCTGGAGTGCGTTTACATCCCTGACTTTAAGAAGTCCTAAAGCTTCAGCCACAATCTACACCATTGGAGCTGTAGTGGCGGTACTATTGGCCGCAGGGTTTTTGTTTATACCTCTCTATATCTATTTCGGTGGTGGATGCGAAGCTGCACTCATCAATTGTAATTAAACGGTTGTTAAAGAAAATTTAATATGAATTTAGATCCTAAAATACCATCAGGCCCCTTAGAAGATAAATGGAAACAACATCTTAAGGATGTTAAGCTGGTCTCCCCGAATAATAAGCGAAAATACTCGGTGATCGTTGTGGGTACAGGATTGGCGGGTGCATCTGCCGCAGCGAGTCTGGCCGAATTGGGGTATAACGTGAAAACATTTTGTATCCAGGACTCTGCACGAAGAGCTCATAGTATCGCTGCACAAGGGGGTATAAACGCTGCAAAAAACTATCAAAATGATGGGGACAGTGTTTGGAGGCTCTTTTACGATACGATAAAAGGGGGTGACTACAGAAGCCGCGAAGCGAATGTGTATAGACTTGCAGAAAACTCAAATCATATTATAGATCAGGCAGTTGCACAGGGTGTTCCTTTTGGCCGGGAATATGGCGGCTTGCTCGATAACCGCTCATTTGGCGGTGCGCAAGTATCCCGCACATTTTATTCCAGGGGACAAACCGGTCAGCAGTTGCTCTTAGGAGCTTATCAGGCCATGATGAAGGAGGTACACTCCGGAAAAATCCAAAATTATCCTCGCCAGGAAATGCTTGATTTGGTAGTCGTTGATGGGAAAGCTCGGGGGATTATTACCAGAAATCTGGTTAGTGGAGAAATTCAGAAATGGTATGCGGATGCGGTTGTTCTCTGTACCGGCGGGTATGGAAATGTTTTTTATCTGTCAACCAATGCAAAAAATTCAAATGTAACGGCTGCATGGAGATGTCATAAACGGGGCGCTGCATTTGCGAATCCATGTTTTGTACAGATTCACCCTACATGTATTCCGGTATCCGGTGAGTATCAATCCAAACTGACACTTATGAGTGAAAGTTTGAGAAATGATGGACGGGTATGGGTTCCAAAAGCAAAAGGTGATAAACGAAAACCCAACGATATACCTGAAGATGAACGGTACTATTTTCTGGAAGAGCGATATCCCAGTTTCGGAAATCTCGTTCCACGTGATGTTGCATCCAGGAATGCAAAATTAGTGACAGATGATGGATTGGGAGTCGGAGAAACGGGACTGGCAGTCTATCTGGATTTTAGAGATGCGATTAAACGCGAAGGAAAAGATGTGATTCAGGCGAAGTATGGGAATCTGTTTGATATGTATGAGAATATTGCAGATGAAAATCCATATGAAACACCGATGAAAATATTTCCGGCTGTTCATTACACAATGGGTGGACTTTGGGTGGATTACAATTTAATGAGTAACATCCCCGGTCTGTTTGTAGCAGGTGAAGCCAATTTCTCTGATCATGGTGCAAATCGACTCGGAGCGAGTGCTCTGATGCAGGGTTTGTCGGACGGCTATTTCATTATCCCATACACTGTAGGTAATTATCTTGCAGACAATGAATTTTCAAAAGTAAGTACGGATCATGAAGCTTTTAAGGAAGCTGCAGAAACGTCTTCCAAACAACTTGATAAGCTTCTCTCAATTCAAGGCGATAAAACCATCATTGAGTTTCACAGGGAACTGGGTAAAATCATGTGGGACAAAGTTGGAATATCGAGAAGCAAAGAAGGATTAGAGAGTGCAATATCACAGATCCGAAAACTCAGAGAGGAGTTTTGGCAAAATGTGCGTGTGCCCGGAGAAGCCGGTTATTATAACAAATACCTTGAGTATGCACTTCGATTGGTCGACTACTTTGAACTGGCAGAATTGATGGCACTGGATGCGATCGACAGAAACGAGTCGTGTGGCTGTCACCTCAGAGATGAGTATCAATCTGAAGAGGGGGAGGCAATTCGAAATGATGATGATTACGCATATGTTGCTGCATGGGAGTATCTGGGCGTCAACGGTAAACTTGAAACCAAACTTCACAAAGAGCCGTTAGAGTTCGAGTTTGTGGAAATGAAACAAAGAAGCTATAAATAACAGGATTATTTTATGAGTGATATGACAATTAACCTGAAAATATGGAGGCAGAAAAATTCAACCGACTCCGGTCGTTTTGAAGATTATCTACTTCCGGGTGTTAACGAGCATATGTCTTTTCTGGAAATGCTGGACGTTTTAAACGAAAAGCTGATGAAGGAGGGGGGTGATCCTGTTGAATTTGATCATGACTGCCGCGAAGGGATCTGCGGTTCATGCAATATGGTGATCAATGGCCGTGCCCATGGGCCTAAACACCAGACAGCAGCATGTCAGTTACATATGAGAAATTACAATGATGGAGATACGATTGTTATTGAACCTCCAAGAGCGGCAGCCTTTCCGGTCATTAAGGACCTGGTCGTAGATCGAAGTGCACTGGATCGTATCATTGAAGCGGGGGGCTATATCTCCGTAAAAACAGGTGCTGCACCCGAAGCAAATTTAATTCCTGTGCCACAGGAAGTCTCTAATCAGGCCTTTGACTATGCTACGTGTATTGGATGTGGCGCTTGTGTGGCGGCATGCCCTAACTCATCGGCTTCACTCTTTACAGGAGCTAAGCTGTCACACCTCAATTCACTTCCGCAAGGGCAGCCCGAAAGAGACAAACGCTCCATTGCCATGGTAAATCAGATGGAGAAAGAAGGCTTTGGTGACTGTTCCAACTATGCAGAATGTGAAGCGGTTTGTCCGGTCGGAATCAGCATTTCAGCGATTGCTCAGATGAGACGGGATTACATGAAGGCGGTTTTTTAAGTAGTGAAAAGTGAAAAGTTATAAGTGAAAAGTCTATTTCACCGTCTGCTTCGCCGAGGCTACGTAGACCAAGGAGGCTATATAGACCAAGGAAGCTTCGTAGAGCAGGGAGAAGTGAGAAGTGAGAAATACGCCCTATTGAATCATCCTGAATTTATTTCAGGATCTTAAATCTACAGGCCTAAACTTATCGCAGCACTCTGTACCCTTCACACTGCTCCATGCACTCTTTGTACCTTGTACCTGTTTTATCAAATCATTTAGAGAATTTTTGCGAGGTAAGCCTATCTACCTGAAACAACCGATCTTGGGGATCGTATACTCAGAGATATAAATTTAGGGTCAAAAATTTAAGAACTGGGGATATCATGGGAAAGGGATTTAAATGTGTTGCACTCATATTCGTAACTTCACTTTGGGTGTCAAATCTGCAGGCACAAGAATTGCAATTTGGTTTAGATATTCAGCTTGGGGCGCCACAGAATGAGTACAAAACACAACTGGGAAATCGACTTGGAGTAGGGTTGGGAGGCATGTTTGGTGTTCGACTGGCAGATTCCCCTGTTATGCTTGGAGTTGACTTTGGATTCATGAATTTTGGCACAGAAACGAGAGATGAGCCATTAAGTACAACCATTCCCGATCTTAGGGTTGAGGTGGAGAACAGCTATAATCTTTTTCATGGGGATCTATTGGTCAGAATGATAGCTCCTGAAAATACGGTCAGGCCCTACTTGGATGGATTAGTTGGGTTTAATCACTTTTTCACAGAAACAGTGCTTAGAGAGAGGGGTGGATTTGGTGATCAACCCGATATGTTGAGAGATACAAATTTTAAAGACACGACCTTAAGTTATGGATTTGGAGCCGGATTTCAATTCAAAGTTTACAGAGATGAGGGCAATCCTTCTGCAGCCAGTGATGAGTTCAGCGGTCCTTATTCTGTGTATATTCATCTGAATAGCCGTTATATGTTTGGCAGAGAAGCTGAGTATCTAAAGGAGGGCTCTATTATCAGGGAAAACGGCAATGTTACTTTTGATGTAGTGCAATCCACAACAGATCTGCTCTATTTTAAACTTGGTGTAACGGTTGGCTTTTAGGAGCAATGCGCCTACTGCGTCATCCTGAATTTATTTCAGGATCTCCTCAATGGCTCTTTACTTGAACGGAACTAAATCCTCACTGGAGAATTAAGGCGATGAGTTCCTGATATTCATCAAGATGACGGAAGGGATTGTAACTCTTTCCGTGAGGAACTATTTTGCGGTTATGAAAGAAATTCAAATGAGTGATGCCAGGGATGTCTTAAAAAAATTCTGGGGTTATGATACATTTCGAAAGGGACAAGAGAAAGCGATTCAGTCTGTAATTGATGGCAATGATACGCTAGTCCTATTTCCTACAGGAGGTGGAAAATCACTCTGTTATCAGGTACCGGCACTGCTTTTTGACGGACTCACCCTGGTCATATCACCCCTGGTAGCACTCATGCAGGATCAGGTGGATCAACTGAATCGCCTGGGAATTCGTGCTACTTTTCTCAACAGTACGATCTCATATAGAGAAGTGGAACAGCGATTGGTAAATGCCCGGAATGGGATGTACAAACTGCTCTATATTGCTCCTGAACGACTCGACACAGATTTATGGAAGGCGGAGCAGAAGGGATTAAAAATTGAACTGATTGCTATTGATGAGGCACACTGCGTTTCAGAATGGGGTCATGATTTCAGGCCGGCCTATAGGACGATCAGGGAGGGATTGAAGGAGATCGATAAGGATGTGAGATGGCTGGCTCTAACCGCTACGGCGACCCCGGAAGTAAAAAAAGATCTTCTTAAAGTTTTAGAATTTAATAAACCAACGATTATAACCGGTGGATTTAAGAGAGAAAATCTACACTGGTGGGTCATCAAAAGTGAACAAAAGCAGTTAAAATTAAAAAAAACAGTTCATAAAGCTTCCGGGATGGGAAGTGGTATTATCTATTCTTCAACAAGAAAAGATTGTGAGCGGTGGGCACAATTATTTACAAAGGAAGGAGTTCCGGCTAAAGCATATCACGCGGGCTTATCAAGTGAGGAACGGGAAAAGGTGCAAAATGAGTGGGTAGATGATACGATTCCATTGGTTACAGCTACAAATGCTTTTGGGATGGGAATTGATAAGCCAAATTGCCGATATGTAGTTCATTATACCCTTCCATTTACACTGGAAGCCTATTATCAGGAAGCCGGCAGAGCAGGGCGGGATGGAGAAATCAGTTACCCCATCTTAATATACAGGGAGGCCGACTACAAAACTCTGAAGGAGAGAATTGAAAGGTCTTATCCGGATTATGATGTATTGAGAAAGGTTTATGATGCTTTATGTGATTCCCTCAATTTGGCGGTTGGAAGTGAGCATACGGAATCGGAGGCTTTAGAATTTGATGAGATGCAGAAGCGAACAGGAATGTCTAAACAGAAAATTAAAGCCGCTTTCACCGTGCTGGAGCGATTGGGTGTCATCAATCAATACGATCTGTTTAAGCCGGAGTTAGGAATACAATTTTTAGTCGGCAGAGATTTTCTGATCGACCAAATTGACCATATGAAACCGAAGAAAGGCGATTTTTTGGATCGTCTGGTTAGACTGTTTGGCCCGTCATCGTTTCATGAAATGAAGTTTTTGAATGAAGAGAGGGTTCTGGAAAAGTTGAAAGTAGAGCCCAATCAGCTGCGCAAGGGTTTAACTGTATTATCAGAATATGATCAGCTTCTTACATTTAAAATGCGTGGAATGTCAACGATGATCAGAGTTTGTGAACATCGAATGCAAAAGCTACATATCGATCAAAAGAGAGCATACCACTATAAAGAGGTATTGCTAAAAAAACTGCACTACATGAATCGATATGCCGCTACTTCTCACTGCAGAGAGCTTTTTTTGCGAACCTATTTTGGAGAAACCAACTGCGAACCCTGTGGTAAATGTGACAACTGTTTATCGGAGCATAACAGTATCGTTGAAATTCAACGAAAGGATGTCGAGAGAGTTGTAGAATGTATGAAAGATCAAAACCGATCTATTGCAGAACTTTCAAAATTAACCGGATGGAAAGCGGCAAAATTAAAAAGAGTACTGAAGCATTTGGAAAGGGAAGAACAGATCATAAAAGTAGAAGAATCAGCGGATGATAATATCTATCGATTAAGTATTCGCTGATGCAAGCTATCTGCAGCAGCTTTCTGTTCTATTTCATACTTCTGAGCAGCTTCATTTATCAATTCTCTCTCTTCACGTAATCTGATTAATATTTTTTCCATGCGAAGTAACTGTTCAGAGATATTGGATTCAAAGGTATCATGAGTATATCTGAACTGCTCTTCAGTGACGCCGTAATGATCATAAACACGTTCCACCAACTCTTCTTTGGTCGTATCTCTGAGTAATTTTTCATCCATATGATTAATGATTGCAAATTCTACAAACATGTCCTGATATGTTTGATCTTCAATCAATAAAGATTGGTTAGAATCTGTACATGAAATGCCCAGCAGCAGAGCTGATATCATAAAAAAAAGCCAAATAAATCTCACAACTCGTCAGGGTTTTTGGGGTTGAGGGGCCTCATAGTAATTTCATTAATCAAAAAATTATCCGGTGTTTCAAGCAAATGAACCAACGTATCGGCTACATCATCCGGATGGAGCATATTATCATGTACTTCCATTCCTTGTGCATTGTTAAAAAAACTTGTTGAAATGGAACCGGGAAACAGTGTCGTGACTTTTATCTTGTCATATCTTAACTCTTTAAAAAGAGCTTCACTAAAGCCTCTTAACCCAAATTTTGTGGCATTATAGCCTGAAATTTGAGGATTTCCCAACAATCCGGCAACGGATGCAATATTGAGTATGTGCGAGTGAGTCTCACTGCTTTTCATGAGGGGGACAATTTTTCTGGTAATGTAAAATACACCGTTCAAATTGGTCTGAATCATTGTATCCCAATCCTCAATAGAAAGGTCATCAACATTTCCGAATAACCCTAAACCGGCATTATTAATTAATATATGAGGGAGATGATCATCATCAAATGTATCATCCACCCATTGATTGATATCATCAGGTTTTGTGATGTCCATCTTAACCGGAATAAAAAGTTCTCCCAATTTACCTTTTATCTCTTCAAGTTTATTTAAACTTCTTGCCAATCCATAAACACGAACTCCCTTCGTCGTCAGTTTTTTACTGAATGAGTAGCCCAGGCCGCTGCTTGCACCGGTAATAATCGCTGTTTTGTTCTGTAGATTCATAGTTATCGGGATTATATTAATTAACTATTTATACTGTGTTATATTACAAGCGAAAATCAGGATATTAAAGTTCACATTATCCGTATAACTAATTTAAGAATGTTTACCCGGATTATTTAACTTTTGTAGAATTGATATAAAAGGGCAAGAATGGAAAATTTTTATCTGGATATTGGGAATACCTTCTATAAGATGGCTCTCTACAAAAATGGGGAGTGGTCCATTATTGCTGATGGCAGAATTAATCATGCTGAGGAGTTAAAATCAAAAATGGAAGTGATCACATCAAGGGATCAGTTGATTATCTCCTCAGTCCGAAAAGATATTTTGGTATTTCTGAAAAGCATTGTGCTCGCTGAGAGTTTTATAGTCATTGAAAATAAAGATGTGCCATCCCATAGAATGGATTACAAAACCCCTGATACATTGGGTGTGGATCGTTTTCTTGTTGCAAACGCTGCCTTTCAGGAGTCGGGTAAAAGTGTAATTGTAATCGATGCGGGGAGTGCCATCACAATTGATTTGATGAATGAGCAGGGTGTCTTTATGGGAGGTGTCATTCTACCCGGAGTGCGTATTCAGAAACAAACGGTCAGGGATCATCTTCCTGAGTTACCGGAAATTGGGAGCATGGTACCTGCAGATTGGCCAGGGAAATCGTCTAAAGAGTGTTTGGAGTGGGGAATTATCGGAGGTCTTCAGTTTACGATAAACGGTTTTATCAATCGATATTTGTCAACTAATAATAATGCTGATCTGTATGTGACGGGTGGAGATTCTGAGCTTTTTAAAAAATTGATTCATAGTGACATTGAATTTCGTTGGAGAAAGTATCTGTTATTTGATGGAATGAGAGTATTTGCTGAATCCTCAAAATAAGCGGTTCAGAGTGAGTTACTCCTGCAATTTTCCTTTCACGAGTGCATTGATCATATCGAGCGCAACTGTGTTTTCACCGCCGCGCGGAATGATAATGTCAGCATACCGTTTGCTGGGCTCTACAAACTCCAGATGCATCGGTCGCACATAGTGTTCATATTGTTTCAAAACACCATCAAAATCACGCCCCCTTTCATTGATGTCTCTTTTAAGGCGTCTTAAAAGCCTGACGTCATCGTCAGTATCAACAAATATTTTGATATCCATTCTATCCCGCAGATTGGGCTCACTAAAAATTAATATCCCATCGATCAGGATCACTTTTTTGGGAGCAACAGAAATGGATTCGGGTGCACGGGTATGTTGAACAAAATCATATACAGGGATATCAATTTTATACCCACTTTTGAGAGCGTCTAAATGACGAATCAACAGTTCGGTTTCTAAAGAGGAGGGATGATCAAAATTCTGTTTAACACGCTCGGATAGGGGCAAATGACTCAAATCACGATAATAGGAGTCGTGCTCAATTAATACGATTTGATCCTCGCCAATTCCGTCAACAATCTTACTGACGACTGTCGTTTTACCGGATCCGCTGCCACCGCCTACACCTATGATCAGTGGATTGAATTTACTCATTGCTTGCCGTTGAAGTAGCCCGATTTTTTTCCAGATCTTCTTTAAAATCCCTAATTGCACGAAAAATGGCAGATGCCAATATAGATTGACCATATTCACTGGTCATATACTGAGCTTCATTGGGATTGGTAATAAATCCAAGCTCAATCAGCACTGAAGGCATGGGCAGATCCCACAAGACCTGAAATCCGGCTTGTTTAACACCTCTTGATCGTCGTTGTGCACGCGAACTGAATTGATCTTCAATCATACTGGCAAGTCGTTCACTGACTGCCATATTCCCCGCATTAGCCAATTCGTAAATCAATAATTGATTCTCAGTAAGCTCCATTGGAGCCCCGCTATCTCCAAGTGACGCCACACTGTTTTCCCGTTTCATCGATGCCAGCGCTGCTTCAGATCGCGCTAATCCCAATATGTATACTTCAGCGCCATGAGCGGTTGTATTATTCGGGACAGAGTTTGCGTGAATGGATATAAACAGATCTCCATTGGCTCTGGTCGCAATGGGTCCCCTCTCTCCCAAATCAATAAAGCGATCATCTTCTCTGGTGTAAACGACCTTTACATCCGGCATATAAGTATTGATATACTCCCCAACCTTTAATGCAATGGGTAATACAATATCTTTTTCATAAATGCCCAGTCTTCGATTTATAGACCCGGGATCCTTCCCGCCATGTCCGGCATCCAGAACAATCACATTAATCCCGTTGCCATTTCTTAATTTCACAATCGAGTCATCCATTCCGGACATCGACACATCAACAAGAGGTTGATCTGATTCATAATTAAACCAGTAGATGAAATCTTCATTTACGGTATTTGATTTTACAATCTCTTCCGTAGTTCTTTCAAGTGCAATAAGCAGATCGGTATTATTTCGGTCGGGGTATGAGAGTACATTAAAATATTGGCCTTCTTGCAAAATGATATCTACACCAAAACCGGATTGATTATTGTAATATTCGATATTTCTGATCGCCGGACTATCATCAGGCTCAATAAAATCATCGGGATTTAATGAATCTGAATAGATCATCATTTGAATAAGATCAGGTTCAGGATGCCGAACCTTAAAGGAATCTGCGGCTTCAGCAAGATGAAATCGGATTACATACCCTTTGCCATCGCTTCTCTCAGTGACAGACACCCTCTCCAAGTCAGGCTGTGCAAAAGACTGTGCCGGGGATAGGAAAGTAGCCAGGCTAATGAGCAAGACAATGGTAAGAAATAGAATTCTTTCCATGCTACGGGTTAATTTTTGTCAATTTTTAGTGTCCGGATGATATTGCGAGCAAGTTACACAATTTTTGATGAAAACGATAAATATCGAGACTGCAATTTATAACGATCATTTATACTGAAATCTTATATGAGTGAAAAAATCAGCCAATTAGTTTTTTTACAGAAGCGGATTGGGATGAATCAATCCAGTTCCTCAAGCTGCACTTGCAGTTTTTTTAGATTTGATTCTGCTGCTGTCAACTTCTGTCTCTCTCCCTCTACAACGTCTGCAGGAGCGTTCTCAACAAATTTTTTATTGGATAATTTATTTTGTAACCCTTTCAAATAACCCTCTATGTTATTGATCTCTTTTTCAATTCGTTCTCTCTCTTTATCCAGATCAATGAGTCCTTTTAAAGGAACATAGATCTCGGTCTCACCAACAACAGAAGCTGCAGACGCTTTTGGTTTGATGGCATCCATGTCAAAAGTTATGGTTTCAACAGGCAGCAACCTTTCATAAACCCATTTTACAGAATCAAGTTTTGCAGCGAGTTCTGATCGTTCCGGTTTGATAATAATTTGCAGCGGTGTACGTGGCGCTAAATTCATCTCTGACTGGATATTGCGAACAGATGATATCTGTTCTTGTACAATTCTAAACAAGTTTACAGAATCGGAGTACGCCTCCCCATAGGGGTCCGGCCAGGAGCTAATTGTTATCGCTTCTTCTTTAGATCGCTTGCTGATACGATGCCATATTTCTTCCGTAATAAAAGGCATAAATGGATGAAGCATCTTCATGAGTGTTTCAAAGAAACCCAATGCCCGTTCCAGATTTTCTTTAGGCATTTTTTCACCGGGATTATCTGATTTTGACACTTCAATGTACCAGTCGCAAAAGTCATCCCAAATTAAAGAGTAGATCTTTTTTAAGGCTTCATTTAGCCGATATTTCTCAAAATCTTCCTCCATTTCAATCAGGGTTGATTGAATACGGCCGGCCATCCAGCGATCCGCTAAATTATCCGGATTTATGAGATGACTGGGCTCATATGATTTTCCCTCTGTCATGTTGAGTGTGAGAAAACGATAGGCATTCCAGATCTTCGTTGAAAAATTTCTACCCTGCTCGCATAAATTTTCATCAAAAAGAAGATCATTCCCGGCCGGCGATGAAAAGAGCATTCCGGCTCGAGTTCCATCGGCTCCGTACTGTTCGATAAGTTTTAAAGGATCCGGTGAATTACCCAATGATTTAGACATTTTTCGTCTTTTTTCATCTCTTACGATGCCGTGGTAGTAGACATTATTAAATGGTTTTTCACCTTTAAAAGCGTAACCTGCCATAATCATTCGAGCGACCCAGAAAAACATAATTTCCGGTGCAGTCACAAGATCCTGAGTAGGGTAATAATAGTTGATCTCTTCATTATCCGGATTTTTAAATCCGTCAAATACGGTGATCGGCCATAACCAGGATGAGAACCATGTGTCTAATACATCTTCATCCTGTTTAATATCGGTAAGAGTCAAAGACTCATTCCCTGATTTTTTTTGCGCTTTAAGCAAGGCTTCGTCGGCGGTTTTGGCAATTACATAATCATCATCACCGGCGCCGTAGAACCATGCAGGTATTCGCTGTCCCCACCAGAGCTGCCTGGAGATGCACCAATCCCGGATATTCTCCATCCAGTGCTGATAACTGTTTTTAAATTTTGCGGGATAGAAATGAATATCATCATTCATTACATGCTCAAGTGCCGGTTTGCTCAACTCATCCATTTTACAAAACCATTGAAGCGACAGGCGAGGTTCAATTACCGCGTCTGTTCTTTCAGAATAGCCAACCTTATTCTGCATCGATTCAACCTTGACCAATAAGCCCATTTTTTCCAGTTCAAGCGCAATCTGTTTCCGAGCCTCGAAACGATCCAACCCTGCAAAAAATCCGATATCATCTGAAACCGTACCATCCGGATTCAGCATATCGATGATTTCCAGATTGTGTTTTAACCCTAAATCATAATCGTTCGGGTCGTGAGCCGGTGTGATTTTTAAACACCCGGTTCCGAACTCCGGATCTACATACTCATCAGAAATAATTTCAACTTCCCTGTTCACCATCGGAATGATGACTTTCTTTCCGATCAAAGATGTGAATCGCTTGTCCTTCGGATTTACACAGACGGCGGTATCGGCAAGGATGGTTTCAGGCCGGGTCGTAGCGATGGTTACAAATTGATCGGTGTCTTTAACGGAGTACTTTACAAAATAGAATTTGGATTGTACCTCCTTATGAATCACCTCTTCGTCACTTACAGCAGTTTCTGCAACCGGGTCCCAGTTAACCATTCTCTGTCCGCGATAAATATATCCGCGATTATATAGGTCTATAAAACAATCGATTACAGCATCATAGAGATCATCTTCAAGAGTAAATCGGGTTCTGTCCCAATCGCATGAAGCCCCCAGTTTTTTAAGTTGCTGAAGAATGATTCCGCCATGCTCGTCGGTCCAATTCCATGCATGTTCCAAAAATTCATCACGGGTCAGGTCGCTTTTTTTGATCCCCTCTTTTCGAAGTTTTTGAACTACTTTTGCCTCAGTTGCAATAGATGCATGGTCGGTACCCGGAACCCAGCAAGCATTTTTCCCTTTCATTCTTGCCCTGCGAACCAGAACATCCTGAATTGTATTATTAAGCATATGTCCCATATGCAGGACTCCCGTGACATTGGGTGGCGGGATTACGACTGTAAAAGACTCTTTTTCATTGGGTTCAGAGTGAAAATAACCCTGTTTTTCCCAATAATCATACCACTTCTCTTCTGTGGCCGAATGGTCATACTTCTTGGGAATATCGCTGTCAATTTCTTTGGTACTCATAAAAGCAGAATAGCAGATTATCGATCATTTAAAGTTGATGGCCGGAGATTTAATTTACAGGTCTGAATAAGGGGTAAAATATTGAAAACTTATTTTACCCGTTTGAGCCTGACCCCAAAATGTCCATCACAGTTGTGAATATGTGGCAATGTCTGATAAGCAAACCCGTCTTCAATCAGGACCTCTTCCGGAAGAAATTCCTCGAGCGACTCCAATTCGTAATTATCAAACTTATCAAGGAATTTTTGTATTTGATCCCAGTTCTCTTCCGGTTCAATGGAGCATGTGCTATAGACCAATCGGCCGTCACGTTTTACATGGTTGGATGCTTCCTCAAGGAGCTCCTCCTGTAGTTTAATAGAATTTGCGAGATCTTCTTCTGTTCGTTTCCATCGAAGATCCGCTCTTTTGCTCAGTACACCGGTTCCGGTACAAGGAGCGTCCAGAAGCACTCCATCGGCCAATTTCAGATTGAGATCACGAACGTCATCCTGTCGGATTTTTATGTTTTCAGCGGCATAGTCCATGGCACTTCTGGCCAGCATCTCTAATCTTTTTGAACTGATATCCACAGCCATTATTGTGCCTTCACCTTTCATCATATCAGACATCACAATACTTTTGGTGCCGGGGGCTGCACATAAATCGTAGATCGTTTCACCCGGCAGGGGTTCAAGTATAGTAGGCGCAAAACCTGCTGCAATATCCTGAATAAGACAGATTCCTTTTCTAAGCAGATCTTTTGCGATGAATGGCGCTACAGATTCTACGCTAAAATATCCGGGCAGCCAGTCGCTCTCTTCAAATCCGATATCCAGCTTCTCCATTCGAAGCTTAAAATTTTCTGTTTTAGTGCGCAGGTTGTTTACCCTGACATAAAAAGCGGGCCTCTGATTATTTGCCTGCATCAATTGAAACGCTTCACGTTCTCCAAATCTGTTTACCCATCGTTTAACCATCCACTCCGGGTGTGAAAAAGTGGTTGCAACCAATTTTGTGCGATCTTCAAATGCAGGTTTAGGAAGATTGTCGATATCACGCTGAATATTTCTCAGGATTGCGTTAACCAGATCTCCCGATTTTGACCCCATTTTCAATTTGGTAATCTCGACAGCTTCATTGATACTGGCATAATCAGGAGTTCCTCCCATAAAAAGCAGCTCATATAGACCTAATCTCAAAATGTTTTTGAGAAGTGGTTTCATCTCTTCAACGGCAATACTGGAAAAATGATTGATCACAAAATCCAGGTAGCTTCTGCGCCGTAAAATATTCTGGACATACTCTCTTACCTGAGCTCTCTCTCTCGGTTCCAGATCATTTGCGATGGAGAAGTCAATATTGGACGTCTCATCAAAAGAAATTAATATATCTATACTTACCGATCGTGCCGTTGCTTCCGTTTCCAATGCAATGAATGATTTAATATGTTATAAATTCAGCCTGTATCGCTCCGAAAACGATCCTGGTTTTCAGAAATTACAGTAGTCTTAAATATAGAGCTTTGATCTACTTTTTGCTAATGATGCATGACATAAATTCAGTTGTAATGGATATGAATAAAAAGAAATCTTTAAACCTTATGTATCATGGCAACAGAATTTGAACTTTGGCTTTTTTTAGCCGGCTTGGGAATCTTTCTCTTTGGGATGCATATGATGGAAGAGTCGATCCGGCTTTTGAGTGGCGGGGCTTTCCGATCGCTTATCCGAAAGTACACCGATACGCGGATCAAGGCGATCTTTACCGGAACTATCAGTACATCAATCTTACAAAGCAGTTCGGCTGTATCCCTGATGGTCCTGGCTTTTGGTGGAGCAGGAATTATGCCCTTAACCCAGGCTATTGCAGTTATGATGGGTGCAAAAATCGGCACCACTGCAACCGCCTGGATTGTGGCTGTTTTTGGATTCAAATTTAGTATCGATGCCTTTTCGCTCCCCCTGATTGGTATTGGCGGACTTGGAATGATCGTTCTTGCAAAATCTCCTCGATATGTAAATATCAGTAAGTTTCTGGTGGCATTTGGGTTTCTGTTCATGGGTCTTGACTATATGAAAGGGAGTGTGGATCAATTTTCAGAACGAATTGACCCGGCACAATTTGAAGGTTACGGCATACTGTTATTTATGCTTGTTGGACTTGTTATGACAGCCATCATGCAAAGTAGTTCTGCAACCATTGCCATTGTTTTAACTATGCTTTATAGCGGTGTGATACAATTTGAGTCAGGGGCCGCAATGGTAATAGGTGCCAATGTTGGAACTACTATAACGGTCTTATTGGGTTCCATTGGAGATATGGCATCTAAAAAACAGGCAGCATTTAGTCAGTTAATATTTACTACAAGTACTGCTATCATTACACTTATTCTATTATCACCGCTAACTTGGCTGGTTCTGAAACTTTTCTCATTTGAATCTAACCTAGTGCTCGGCTTAGCCCTTTTTCACTCAATTTTTAATGTTTTAGGGGTGATAATTTTTTATCCCTTTATTAAGAAATTAGCTGCAGTTGCTGAAAAAGTTATCCCTGAAAAACATAATGAGCTAAGCAAATATATACACAAAACAGACCCAATCGTCACAGAAGCCGGGATGGAGGCATTCAGAAAGGAGATTAGACGGCAACTCCACTTCTCTCAGATGTTTATAGATCAACTTCTCTTTCCGGGTAAAAAAGTGAAATCGATATCCTATAATGATCTGGAACTTTACCATGCCGATATCTTTGAATACTATACAAAAATGGTGTCTGTTCAAATGGATGTACAAGAATCGGAAAAACTGGATAGTCTGCTGCGTGCGAGTCGAAATATTATGAATGCTACCCGAAATATGTATGATCTACGAGATGAGTTATCTATTCTGAAAAGAGAGATTGATCCAATGTTAATGAGAGCTTATGACTTAATTTCAAAAAGACTCAAAGCAGTCTATGATACGGGCTCAAATTTATATGAAAAGACAGATTCAAAGGAGCGAATAGCAGTTTCTGTTGATGAACTCTTGCAAGGTATAGAACGTGGTGATAAAGAGTTTATACAGATGTGCTCTGAAATCATATCATCAGGTAAGATCAAAAAAGTTGAGGTTACGTTTTTATTGATGCTTAACAGAGTTGTGACTCAATCCGGCCGCATGTTTATATTTGCGATGAAGGCACTTTTAGTCAAAAATGGAAATATCGGTGCAAAAAATGAATAGAAAGAGACTATTCCATGTGTTGAAATTTTTGATTTTTGAACGAGAAGTGGCTACCTTTTAAAGCTGTATAAAAAGAGATTGAAATCAGGTGGTTTCTGATTCATCTATACCTACAAAAAGAGTTACTATTTAAAAACAGATTTAATGAATAAAGGAACTGTAGCACAAGTCATTGGCCCGGTTGTTGATGTTGATTTTGAACAAGGGCATCTCCCTAAAATTTTAACTGCCCTCTATATTGCCAGAGAAGATGGATCGAAACTCTATCTGGAAGTTGCGCAACATCTCGGAGAGAACCGTGTGCGGACAATCGCGATGGACTCCACCGACGGATTGGTCCGGAAAACAGAAGTTATTGATACCGGTAAGCCGATTGCGATGCCAATTGGTGAAGATATTCGTGGAAGGTTATTTAATGTGGTGGGTGAAGCGATTGATGGGATTCCAAAACCTGAAGGGAAAGAGACCTATCCAATTCACAGAGAAGCACCTGCTTTTGAAGATTTAGCAACAAGTACTGAAATGCTGGAGACAGGCATTAAAGTGATTGATCTGCTTTGCCCGTATGCCAAAGGGGGTAAAATTGGGCTTTTTGGCGGTGCCGGGGTAGGAAAAACAGTATTGATTCAGGAGCTGATCAATAATATTGCAAAGCAGCACGGTGGACTTTCAGTTTTTGCCGGTGTAGGTGAACGAACACGTGAAGGGAATGACCTACTTCGGGAATTTATTGAGTCCGGTGTTATTAATTACGGTGATGCATTTAAAGAGTCGATGGAAAAAGGGGAGTGGGATCTCTCATTGGTTGATCCTGAAGTTCTTAAAACATCACAAGCTACTCTCGTATTTGGCCAGATGAACGAGCCACCGGGTGCACGGGCAAGGGTTGCCCTCTCCGGACTAACCGTTGCGGAGTATTTCCGTGATCAGGTATCAAAGGATATTCTTCTGTTTATCGATAATATTTTCCGATTTACACAAGCCGGTTCTGAAGTGTCTGCACTCTTGGGACGTATGCCATCCGCTGTAGGTTACCAGCCTACTTTGGCCACGGAAATGGGTGATCTGCAGGAACGTATTACATCGACAAAAGACGGATCCATTACATCTGTACAGGCTATTTATGTACCTGCTGATGACTTGACCGATCCGGCTCCTGCTACGACTTTCTCCCACTTGGATGCAACGACGGTATTGAGTCGTGCATTGACACAAATCGGGATCTATCCTGCTGTGGATCCATTGGATTCTACATCCAGAATTTTGGATCCAAAAGTGGTAGGTGATGCACATTACGCATGTGCACAGAGAGTGAAGGAGATTCTGCAGAAGTACAAGGATTTACAGGATATCATCGCGATTTTGGGTATGGATGAATTGTCTGATGAAGATAAACTGGTTGTATCACGTGCTCGACGAGTCCAGCGTTTCCTTAGCCAGCCTTTCTTTGTAGCAGAGCAATTTACAGGTCAAAGCGGTGAATACGTCAGGATTGATGATACGATCAAAGGATTCAATATGATATTGGATGGAGAGTTGGATGATCTTCCTGAGAACGCATTCCACCTTGTGGGTACCATTGAAAAAGCGCAGGAGAAGGGCGAAAAAATCATGGCAGAAGCCTAAACGTTTAATAATACTGTTGTGTCAAAAACTTATAAAGCTCAATTACTCACTCCGGACGGGTCAAAATTTGAAGGAGAGGTGCAAAGCGCAACATTGCCCGGTGTGAACGGCTCATTTCAGATATTATTCAATCACGCTCCAATTGTATCTGCATTAGATATAGGCCGTGTAGAACTCGTTGATAAAGATAAACATGAATCTTTATATGCAGTGACCGGTGGATTTATTGAGATGAAAGATAACCTCTTAACCATTCTCGCTGAGAAAGCTGAGGAGAAAACGGAAATTGATAAAGAGGAAGCCCGCCAATATCTGAATCAAATTAAATCAAAACTAAAGTCGATTAAAAATGGACGGGAAGAGTTTGAAGTAGCTCTTAAAGTTGCTGAAAACCGTCTAAAAATTGCAGAACTTTAATGTTGGATTTTCGTAAGCCTGGATATTAAGTTATTCAGGTTTTTTTTTGAGTACTTTTATTTATCCGTTTATCAAGAATTAGAGATGTATATCAATTACTGAAATATTTAGATCTGATTCTATTTCACCATTAACTAAAAGCGATCCCTTCATGACATCCATATACTATTCACAAAAGATGAGTGTAGTAGCCATTTTGCTGTTTTTGTTTACATTTTCAGCTTGTGCAACTACAAATAGCGCATCAGAATCTTCAACTTCTCAATCAACTGAAGAAGCCACATCTGATTTTGAAAAAGCAGTTGACGGTCTGAAAGTATTCGACGGTTTTTTTACAGTTTATCAGGATAGCACAAACGGCAATACAAAATTGGCTATACCTTACGACAAACTGGATAAGGAATTTATCTACTTCGGATTATCACAGGATGGAGTGCTTGAAGGAGGGCATTTCAGAGGACAATTCAGAGATAACAAAATTGTCAAGATTAAACGGTATTTCGATAGAGTTGAATTTGTACACGTAAACACTCGATATCATTTTGATGAAGAGAGTCCGCTTAGCCGTGCCGCCTCAGCGAATATATCCGATGCCATTCTCTATTCTGCAAAAATAGATGTAGATGATAAGGAAAGCGAAATGATACTCATAGATAGTGATCCGATTTTTCTTACTGAAAGTTTGGCCCAAATTAAACCAAGTCCAAACAGGATGGCACCACCAAACCAGTACAGCTTGGGCAGTTTGAGCAGAGAGAGAAATAAATATTCTGAAATTCGCAGCTATCCGCAGAATACTGATGTTATCGTAGAGTATGTATATGAATCACCCTATCCCACCGGAAGTACAACAGATGCGATTACGGATAGCAGGTCGGTATCCATAAAATTTCAGCACAGTTTTATTGAAATACCTGAAAATGATTTTCAACCAAGATTTGATGATCCGCGGGTTGGGTTTTTCCTCACTCAGCAGGATGACCAGGTATCTACCAGTGCAACTCCGTATCGAGATTTAGTTCATCGATGGAACCTGGTAAAACAAGATCCGGATGCTGAAATATCGGAACCTGTGGAACCGATTGTTTGGTGGATTGAAAATACGACACCTCATGAATTCCGTGAAACAATCAAAGAAGCAACATTAGCCTGGAATGAGGCATTTGAAGCTGCAGGGTTTAAAAATGCAGTTCAGGTAAAAGTGCAGCCCGATGATGCAGAATGGGAAGCCGGTGATATTCGATATAATGTTCTTCGTTGGACATCCTCACCCATTCCGCCATTCGGAGGTTATGGGCCCAGTTTTGTAAACCCGAGAACAGGCCAGATATTGGGTGCAGATGTGATGTTGGAGTGGGTGTTTTTCAGCGGCCGGGTGATTCAAGAAGAACTATTTGTTGAGCCTGCCGGACTGAATGCATCCCTGGATCAAATAATGGACCCGCATTTCTGTAGCTATGGTAATCACATGCAACAGAATAATCTTTTCGGAATGAATGCTCTCAGTTTAATGGGTGCACCGGAAGAAGACCTGGAAGGATTTCAACATGAAGCATTAACCATGTTAATTCTCCATGAGCTTGGCCATACTTTTGGGCTAAATCACAATATGCAGGCGAGTACTTTGCACTCTCCGGTTGATATCCATGATATGGAACTAGCCAATACAATCGGCCTCACCGGTTCTGTGATGGACTATTCTGCTGTGAATGTGAATCCGGATCGCGAAAATCAGGGAAGATATTATGATATCAAACCGGGACCCTATGATATTTGGGCTATTCAATTCGGCTACACTCCAAGTCTTGAAGATGAAGAGGCTGAGAAAGCACGCGTTGAAAATCTGCTATCCAAATCAACCGATCCTGCGTTAGCTTTTGGAAATGATGCGGATGATATGCGTTCTTCATTCGGAGGGATAGATCCTCGCGTTATGATTGGTGATATGTCCGGAGACCCGGTAGCCTATGGTGTTGAACGAATCGAGATGGTGAGAGGACTCATGGATGAAATTATTGAGAAATTCGGAACCAAAGAGGGTCAATCTTATCAGGAGCTTCGGAACGCATTTATGGTTTTAATGGGTCAGTACAGAACTCAAACCGGTGTCATGACTCGACAGATTGGCGGTGTTTATAGAGATCGCAGTTTTATTGGACAGGAAGGTGCAGCACCTCAACCTTTTACACCGGTACCGGCAGAAATGCAGAAAGAAGCGATGAATTCGCTATCGAAATATCTGTTTGCACCGGATGCATTTGATAATTCACATGAAGTGTACAGTCATCTGCAAATTCAGAGAAGAGGGTTTAACTTTTTTGGAAACAGTGAAGATCCCAAAATTCATGATTTGGTACTTGGGATGCAGAGAAATGCGTTAAGTCACCTTCTTCATCAAAATACCATGAAGAGAGTTACTGATTCAAGAACATATGGCAATAGCTATGCGGTTGCTGATGTAGTTGGAGATTTGACGGAAGCCATCTTTGCTGATGATGCCAGAGGGAATGTAAATACGTTCAGACAAAATCTGCAGATTGATTATGTGAGCAGGCTTGCCGGTATTCTGGAGAGCGATAATCACGATCACATTGCAAAATCAGCCGCTCTTTATAATCTGCAAAACATTGATTCGATGATGGACAATAAGGGCAGAGTAAATAATGAAACCAGTGCGCATACAGCACACATTAAATTATTGATCGAAAAAGCTCTTGAAAGTTAATCGATGATTGAATAGTTCTTATTTACTGATGATAATATAAAAGCGCCAACTCATTTGAGTTGGCGCTTTTTTTTGATGTGGATGATGCAAAAAGAGGTTACTTTACTGGGACAAACTCAAAATTTTCACCATCAAATAGCCCTTTGTCACTCATTTTCAGTGCGGGAATCACAAGAAGTGCCATGAATGAGATCAGCATAAATGGAGCTTTCAGGGTACTGCCCATCTGCCGGGAAATTTTACTAAGTCTTTCATAGCCGGCGGCAACAACCTCACCCGAATCATCACTCATAATGCCACCAACCGGCAGTGCAAGTACATCCTCATGATCACTGTGAACTGCAGATATGCCCCCTCTGTTTTCCATGATCAGATTGACTGCACGGGAGATATACTCATCAGTTGTACCAATCACAATAATATTGTGAGAATCGTGTCCGACTGACGAGGCAATGGCGCCATTTTTAATACCGAAATTTTTAATAAAACCCAGAGCCGGACTGGCTTTCTGATATCGATTTACAACGGCAATTTTTAAGATATCACGATCCGGATCAGATAATATCTGATCATCCTCTAACGGTAAAGTAAATGTTTCCCGGCCTGTGATCAGTTCCCCGTCGTTTGCAATAATCACTTCCTGTTCTTTTTTTGTAGAACGAAGGATAAAGTCCCCGGGAGTTACTTCATAGGGTGTAAAATTATTTATACGTTTAGATTCAACCTCCGGAAATTGAACTTCTGAATTTTTAAAAACGGCTCGACCGTCAATCCATGTTTCCAGAACATTCATTGAATTGGGGTGATCCACGATGATAAAATCCGCAGGATCACCGGCTTGAAGGAGTCCTACATTGAGTCCATAGTGTTTAACCGGGAGAATTGTGCATGCATGGAGAATGTCATGGAGATCAAATCCAAGGGCAACGGTTCTGCTTACAATTTCATTAATATGACCGCGAATCAGATCGTCCGGATGTTTATCATCAGAACAGAACATGATTTTATCCGGATATTCACCAAAGAGGTCGATAAGTGCATTGTAGTTTTTTGCTGCACTCCCTTCACGAATGGCAATCAGCATACCGGCATTTAATTTGTCGCGAGCTTCCTCCTTAGTGAAACATTCATGATCTGTGGATATACCTGCAGAGGCATATATTTTTGCTTTATCCCCCTTAAGTCCCGGGGCGTGCCCGTCAACCGGTTTGCCGCGATCATGAGCTGCTTTTATTTTGGCAAGAACTTCCGGATCATCATAAAGTACGCCGGGCCAATTCATCATTTCGGCCAGATAGACGATTTCGTCCCGATCCAAAAGCTCTTCAATATCACTGACATCCAGTACTGCCCCGGCTGTTTCAAATGTTGTAGCGGGTACACAAGAGGGTGCGCCGAAATAGAATTTAAGAGGCACCTTTTTCCCATTTTCGATCATGTATTCAACCCCATTCTTCCCGCAGACATTTGCAATTTCATGCGGATCTGAGACAGTGGCAACTGTGCCATGTTTTACAGCTAATCTGGCGAATTCAGAGGGAATCAACATGGAACTCTCAATATGGATATGAGCATCTACCAGACCCGGCATAATGTACTGTTCAGGAGCAGCAGAATTCTCTCTTATCTGCTTGATCTTTCCATTGTGAATGGTTATTTCACCCTTGAATTCCCTTCGTTGGACCGGGTCGATGATAATACCTTTTATTGTCTGCATTTATAATAAATTATTTAGTGATTACTATAAAATAGTTTGGCCAGGATGGATTTTTTAAAGCTAATCATTTCATGATAGTAATTGCACACATTTTTTGGTTTTACAACTGATCTGTTCTCAAATCAGAGTTATAATTATAATTTTTCTTCAAAGTTAGAAATAAAATGTCGGGATGGATTGGATTTTCAGGAGTTTTTTGGTTATTCCAGTGCAATCTCATCATCTTCATTTTCATAAAGAGCCGCCAGAAATAGTGCTCCACCTGCCAGAGAGAGATCTTTCAAAAGATTAGGCAATCCATTTTGTGTTCCTGCCAGAGTTTCCGGGAGGTGCACGGTAAGTGCAAAAATCAGTAGCATTAGTGCCAGTAGAAGTGAGACAAGCCTTACCCGAATCTGTGCAACAATACATACACAAGCTCCAATCAGGGCGGCCCCGGTGAGATAAACCCATACAACGTCGCCCGGTATAAAGTCCGGGATCATGCCTGCAGTATCAGAGCCGGTCAAAAAGTGAATTATACCAAAGATACCAAAGGGCATTGCAAAAAGAAGTCTGCCAACCCTGTAAGTGAGAAATGAGCTCATAGTTAGATGTTTGATTTTTAAAATGTTGGTTTTATTGGATATTTGATCTCTAATTAGTGTTTTGAGATAGTACTAATCGGGTTATTGAAACAGTTTTAATCTGGTTTTAATAAATTAAATTCAATGGTTATTTAATTACTATTTAGTTTTGTGCAGTAAAACGACTCTATCATTGATGATTTCCAATATAGCGCCATATTTTTTGGATAGCCATTCAAAGGTTTTTATCTGATAAAAAACAACATGGGTGTCATCTTTTCGATAGTGCCAGGAGTTAAATGTTGAGGGATCTCGCAGTTGCATTGTCATAACACCCAATATTCCGCCGGGATTTAGAAGATTCCATAACCGATCAAACTCTTCAGCAGGCTTGAAAAAATGTTCGGCAGTTTCTGTAGTGACAATAAAATCATAAGATTGTTTAAGAACAGTGTTATCCGGTTGATAAAATGGATCAAAGATATTCATATTAAACCCGGCTTCTTCAAACATCAAATGAAGAGTGGGCCCGGGTCCGGAGCCGTAGTCGAGTCCGTGCAAACCGGGAGATAACCGTTTTATCAGAGGGTCAAATATTTGACTGAGAAATTCTCTATATCTGGTGTCTTCAGGATCATTTTCATGCAGGTCATACCGTTCTTTTTCTTCATTTTTTGGCAGGTGGTTATCCGGATCCATAAAATAGAGGCCACAGTTTGTGCACCCATAATAGTTACAAGATTGATCTTGAAGAACAAGAGGTGTGCCCGGAAAATTGCAGAGAATACAGTTCAAACTAAAGTACATTGATTGATTTAGATAAAGATACTAAATGATTCAATGATCAAGTAGAATGTTAAAATGGATTTAAAGCAGTTTCAAGGCCTTTTATACCGGTTGTATTCAGGCCCATTTTGCAGAGGATAAAAAAGTATTAGTAAAGTATTAAAATTTTTTAATATTTTACCTGATGCGCAAGATTATTGCGTATAGTAATAAAAAGGTTACTGTTATGGGTAAATATGCTCTTATCATTGTTTCTGCACTTGTATTTTCAATTCTAACCTATTCAAGCGGTTTGAGGAGTGCAATGTTTTCATCTACACTTCGAATTGTAGAAACCTTCTCAGGAAATCAGGCCAACAGTATTGCACAAAGTACGATGATGGTTGTGATGAATGATATCAAGGAAAAAGGAAGCAACAGTGTTTTTGTTCCGGTTAGTGGTGGGACTTATCAATCATCGGTTACACAGTGGAGTGATGTCCGTGGTTCTTATCAGGTAGAAACTGTGAGTTCCGGAGACACTTTGAGAATCATTTCAACCGGATTATATGAAGATAGGTCCTCCAGTTCCACGGCAGGTTTTCTGGCAACAGTTCCTCCCTGGAATCCGCAATTTGATACCGCTGTTCATACAGAGGGGAATATAACTTTGAATGGAAGTGCAAATATAAAAGGGCATGTTTCGACTAACAGTACAGCTCAGGATGCAGTATATCTGAGTTCTACAGCTTTTATAGACAGTTCGTTATATGTGGGACCCGGTGCAGATCCCGGTTATGTAATTGATAAGCAGGATGAGTTCGCAACGAATGTGGGTTTAGAAACTGAAGCACTGGCAGAGGAGCAGGACTATCCAATGCCGGCATTTCCTGCGTACCCATCGAAAGACTTGGTGGGTGCATCCGTAAATTTGGGTGGGGGCAGTCCCAGAACGTTAGCGTTCAGTGAATACGATGGATATTATATACCGGAAGTTACGGTGAAAGGAGGGAATGACCTGACCGTAGAAGTAAATGGGGAGAGTGTACTCTATACCAGCCGTTTTGAAGTGAATCAAGGACACTTGCATATAACGGGTACCGGTACATTAACCATTATAGCTGAAGATGTTTTTGATATCGGAGGAAACAGTTCAGTAAATGGTGGCGGTGAAACGAGCAGGGTTTTTACGTTATATGGGGGTGATTCTAATCTAAGTTTTAGTGGTACAACCCTTTACAATGCCGGACTATTTTTAAAGAGTGCTGATATAACCATTACCGGCTCGAATACCTTTCAGGGGTCATTGATATCCGGCGGGAATAATGTATCACTCAGTGGGAACGCAGAGGTTAACGCGCGGGTGATTTACGCACCGAATGCACATGTCAGTATGAGTGGGGCCAGCTTCATTAAAGGTGCAGTTATAAGTGATTCATTTTCAGCTTCAAACAACTCTATTGTAGATTTCACAGACATCCCTGATGATGAACTTCCGGACCTGCAAAGTGCAGCAGATCCTGTTTATACCCTTCTTTATTGGAATTAATTTGCTCTAAATAGCTATTGCAGATAGAGTGCATTCCAAAATTTTTTGAAACAAACAAGTTCTATGTGCATCTATAGTAATGTAGGGGCAGATCGAAGTTGATATTTTCTCCTGCATACAAGCATTCAGGAAGCAGATGTATAAGAAATGGGAAAATATGCACTTATCATTGTATCGGCACTTGTTTTTTCGATAATCACATATTCGTTTGGTTTAAGAAGTGCGATGTTCTCTTCTACACTTAGAAATGTAGATACGTTTAGCAATAATCAGGCACATAATATTGCTCAAAGCACGATGATGGTCGTTATGAGTGATATTCGTGAGAATGGAACCGACAGTCAATTCATGCCGGCTCAGGATGGAAGTTATCAATTTCCAAATGATGGATTAGAGCAATGGGGTGATATCAATGGATCCTATCGGGTTATTACAAACAGTACCGGAGATACTCTATTTGTATCCATAGAAGGGGACTTTGAAGGAAACAGATCGATGGTTCGCGCAGGATTACTCGAAGAAATACCCGATTGGAATCCGCAATTTACATCTGCAGTTCACTCAGAGGCGTCGATAGAGCTTCAGGGAAGCGCATCTATACAAGGGGATGCATCCATTAATAGCACCGATATGAATGCGGTGGTGTTAGCATGGTCAACACAAATAGACAGTACCCTCTATATTGGGCCCGGCGGTAATCCGGATGTTGTTGTGGATGAGAAAAATCATTCCGGCAATGTAGGGCTGGGTGTTGAAGTGATGGGTGAGGAGTTAGACTATCCCATGCCCCTGTTCCCTGAATATCCATCAAAAGAGATGTATGGGGCTTCTGTTTATGTGAGTGGATCTACTTCAAGGACTCTTGAATTTAATGATTATGATGGATTTTATCTTCCGGAAGTGAATGTGACAAGCAACACCCATTTAACCATTGAAGTAGATGGAGAGAGTACTCTTCATGTTGGAAATTTCAATATTATTCAGGGGCATGTTCATTTGACGGGGTCTGGATCTCTAACCATTGTGATTGAAGATAATTTTACCATCTCCGGCAGCAGTACCATCAATAATAGCGGCAGTGTCAATGATTTTTTCATCTATTATGGAGGAACAACGAATCTTAGTTTTGCCGGATTAACAGTGTATAATGGCGGAATTTTTGTGGAGACTGCGGATGTCACCATCTCCGGCTCAAACTCTTTAAAAGGATCACTCATATCAGGAGGTGATAATATAACAGTGAGTGGTGCGGCCTCAGCGAATTCAAGAGTGATCTATGCTCCCAATTCTCACGTTTCAATGTCAGGGTCAAGCGTTATCTATGGATCAGTGATTAGCTCATCATTTATTGCCTCAGGAGCTGCCCGTGTACAATTTAATGAGGTATCTGAAGAAGATCTTCCTGATTTATCTGCCGGGGATGGTCCTGTTTATTCACTTCTTTTCTGGAATTAGTTTTATCGGTAAAAAACTCAGAATGTTATTATTTCTAAAAAAATCCCATCCGATAATTCACTCTTTTCGTATCGTCAAATAACCAAAAGTGTCAAACTATTTAAATTAAATGGATGTGCAGTAATACTATAGGTTTTGGTTAGGGTCACTCTTTTTAAATATTAAAATTTTCTTAATGTTTTTCGTAACAAATGGGAATTTCATTCATCATAGTAGTATACAAGAGTTCATAAGGTTTATAAATGTACTGTAAAGAACCCTTAATTAGACATTAACTGCAATGAATCAGATATAAATATTAATTTATCTTAATAAAAAAAATTAGATAAAATAGTTTTATTAAGAAATTTTAATGTTTATATTAAATATAGAAACTGAAACTGGGGTAACTAAATGGCAACCGGGCAAACTATACTAACCATCGGCGCATTGATCATCTTCGGGATTATCGCGATGAACGTGCGTTCCTTGTATGTACAGTCTATTGTCCATAGGGTTGATGACCAGACGACCTCAAGTGCAATGAGTATCGGTTGGACCATTGCCGAGGAAATTCAGTCATATGCATTTAATTATGACAGTTTGGATGCGGCATTTGGAGGGTTGAATAATTTAAATGATTCATTGAGCCGCATGGAGATACGGTCTCAGATAAATGAGCTTTTTTATGTAACGGTTGATCTCTCCGCTGAAAAAGAGTTAATACACAATCAATTTGGAAAAACTGCCACAATCAGAGTGTATAGAAGTGAAGATTTGGCATTAAAAACAGAGTATAGGACTGCAGTCGTTGAATTGCAGTAAGCAACACAGAAGAGGAAATTATGGCAATTTTATTAGATAAACTCGTCCCCCCAATCATCGTAGGCCTTCTGATCATTATGATCTTCAGATTGAATGCGTTCATGATGGAATCACAAGTGGATAACCGCCTGAGTAATGAGATGCAGACTTTTTCAGAGCTGGCTTCAACTATTATTCAGGAAGAGATGAAAACAGCCAATAATATTGTGACACTGTCAACAAACTCAATTGTTTATGATACTATTGACGGTATCCGGGTCACAATGGAGAGAGTTGATAATCATTTGGTTATCAAAAAAGTGAATCAAACGACACTGAATGAGATTGTCATCGAACATCCGGCATATCTTTCATCATTAGAATTTACTGCTGAACCGTCAAGTGTTCCCTTAAATCAAATTCGTTTTATTAATGTTAAATTAACAGCTGAAAGTAATCCGATTGCTCATGTGAATTTTAACGGTGACATTCAGACTGCAAAATCATTCTCAGAAAGACAGATATACCTTAGAAATGTAGTGGCTGCTTCATTACAGCTCTAGTAATAAGTGATATAAAGAATTGAATTAGAAGTGAAAAGAGGGAGGGAATTGAGTTATTAACACTCAGTTCCCTCTCTCTTTTTTTATTTAACTGCCTATCCATCCCTAGAAACCCATACTGTTTCATTGGCAGAAATACAGGACAGTATTTTAAGTCATTAGCCACTTATAAAAATTACTCTCAGAATAACTCAGGCAAATAGATCTGATAATAAACAGTAACCAAGTACTAAATCAGACAATTTAAAAAATCAGTTCAAGCCACTTGAGCGCTAATTATTATTGAGTTCTTCTTCAAATTGTGTTCGCCTTTCTTGTAAGAGTTGTTGATTCGTTATTAAAGGTGCTGCTAATCTCTCCTCTAACGTAGGCAATAGAGTTGCCTTGATCAATATCACCAACTCTTGCACACTTGAGCTTGTGGACTCATATCCAAATAGATATCGCAGCCCCAAAAACCAACCGGGAAGATCTTTTAAAATAGGAATGCCTCTTCTGGTTTTTTGGACGTCTGTCTCATACAGGCCTGCGATAACGGTGCTTTCACCACTCAGAAGTAAAATTTCAGAATTAGCCTCTGTTTTATTAATAATGGTACTGACCGGATCGGGTGATGCTGTACTTCGTTCCGCTGCTACCGTCATATAAACATAAGGGGTTCCTTCATGTACCAACACACGTGGGGTTACCCTCAGTATTGTTCCTGTTTCAAAAAACTGATCGGTAACATTTCCCGCAAAATCTCTCTGTTTGATAGAGAAATCCTGTCCAACCTGAATAAATCCTTCTTCACCATCGACTACCTTAATTGTTGGCGATGCAATAATTTCACCATTATCAGTCGTTTCAAAAGCGTTAAACAGAGCATTGATATCCCATCCGGAATTCAGGATGTCTAGAAAGTTAACTTCAGCTTCAAAAAACTGCTGACTCACGTTGGATGCTCCTGCACTCGAAATGCGAACTTTATCATTATTAAGGCTGGTCCAGTCGATTCCAAGTTCCCGAATTAATTGTCTGCTTCCCTGGAAAAAAGTGGCTGATATCTCAATCTCCCTGGTCTGAAAATTTATTCTATCAACAATTTCTGCTACACCGGGATCAGTGGATGCTGAAAGTGCACCTGTCGTTGTAGGAGCGTCCAGGATCTCAATATATCGGTCATACTCCCTGAAATAGAGATTATTGTGAGCGGTTATATAATTCAGAGCATCCATCCAATGCATCTGAGGTATATTGATTCCAATTGGTCCTTGATATGTGGATTGATTGATGAAAATTTTATCCCGTACCTCGATGGATATCTCTTCAAGGATAGATAGTGCATCCTGAAATGGAACCTCTTCAGAAATAGCAATGAGTTCCGATGGATTCGTGTACTCCCAAGCCGGCAGCCGATCCTGAGAAAAGCAGGGTTGAGCTACAAAAAATAGGAGTATTGGGAAGATCAGATATCTTTTTTTCATAATCGTTTTATTAAATGATTTACTGGTCTAAAGTTAAAATAATACGGTCAGCAATACCGCCTCTGTTAAGCTGAAATAGAGCTTCACCCCGTTCTATATTGATCGATGCCAATCTGCCAAGATAGACTCTGTCACCCACATTCAGCCGTTTCATTTCACCGTTTTGATCAATGATATGTGCAGTGGTTCCGGTGAGAACAATTAATCGGCTGTTATCTACATCCGGAAGATTATCCTCATTCGCCGGAACGGAGTGAATAAGTGGGTAATAAGGGTTATGAATACGGTCTGACGGAGAAGAAACGGTTTCCGGGTGTGCTGTGAATTCACTCCAATTCCCTCTCCGATAATAAGCCCCTAATTGGACACTATAATTGACACGGTTCAGGCGCTCAGCATCAGAGATGCCTTGTAATGCGACAGAATTAATTTTTATAAAAGGTCTGCTATGCTCGATACGATAGAGAAAATTAACCAGATTTTGATAGTTTCCTTCGCCTTGTAATTCAACATTAATGATTCCATGATCTTCAAGCTGAAGGGAGTCTGTAAAATTAAAATTGAGTTCAGTGAATGATTCGGAACGATTCAATTCTTGCAGATAATTATAAATCTGACTGGTATTACTGTTTAAAAAGAGTTCTTTTGGATGATTTTCTCTAATAAAAACAGCATCAACATACATGGCCTGGGCATTGGCATACATTTCTGAAAATTCCCGGACAACGGTTAATTCGTTTTCGACAACTTCCAATTCATCTGAAGCATCTTCAATTTGGCTGTTGTAGGTAAATTCAAGATAATACCATCCTCCTCCAACGATCAGGATCAGTGTTAATATCAGAATAAGGGTATTTCGTAATCCTTGTTTCATAGCTCTATCTATTACAAATTTCTGATGATGAACAAGTCACTTCTAAATTCATTCGGTAACTGTGTGGTTGCTAAAACAGCATCATCAACAGAGAGAAAACGGCCAAAAGAAATTCTCCAGGAAGACTCTTCTGCTGATATTTGAGAATACCAAAGGGCAGTTGTATAACCCATCTCTTCTAAATATGAGATTCTTTCTGCAGCAACAGAGCTGCTGCTTACGGATTGGAGAACAACACTAAATGAGCCTGAAAGCTGATCGCTCTGTTGTGGTATATTTTGAGTAGATTCTTCACTGAAATTACCTTCCGTGGGGATTTCAACATCAATGATTTCAACTTCATTTGAAGTTGTCAAATCCTCATTATTCACACCGGATGGTGTAGACCTGTTTTGAATCACAATTGCCGGAGGAGTACTGTTTGAATTCGCATTATCTTCTGATGAGAAGACCGTTTCTTCCGGTGTCTCAGTCATCCTGACAGGCACCGGCATTTCAGGTGAATATCTCTCAACGTCTTGCCTGAAATTATTAACAGTGATTCCAAAATTATAAGCAGTTTCTTCCCTAAGATCTGTTTCAACCACACTCAATATATTTACATCTGTAAATAATTGAGCCAATTGCGGAATACTATTTCGGGAGAGTGAAAAACCGGTTATCGCTAAATTCTGGCCGTTATTTCTTACAGAAGTAATCCACAATCCGGGAATATCAGATAATCCGCTATTAACGATATTCATCACTTCTGACCATTCCGTACTATATTCCGCCAGATTCAGAATATTATTACTTTCGTTTTGAAGCAGATTTGTTCGTGATATAAATGCTTCAGTAGAATCCGCTGTAGGTCGTAAACTTTCAATTTGAAGTTCTTTTAACTCGATTTCGTTCTGCAGATCCGTTAACTCATCCGATTTTAAAGTATATAGATAATTCAAAAACAGGGGAGAGAGTCCGATCAGTATTAAAAAGATTAACCCATGCCATTCAATCTTATAAAGTTGCTGCTTATCGATTAAATATTGGGGCAGCAACGATAACGATGAAAAACTTTTTTGATCTGTTTTGGTAGCCGCCCAAGCTGCACCAATTGCACTTAAATAGGGCTGAAGATCTTTGGGGGATTTAAAGGTTTTGTCTGAATAGCTTAGAACATCCGGATCAGGAACCAGATAATCGACTTCAATATTATCAAACTGTCTTTGGAAATAGACTTTAGCCATTTCACTTAAGTCGGACGACTGCACGAGCAACAACCGGTCTATCTTTGGCAGATCCCCCTTATCCAATTCAAATAATATCTTACTGAAAACAGTATTTAAGACATTGTTTGAATCTTCACCCTCCGTAATGATGGGTAAAATGGATACAAGTTCATCGCCTTTCATAAACAGGACACGACTGGATTTTTTCCCAAGTGCAATCAGGCCGGTGATATCCTCTTCTTTCAGTTTATAATTTGCCCGGGCCAGACCCACCCATATGGATTCATCCGGTAGTTTTTCATGGATAGCAATTTTCTTCCTGGAATTCGTTTGAACGATCTCCACTAAATTAATCAGCTCATTACTATCCGGAGAATATGCAATCAGACAATCTCCATTTTTCAATTTTTTCCAGTTGTAGTGATCCTCCACGACTTCTGACTGATGAATCGGTTGGAGTTTATCATTAAAAAACTCACGCCTCTCCTTCTTCTTCATTGTCGTAGGATCAATCCCCTTCAATAACTGAAATGTGGTTTTTCCCAATGGTATGTGGAGGCCGATAATGAGTTTCGATGCATCTGTGTATTCCAGTTGATTGGAAAGCAAAACATCATTTGGGAATACTTTAGGCTCATTTTCATCCGGTTTTCCCTTCTGTTTTTCATCTTTATTTTCACCCTGATCCAATCCAAAATCGTCAGCCGGTGAATCTACAAGTTCTAAATCAGAATCATCCTCAAGAAGATCAAATTCATCCAACTCTTCCAGAGGGTCAGACGATGTTGGGATGTCTAAATCAAAGATTTCATCTGTGTCACCTGATTGAAACGCATCCAGGCCTTTTGGCAGATCTGTTTGAAGCGGTGAACTTAACGGTATCGTTGATACAGAGATGAGTTTTAATTTCTTACGGACAATCTGTAATCTTGCCAATCGAAGCTGAGTGTCGTCATAAGATAATCCTATATATACTTTTTTTGACATCAGATAGTTTTGTTAAGTAATTGATGAATACGGCTTTTATTATTTGCCTGGCTGACCGCTTCATCACGACTAATTTTTTCTAATTCTGTTAGTCTGTATAGATCTTGTTCGAGTGTATGCATACCGTATTGAGCTCCCTCATGCATCATTTGATAGATCTCTGAAACGTTGTTATTTCTGATTGCAGCCGTAATCGGCGGTGTAGTTATCATGACCTCTTTAGCCAATACCCTTTTCCCATCTATTGTTTTGACTAACTTTTGACTGATAACGCAAGTCAATACATCAGCCAGTCTCATTCGAACCCGTTCCTGCTCTTCTTGGGCTGTTTCACCGATGATTCTGTCAATGCTCTCCATGGCTGATGCCGTATGAAGCGTTGAAAAAACTTTATGGCCGGAATCTGTGACTTCCAGTGCATTACGGATGGCGGCACTGTCTCTTAACTCACCGATTACAATGATATCCGGATCCTGCCGCATAGCCTGAACAATACCTTCTCTAAATGATCCAACATCACGGCCCACTTCCCTGTGTCTGATAATGCATTTTTTTGTGTGATGGATTAACTCGAGCGGAGAAGAAATGATGACAATATGCGCATTTACTGTTTGATTATTGGCATCAATGATCGTGTCTAAAGTGGAAGATTTACCGGATCCGGTAATTCCGGTTACCAGTGTTAACCCGAATTTCAGATGATTTAAGCTCAATTGCCTGGCCACATTTGGGTGCAGTTCTAAACCGCTGAATGGCCTGATTTCTGCCTCAATTTTCCTCATATTCAATGCCAGATGGTCGAGATCGAAATAGGCTGAGGCTCGATATCGCTCATTTTCATTTTCTATAGAGGTATATGAGAAATCGAGACTTTTTTCCCTGACTAAAAGGTCAATCTGTCTGTCACTCAACATGTTTAAAATCAATAGTGTGTACTGATCATTAGAAAATTCCGGCCCCCGTTCCCATGGTTTTTTTGCACCGTGAATACGATACCATATTTTACCGGCGCACCCATGTCCGCCAAAATCGATATCAGATGCAGTAAGAATTGACATCTGATTTAAAAATGTCTCAACATATTTTCTGAGTTCCAACCGGGTTTCCGGATCATAAGAGGGCAGATTCTTTGATATAAATTCAGCACGATCCGGCCCGGCCAATTGAGCCGGGATATCTTTAAGATTTCTATCCAGAATGGATTTGATATGAGCCGTAGACGTTTCCATTATTGATCTTCAAGTGTAATTGCGATCACCTCATCAAAAGAGGTGAGTCCATTTATCATTCTGAGTCTGCCCGAAGCTCTGAGAGTGAGCATACCGTTTTTGATGGCATATTCTCTTAACATGCCCTCATCAATAACCCCACCGGCATCAAAAATCATTTTTCGAATATCATTATCAAAATAGAGTGCTTCAAAAATGCCAACACGTCCGCGATACCCATTATTGCATGCATCACATCCAACCGGTTCATAAAAAGTGTGTTTATCAATCTCTTCCTCAGAAAAACCGAGATTCAGGAATGCTTCCCTGCTCAGATCCTGAACGGGTCGTTTACATTTATCGCAGAGTTTCCGGATTAAACGCTGAGCCATCACCAGATTAATTGCATTGGCAATCAGAAAGGGTTCCACACCCATCTTGAAAAGCCTGGATACGGCACTGGGCGCGTCGTTGGTATGGAGAGTTGAAAAGGTAAGGTGACCGGTATTGGCCATTTTAATGGCAATTTCGGCTGTTTTAAGATCCCGGATCTCACCCACGAGTACGATGTCCGGATCATGACGAAGAATCCCTCTCATGGCCTGATCAAACGTCATGTTTTCAGATATTTTTAACTGTCTGGCTCCCCGGATCAAGTACTCTACCGGCTCCTCAATGGTAAGTACATTTACCTCCGGACTCATGACACTGTGAAGAGCAGCAACCAACGTTGTTGACTTACCGGACCCGGTTGGCCCTGTTATAATGACGATTCCGGAAGGTTTGTGAATGGCTTTGGTAAAATCTTCCCGGGCTTTTTCCTGTAAACCGAGTTTTCCCAGATCAGTAATCACTTTTCTATCGTCCAATACCCGGATAACAATAGACTCTAATTTTCTTTCAAATTCTTCCCCAACCATCGGCATAATCGAGACCCGATAACGGATATTGGTCCCATCAATCTGACGCTGAATAAAACCATCCTGGGATGAATCTCTTTCGAACCGATCCACATTCAGGGTTTTATCCTTAACGACAGCTGATAAAGCTTCCGGTTTTACGCCGGGTTGAGAATGCCACACTTTGAGCCTGCCATCCAATCTGAAAAGGATGTCGGTAACATTACTTTTACCCGGTATAATGTGAACATCACTGGCTCCCTTGCGAACGGCTTCCATCAACATTCCCTCTACCAGGGAATTAAGCATGCTTTTATTGATTTCCGCATCGAGTTCTTCTTCGTCTAACTCTTGCGGATCTTCGATTTCAGGTTCTTCAAAATCGATTTCATCAAGCACCTTCAGATATTCATTTTTCTGCTTGTAAACACTTTGAATGATTTTCTCAACGGTTTCAAGCTTACAGTATGCCAGTTCGTACAGTTTATAGGGCAGTTCTGCGGCAAGTTTGGATATTTGGGGGTCTGTAGGATCAGAACATGCCAGAATGATTAAATCCTTATCCGCTTTGAAGGGGACCGCACTTCTATAAATCATATCCTCTACGATGTTTTCATCCAGACTCTCAAGAATTTCACGTATGGATTCAATCAATTTAAGTGAGGGCAGGCCACTAATTGCAAGTTCCCGGAATGCGTAGATGCCGGTGATGATCTGCATCACTTTATGGCGGTCAGCACCCAGTTCTTTAATGAGAATGTTGCTGAAACTTCTTTTATCGTGATCCGGCTCATTTTCATGAATTGCAATCGCCGTCTGAAGTTCTTCCGACGAAATAACACCTTTACGCACTAATTTTTCACCCAGGCGATTGAGTCTGTCGCTCTGGTAAATGTTATTTTTGTCTGTAGATTTGATCGCTGAATTCATTTTTTAATAATTCTTAAAATGGTTTTAAGAGTTCACCATCACTCCATTAAATTACGATCTTTAATAGTTCGGTTGAACCATTGCACCTTCGGATGATACAATGGTAATAAAAATAAGTGCAATAAATATGAACAGATTCACCACAAGGTTGATTGTTCCAATGGCAGATTCCAGTTTATAGGTTGTCTGTTTTTCATAATAATCGGCAAGTTGACCTGCATTTTCTTTTAAGGATCCGGATTCGGCTCCCAATCTAAAACGGCTCAACGCACTTTTTGGGAATACATTCGACGCTTCCAACGCCTGAATTAACCCCTGGCCATCTTCCAGCATAAGTTTGATGGATACCGTTTTTATTCGATGTTCAATATAGCTGTTTCTGCACGCTTCAGCGGCTATACGAATCACTTCAACATTTCTGCCGGAACCGCTGTAGAGAGTGTTGAATACCCTGGCAAAAATCTCGATACTGATTTTATGGATCAGATCCCCCATAATCGGCATATTGATTAAAAATTTATCCAGTTTCCGTCGTCCTTTTGGATTCTTCCACATTGCGATCAAAATGGCGATTGGAATGGCGAACAGGAGAACAATCAGCATCCAATTGGCCTGAAGCCAGTAACTCACTTCAAGAGTCGAGGCAGTCATAGGCGGGAGTATTATATCATACTCCAAAAACATTTCAGCCATTTTTGGAAAAATATAACCGACAAAAAAGAGTAATACGCCGATCACGGCTACTACAGTTACCATCGGCATCATTAAAGATCGTTTTAGATTTTTCTTAAAATCTGCATCTCTTTCAATGAACTTTGCAGTGCTTTCAAATACACTGGCCATATTCCCGCTGGTCGATGCCACTCCCAGCATGTAGGATGCAAACTGTCCAAAAACATGCTCATGCTTGCCGTACACTTCCGTACTCTCTTTACCATCCCGAAGGTCTTTCTGAATGGTTTTTATGACATTTTTCATGGTTTTGTGAGAAGTATCTTCGTAGAGAAGTGTCAGAATTTGATCAAAAGGCAGTTTTTGGCGTAGAAGATCGGCAGATAAACGAATAAAGGTTACAATTTCATCACCGGGTACGGATCCTTTGAGGCTAAACCATTTACGCCTGACATAATCGACCTTGTAGCCCATTTTTTTCAGGGCTCTCTCTACTTCTTCCGGGTTATAAGCATCCTGTTCCCCTTCAAGGGCTGCCTGACCGTTTTTACTGACTTTATAGAGATACGTTTTTTTCTCGTCTATTGCCTGCACTTTTAGCGAACGAGCCAGAGCGGCACGCTGAATTCTTTTCTTGGCATCTGACTTCGAGGGGGCTTCAAATTCCCGTTGAATCAGTTTGCCCTGGCTTGTTCTGGCCTGAAATCTGAAAAGTGGCATAGAGACCTGCTTATTTAGTCACGTACGATAATAATCTTCTGAAATTTTTATCTGTAGGCAGCGGTTAAATTCCGGTCAAAGAATATATAATTGAGAAACTGAGTAATAGAGAGAAAAAAACAGGGCCGAAGCCCTGTTTTAATTTTATTCGTATGTATTTGAAAGTTAACGGTAAATTAACCAGCAGCAGGTGCGCTCCACTCAATTCCCCATACACCATCAGTTCTTGCAATAGTTCCAATAATGTTTTCCGTATCGCTGGCCGGATCACCGGTTACTACAATTGTAGTGGCGTTTGTTATTGTTACGGTATAGACTCCATTTTCATTCTCCACTGAACCGCCATCAGCTGCTATTTCTCCAGCAATATTGAGTCGCGGAAGAAGTTCAGCTGCAGTTAAAGCAGTGAAATCCTGTCCGGCACCGTCCATCATAGCCGGCCTGGTCCAGATCGCCTGAGCTTGAGCAGCAGCACCCAGAATATCCTGACGAACTGCATCACGGTTTGCTTCTTCTGCTGCCGTACCGAATACATTAAATGCTACCAATGTTGCGATACCCACCAGAATGGTTACCAAAATTACGAGTAAAAGTTGTTGTTGACCCATTTTATATCACCTTATTTGTGTTGATTATTAGTTTTGTGTCGAAGTCCAGTTATTTTTGAAGTCCTGAATAGCTACAAATTTGTTTGTTTTTATTTTAGTAACTCTACAAATCTATTTCTACAAAACATAAAATATTAAAAAAATTTAATAATATTAACTCGAATATTAATGAATCTTAATATTACTTCAAAATTTCTTTTGAAATGTTTTATAGGTCATTCAGAATTTCAACCGTTTTTATTGCCCATTCCATGAATGTTTATTAAAAACGAATAAAAGAACGTTTGAGCGTTGTTTGTCTAAAGGATGCAATGAAATTGAAAATGTTACAAAAAATTAAACGATAACCATTTTCAAATAGATATACGTAAATCGGTTTACACCGGATTGGTTCATGAAGCGATTTATCATAAAAGTTACATTATCTGCTTAAAAATGAGTAAAAAGCGATAAACTTTTGCCTCAGATAGTCGTATTTTCAGGGGAATCTTTGAATAAATATTTATATGACAGATCTGAAAAAAGAAATACAGAGTAATATTAGAAAAACGACTCTTGAGAGCGGTTTAAATATTGTAACTGAAAAAATTGAGAGTGTTAAAAGTGTATCCGTTGGAATTTGGGTAAAGACAGGGAGTCGAAATGAATCTGAAGAACAAGCAGGAATCACGCATTTTTTGGAGCATATGCTTTTTAAGGGGACTGAAAAAAGAAATGCTTTTGATATAGCGCAGAGCATGGAGTCGGTCGGTGGATACCTCAATGCATTCACCTCTACGGAGTATACATGTTATTATGCCCGCTGCCTGGACAGTAAAATTGACACCGCAGTCGAAGTTCTCAGTGATATGGTGAAAAATTCTCAATTCCCGGAAGAAGAACTTGAAAAGGAGAAAAAAGTAGTTCTCGAAGAGATGAAGATGTACAAGGACAGTCCGGATGATGTCGTTTTTGAAGAGTTCAGCAGTCAAATTTTTAAAGATCATCCGATCGGCAGGCCCGTCATCGGTTATGAAGAAACCGTAAAATCTTTTACCCGGCAGGATCTGTTCGATTACGTGGAAGAGCGGTATCAACCGGATAATTTATTGGTCGCGGTTGCCGGTCATGCAGACCATGAGGAACTTTTAGAAATGGTTCAGACACACCTGAATTATCATCAAAATGGGAATACCGTACATTCGAAACAACCCCTCAACCCATACCGGGTTACGAATCAAACCGTCACAAAACCGATTGAACAAACGCACATGATCATGGGCCGACGTGCACTGAATTTTGAACATCCGGATAAATATTTGCTGCTTTTAGCGAATACGGTATTGGGTGGCGGAATGAGTTCAAGACTCCATCAGAATGTGAGAGAAAAGTACGGTTACTGTTACAGTATCAGCCCATTTAATCAATCATACATCGATACCGGCCTGTTCGGAGTCTATACAGGTACAGATATAGACTATGTTGACCATGTTAGAGAACTGATCAATGTTGAATTCTTGCGAATGAAAACTGAGAAAGTGAACGAAAAAGAACTCAGTGAAGCAAAAGCACAATTAAAAGGAAAATTACTGCTGTCTCAGGAGAATACAAGTAATCGCATGACCCGTTTGGCAAAAAGTGAACTCTATTTTAATCGTTTTGTGACACTGGATGAGCTGGTTGAAAACATTGATGCGGTAACATCAGAAGATTTGCTGAGATTTTCTGATGAGTTTTTTGATCCGGCTCAATTTTCTGAAACACTTTTGGTTCCTGAATCAAAGTAATATTCAAATTAATTTAAAGAGAAAGACCCAAACAGAGAACATATTTCATATGACTTATATCAATCATCTATCGGACCATCAAGACGAAGTTGTAACCCTCAAAGGGTGGATTTATAATATCAGAAACAGTAAAGCACTCCATTTTCTCGAAGTGAGAGATGGCACCGGCCTCTGCCAGTGTATCGTTTCAGAAGAGGATGTCCCTGAAGATGTTTTTGAAGCCGCCGGCTCTTTAAAACAGGAGAGTTCGCTGGAGATCAGTGGTAAAGTTGTAAAAGATGACCGCAGTATTGGAGGGGTTGAGCTTCACGTTACGGATCTGAAGATTATACAAGTAGCCGAAAACTATCCGATTACGCCAAAAGATCATGGCGTTGAATTTTTGATGGAAAACAGGCATTTATGGTTGCGCAGCCAGCGTCAGTGGGCCGCTATGCAAGTACGGAATACCATTCAATATGCCATCCATACCTTTTTTCAAAAAGAGGGGTTTGTGCAAATGGATGCCCCTATTTTTACGGGAAATGCAGCAGAGGGCACAACAACTCTTTTTGAGACCGACTATTTTGATGAGAAAGCCTACCTGACTCAAAGCGGCCAGCTTTACGGAGAGGCCATGGCAATGGCTCACGGCAAGATCTATACATTCGGGCCCACCTTCAGGGCTGAAAAGAGTAAAACAAGGCGCCATCTAACGGAATTCTGGATGATAGAGCCTGAAATGGCGTTTTATGATCTGGATATGAATATGGCACTGGCTGAAAAGATGCTCAAATATATCGTAAAAACCGTTCTGGAAGAGAAAAAAAGTGAACTGGAGATTTTGGAAAGGGATACAAACTATTTAGAGAAAGCCGTTTCAGAGCCGTTTGTGCGGATCTCATATACAGAAGCTGTAGATCAGCTGAAGAGCGAAAAAACGGCATCAATGCTTCAGGAGATGGAAAATGATCGAAATGAGGAGCTTAAAACCATTCAAAACGAGCTGGATGAGATCAAAAAAGAGCACGGATCTGCAAAAAAATGGCGTAAAAATCAGATCGATCAGAGAATAAAAGAGATCCACAGCAGAGTGGATCAGATTGAAGAGGATCTAAGGAATATACCGGTGTGGATGGAATCAGCTAAAAATTTTGAGTGGGGAAATGATTTTGGAGGAAGTGATGAAACGATCCTTACCATGCAGTTTGATACTCCGGTGATGATTCACCGATATCCGGCCGAGGTAAAAGCATTCTATATGAAACGTGACCCGGAGAACAGCAAGCTTGCACTGGCCGTTGATGTACTTGCTCCTGAAGGGTATGGTGAAATTATAGGTGGCAGCCAGAGGGAAGATGAACTGTCGGAGCTTCAGAAACGAATTGCAGAACATGATCTGCCGGAAGATATATTTAGCTGGTTTCTGGACTTACGACGCTTTGGATCTGTCCCTCATTCCGGTTATGGCCTTGGATTGGAGAGAACCGTTGCATGGATATGCGGACTCTCCCATGTAAGAGAAACGATCCCCTTCCCAAGAATGCTGGGCAGGCTTCGTCCATAGGTCCGGGATTAAATTAAAGTGTCAAAGGAAATAAAAAAAACGTCAATTCGAGCGCACATCGAGTCTTTAATCAGCTTAAAGAATAGTACTAATCGAGATGGAAGTCGAGAACTCGTTTTATACTGAGACAGTAGGATAGTATAGAGCATCTCGACTACCGCCTCGGGAATTACTTCTCTTACACTGGACAATATACTCGGCGTGCGCTCGATGTGACGTATATATTTTACTCCGGCACATCGATAACCACAATCTTCGTTCCCGAATTCTCGGGACTGTCGCTTCATTCCGCATCGTTCCATGGGATAAAAGTGGAGCGCACCAGCTTGCACGTTGAAGAGGAATAGTAGTATCTTTGTTTAACAAAATTATTAAACGTAAAAAAGTAAAAGAAAGAATTAACATGGCAGTAGAAAGAACATTAACGATATTAAAACCGGATTGTGTAAAGAAGAACCTCATCGGAGAGGTTACGAAAAGAATTCAAGAGGCCGGTTTTAAAATTTTAGCAATGAAAATGACTCGTCTTACTAAAGAGACTGCAGGTGGTTTTTATGACGTTCACCGCGAGAGGCCCTTTTTTGGAGAGTTGACCGATTTTATGAGCAGCGGCGCCTGTGTGCCTATGATTTTGGAAAAAGAGAATGCAATCGCTGATTTCCGGACACTGATTGGTGCAACAAACCCGGCTGAAGCAGATAAGGGGACAATCAGAGCTGATTTTGCGGACAGTTTAGGCGAAAATATCGTTCACGGTTCAGATTCAGTCGAAAATGGGAAAATTGAAGCCGCCTATTTTTTTGCTGAATCAGAAGTAGTGGCTAACCGTACTTAAGTCCATTCCAATCCAAAATAGTTACTGAGGAAGGGGTCAGTGTTGTTAGTCATTCGGTGTATCAAAGAATCCAATTGTAAATTGTATATGATAAAACTATTTAGCTATCTGCTGACCCTCCTTACATTTTTTATTCTCAGTTCGTGCGGGCATGAAAAAAATTCTGCAACGGAACAATCATCTGTACTGGATCAATCAAAAGTCACCATCGGTGCGGAAGTCTTTATAGAAGAGCATCTGGGTGATTTTGAAGGGATGCGGATCGGCTTAGTCATGAATCCGACTGCCCGCATTGGTGAGGTGCATATGCTGGATACTCTTCTGGCACTGAATGTGAATGTCACGGCACTTTTTGCTCCTGAGCATGGGTTTCGGGGTGAAGCCGGCGCGGGGGAAAAGATTGAAGATGGTATTGACCAATCATCCGGCCTGCCGGTATTTTCGCTTTATGGCGATACCCGAAAGCCAACACCCGAAATGATGGAGAATGTGGATGTGCTGATTTTTGATATGCAGGATGTTGGGGCACGTTTTTACACCTATATCGCTACTCTCGGTTACGTTATCGAAGCGGCAGCCGAAGCAGAAGTCGCGGTATGGATATTGGATCGCCCAAACCCGGCCGGCGGGAATTATGTAAATGGCTGGATCCTCGAAGATCAGTTTAAATCATTTGTAGGGCCATACCCAATACCCATCGCTCATGGATTAACCCTGGGGGAACTCGCACATATGATGATCGGTGAGGAGTGGATACCATTGGAGAATGATCCGGAGTTACATGTTGTAGAGATGAGAGGATGGAATAGAGATATGATCTGGCCCGACACCGGATTGAACTGGGTACCTCCATCTCCAAACTTGCCTACGTTCGAACACGCTTTTCTCTATTTGGGAACCGTCTATTATGAGGGGACAACTTTGTCTGAAGGCCGAGGTACACCGAACCCATTTTTAACACTGGGCGACCCAAGTACACAACTCACAGATGATGACATGATGAAATTGAAGAACTTAACGCCAAGCCTGCAATTGGAAAGAATCTCATTTGTTCCGGAATCAATTCCGGGGGTGGCTCCAAATCCTAAACATCTGGGTAGTGAATCATTTGGGGTGAAGATCAATGCGGTTAACTATGATTTTGATCCGATAAGGGTGGGCTTAGAGATGTTTTCTATTATCCTCAATTCAACATCCGACTATCAAATTCGCTCCTTTTTGTATCGTCTTGCCGGAACACAGGAAATTGACCGACTGATTGAGGGAGAACTTTCTGCATCTGAAATCGATTTTGAAATTGAAGAATTTTTAGAACAACGTCAGCCCTATTTGCTCTATTGAGTGTGGAATATAGGAATGAGTTTTGAATAGAAATTAGAATGTGGGGGGTTATGAGCAAAAAGGAACATCAGTGAACCGGTGGTTGCCGGATGGGATTTTGAACTCAAAAAATTGACCCATGTGAAGATCTTTGCAGTTGGTGTTAACTTAATTTTTGTTTTTGCCACTCATAACAGACCAGTGCCGCTGTTACAGAAGCGTTCAGTGATTCCACACTATTTTGCATGGGTATTGTTAAGAGAAAATCACAGTGTTCCCCCGTTTTTTTTCTCATCCCGCGGCCTTCATTTCCAATTACAAATGCCATCGGTACGTCAAATTTCTGTTCCCAAAGCAGTGATTCACCATTTAGATCGAGTCCGGCCACCCAAAATCGATGCTCTTTAAGTGATAAAATGGCCTGATTCAAATTGACAGCTCTGATAATGGGTATTTTCCCGACTGTACCGGCGCTCGTTTTAAAAACAGCTGCATTAACGGGTGCCTGACGATGTTTTGAAACGATCACTGCACTGATTCCGGTTGCGGCAGCGGTTCTTAAAATGGCTCCAAAATTGTGCGGATCTTCAATTTCATCCAAAAGTAAAACAGCCATATCGTTCGTGGGTTCCAGCTGCTCCAGCCAAACTTCAAATTCAGTGTACTCTGCCATGCTAACAGCCGCGACAACCCCCTGGTCATTTACCCCGCCCACCAGGTCATAAAGCTTGGACCCGGGAACGTCGGTAACCGGGATTCGGTTTTGAGAGGCAAGATTGAGCAGATCCGAGATATTATTCAACTGGATGCCTTTACGCAGGAAGATCTTTTCAACTTGTTCCGGTGACGATTTCAAAAATTCTTCAACCGGTTTGCGACCGTATATATACTGATTTTCTGTTTCCAAATATCTATTTTTCAAATTCAATTACTGTTTCACTAAATTTATGGAAACAAGAGGTCAGTTTCCTTAATCAGTTTAAAGAGATAGAAATATGTCAGCAGATCCCCAAAAAGCAGATCACTCATTTAAAAATAAAGAATTAAAACATCAGCCGAGTGTCTATGATGATTCGAAGTCTGTATGGAATCTATTTAGAAACGGGCATACGTTGGTTCCAATGCTCTCAGGGTTTATTCAACTTAAAATTGGTACAGTTTTGGTTTTTTTCTCAATTCTTGGAATGGTTGAACCCTTATGGATATCGGCACTATTAAGCATTTTTGGCAGTATACTGTTTATGTTGGGAGGTTTTTTGATCTATCATACAATTACAAGTTTAGGCTCATTCGATTCAATCGTAAATAAAGCCATTCGCAAGGCGATAAGATTTCAGAACTAATTCGATTTAATGAAACATCAAACAGAAGATGAGGAGAGATTATCGGTTTACGAAGAAGTTCACCTGCGAGGGAAGCAAGATTTATCGAACGAAGAAAAAATAGATTATCTCCGGAAAAAAAACAGAAATAAGTCGATCCATTTTATAATAAATATAGTAATCGTACTCTTTTTTATTTTGATGCTTGTCAATGAACAGACTACTTTTGGGGATTGGTTTTATTATGTTTTATTCGGTGTATTTGCGCTCAATATGATTCTGATTTATTTCCAGAAAAAACAGATTGTAAACCTGATTGATGATTTGGTTCTGAAGGTTCGGTCAGAATAACCGGATGAAAATTTTTTTTATCTAATAAGTAATATCATAGAGTTGCAAATCGGTATTTCTTCTCTATAGATTAAGATTTACAGATCTTTATTAAAAAGTTTTGATTTTAGGTTTGAATGGCAAGGATTTGCCTGCTATTTTCCACTTTCCGAAACGAACTTCTTTTCATACATGGCAACCAAATATATTTTTGTCACAGGCGGTGTAGCGTCTTCATTAGGTAAAGGAATTATATGCGCTTCTTTGGGGCGTCTCTTGATATCCAGAGGATTAAGGGTAACCGTTCAAAAATTGGATCCTTACATCAACGTTGACCCGGGCACAATGAATCCCTATGAACATGGGGAGGTGTATGTTACCGATGATGGTGCTGAAACGGATCTTGACTTAGGTCATTATGAAAGATTCCTTGGTATTAAAACGTCTCAGCAGAATAATGTCACGACCGGGAGAATTTATTACGATGTAATAAAAAAAGAGAGACAAGGAGTCTATCTGGGAAAGACGGTTCAAGTGATTCCTCATATTACAGACGAAATAAAATCACATGTACTTTCTTTAGGATCCTCTGAAAACTACGATGTTGTAATTACAGAGATTGGCGGTACTGTAGGTGATATTGAAAGTTTACCCTATATCGAAGCAATGAGGCAACTAAGATATGATGTAGGAAGAAAAAATACACTCTCCATCCATCTGACGTTGATTCCCTATTTAGCTGCAGCCGGAGAATTGAAAACCAAGCCGACCCAACACTCAGTTAAAACGCTGTCTGAGAGTGGATTGAGCCCGGATATTTTGGTCTGCCGTTCAGAATATGAGATTGATTCAAGTATCCGCAGAAAAATTGCTCAATTTTGTAATGTGGAAATTGAAGATGTGATTGCATCATTGGATGCTGAAAGTATTTATGAAGTTCCATTGTTGATGCTTGAGGAAGGTCTTGATAAAAGGGTGATTGAGAAATTAAATCTACCGGCAAAAAATGCAGATCTGACGAAATGGAAAGATTTTGTCGACAAAATAAAATATCCTTCACATGTTACTGAAATAGCTCTTGTAGGGAAGTATGTTGAACACCATGACGCTTATAAATCGATTGTTGAAGCGCTTATTCATGGGGGTACAATGAACGACACCAGGGTCAATATATCCTGGATTCAGTCAGAAGATTTGACGGATGAAAATGTGAATGAGGTGTTGGGTTCGGTTTCCGGCATTCTTGTTGCACCCGGATTTGGAGACAGGGGCATTGACGGGAAGCTGGCTGCTGTCCGATATGCCCGCGAAAATGATATTCCTTTTTTTGGAATCTGTCTTGGTATGCAATGTGCAGTTGTTGAATTTGCCAGAAATTGTGCAAATATGAAAAATGCACATAGTACAGAATTTGATGAAACCACTGAATTTCCGGTGATCGATTATATGCCGGATCAGAGAGATATAACAGATAAAGGGGGTACAATGAGATTAGGGACCTATCATTGTAAATTGAATGATAATACCCAATCATTGTTGGCCTATGGGGAAAAAGAGATTCAGGAAAGACATCGTCACCGATTTGAAGTAAATAATGAACTAAGAGATGAATTGATAAAAAATGGACTCAAAATCGCGGGAATCAACCCGGAGAGAGATTTGGTTGAAATAATCGAGATCGAATCACATCCATGGTTTGTGGGTGTGCAATTTCATCCGGAACTAAAGAGCACGGTTGGAGAGCCTCATCCACTTTTTACTGCATTTGTCAAAGCTTCATTAAAACAAAAGAGAGAAAGTTTAAACAACGAGAGTGTTGCAGAACAAAATCAACCGGTCTAATTACCATTGAATTCGTCACAATTTTCGGATAGAGTCAGAGTAAGAGCTTGCGCAGTTATCGCTGTGAATAATAGTCTTTTGCTCATTAATCAGAGTGTTCCCACCAGGGAGAATTTGATATGGATGCCCCCGGGAGGGGGTGTTTTGGTGGGAGAAACACTGGAGACAGCCCTGACCAGGGAAGTATTAGAGGAGACAGGATTAAAAGTGTTACCGGAAAAATTATTATGGATTCATGAGTTTCTGGAAACACCCTATCACGCCATTGAATTTTACTTTGAATGCTCTATTGTTGGGGGAATGCTTAAATTAGGAAGTGACCCTGAACTATCTGACGATGAACAGGCATTGGTTGATGTAAGATTTGTTTCATCTGATGAGTTGGCAACGCTACCTGTATTCCCCGAATTTCTAAAAAATATTTTTGATGGGAAAAATCGTCTGCCCGAGAAGATTGAGAGGATTGTTAGTTATTAAGGCTGATTTTACCTTATTTTTTATACTTAAATCAAAACTGGACTTCCCTGTAAAAAAAACCATTGCCACAGTTATGAAAAAATTAATACTGCTCATTTCAATCGTATCCTTTTTGGGGTTTATATCCTGTCAGAACGATGAAAATACCGGGCTTATATACTACAATATAAATGGATATACCCTTCAGGCTAATGGGGATTTAAACCAGTTTGAGGCACTCGTTATTGAGGACGGATTGGTAGTTGAGGTTGGAACAGAAACGGAAATGTTAAATCGCTATTCCAATTTTGAAAAAATTAATGGCGACGGGTTAACGCTGCTGCCGGGCTTGATTGATGCTCATGCACATGTGATGGGATTGGGTATTCGTGAATTGGATTTGGATGTATTCGGTGTAGGATCGTTAGAAGAGACTTTAGAGATGATTAAACAATTTGCTGATGAAAATCCGGATCGGGAGTGGATTACAGGCCGTGGATGGAATCAAGTATTATGGGAGTCCAATGAATTTCCAACGGCGAGTGACTTAGATGCTGTGGTTTCTGACAGGCCTGTTTATTTAAGCAGGGTTGATGGTCATGCAGCATGGGTGAACAGCCGGGCACTCGAAATAGCAGGCATTGACAGAAATACACCCAATGTTCAGGGGGGTACAATTCTAAAAAATAATGAGGGAGAACCCAGTGGAATCCTTGTCGATCGTTCTATGGGTGCTGTGAGGCAACACATTCCGGAAAGAACGGAGAGCGATTACGATCGCGCACTTGAATTGGCACTGGATGAAATGTCAAAATTGGGGATTACGTCTGTTCATGACGCCAGAACTGACAATGATACGTGGGAATTATATAAGCGATTTGCTGATGAAGATCGATTAAAGACCCGAATCTATGCGATGATTGCAGGTACGGGTGAAATTTTTGATCAGATGGCTGCAGATGGACCGGTTAACAGTTATGCAGATGATCTGTTAGCTCTTCGAAGTGTTAAAATTTCTGCAGACGGTGCATTAGGCAGCCGGGGTGCGGCTCTGCTGGAAGATTATCACGATGATCCGGGTAACAAGGGATTACTCTTTTTTGATCAGGATGAGATCAATGCAATGTTACTTAAAGGTGCATCTGCCGGATTTCAGATGAATATTCACGCCATTGGGGATGCAGCCAACAGACAATTACTGGATGCATTTCAATATATCAATGATGAGTTAGGTGATCAGGAAAGGTTGAGGCATCGCATCGAACATGCTCAGGTAGTCGCCTTGGAGGATATTCCCAGATTTGTTGATCTGAACTTAATCGCATCCATGCAACAGACCCATGCAACCAGTGACATGAATATGGCCGAAGATAGGGTCGGGCCGGTTCGCATTCAGGGCGCTTATGCATGGCAAACATTCCTGGATCAGGGGACAGTGATTGCAGGCGGATCTGATTTTCCGGTCGAACACGTGAATCCGTTCTATGGTTTATATTCGGCTGTGACCAGGCAAGATCATGAGGGCATGCCACCCGGAGGATGGTATAGTGAGCATCGAATGAGCAGAATAGAAGCATTGCGATCATTTACACTCGATGCAGCGTATGCGGCACATCAGGAAAATAAATTGGGAACTCTTGAGCCGGGTAAATGGGCTGATTTTATCGTTATCGATCGTGATTTTTTCACCGTGGATGCAGCTGAAATTTGGCAAACTGAAGTGCTTCAAACCTGGGTTGGCGGAAAAAAAGTATTTGATAAAAATCAATGAGGATTCGATTAGAACAGCTCAATCCAACGATTGGGGATATAGAAGGGAACAGAGAACTTATTTTAAAAGCCCTTAAAAATGCAGAAGCGGAAAAGATAGATCTGCTTATTCTGCCTGAAATGGTTACCACCGGTTATCCGCCCCTTGATCTGCTTGAAAGTGAGCACTTTCGAGAATGCTGTTTTGCGTCCAATGAAACCATCATTAGTAAAACTAATAAAACAGCGATTCTTTTTGGGACAATTACTCCAAATGAAAATGAGTTTGGCAGGAAATTATTTAATACGGCAATTCTTGCAGCAGACGGAAAAGAGATAGGATCTGTAAATAAAACACTGCTTCCCACCTATGATATTTTTGACGATTTGAGATATTTTGAACCCAATAAGACCTTCAGCTGTCTGAATTATAAAGGGTTAAAATTGGGGGTAACCATCTGTGAAGATATATGGTATAATGAAAACGAATTTCAATATCATACCTACGATGTAGATCCGGCAGATGTGTTAAAAAACAGAGGTGCTGATCTGATTATTAATGTATCGGCATCTCCTTACACCGTCTCAAAACATGAAAACCGGATGGGGATGCTTCGAAATCATGCCCGCAAACTAAAGTTGCCCGTTCTCTACAGCAATCAGGTGGGTTCGCATACCGACGTCATTTTTGATGGTGATACCGTAGCCATTTCATCGGATGCAGAGGTAATTGCTACAACAGAGCCATTTCAGGCGTCACATACAGATATTATTTGGGATGAAAACATCCGTGACATTAAGCCAATAAATGATCAAACCCAACACCAATACCCTCAAAATAGATCAGAGAGACAATTTAAAGCCATTACTTGTGGTTTGAGTGAATATTTCTCGAAATCCGGGTTGGAACCAAATGTTGTTCTGGGACTCAGTGGGGGAATAGATTCTGCGGTAGTCTGCGTTTTGGCGGCAGAAGCATTGGGGGCAGATCGGGTAACGGCTATCACGATGCCATCAAGGTTTTCAAGTGAAGGAAGTGTTGCAGACTCCGGTCATTTGGCTGAAAATCTTGGGATTGAACTGATCAATCTGCCGATTAAAAAAATCTATGATACCTTTAATGAATCGCTAAAACCAATTTTTCAGGACAGGCCATTTGGCGTTGCCGAGGAGAATCTGCAAAGCCGAATCAGAGGCACAATATTGATGGCTTATGCAAATAAATATTCTCATTTTTTACTTCCTACAGGGAATAAATCAGAATATGCTGTGGGATATGCCACTCTTTACGGAGATATGAATGGTGCATTATCCATCATTGGAGATCTGTACAAACATGAAGTCTATGAACTGGCAGTGTGGCTGAATGAGTTCCATTATCGAAAAGAGGTGATTCCTGAGGCTATCATTCAAAAAGAACCGAGTGCAGAATTGAGGCCGGATCAAAAAGACTCAGATTCACTCCCCGATTATGGAGTGTTGGATGATATTCTTTATCGTTATATTGAACTGAAGCAGAATGCAAAAAAAATCATCGAAGACGGGTTTGATCGGGATATCGTTTACCGAATCATACGATTGGTAGATTTTAATGAATTTAAAAGATATCAGGCAGCTCCTATATTAAAATTGAGTTCAAAATCGTTTGGTCTGGGTAGAAGATGGCCAATGGTCCAGAAATGGACCGGTGCTGATGAACATCGATCACCCAAAAATCCGATTTAACTGAATTTGACATAATAGAGGAGATTTTTTTAGTATTCTCAGATAAGTCAGTTATTACCCTCAATCTTTATAACTACCATCTACAGATGAAACAGTTTTCACTAATACTCATTATTTCACTGGCCGCATCGGCCGGGATCGCTCAGGACAGTCAAACAAGAACATCTGAAGTAGAAATGCAGGTCAAATTGCTTCCATACTCCAATCCCTTGACGGAAGTAAGTGAAGAGCCGGAAGTTGTGTTAGAGAGGGCGGTTTCCACTGAGCTGGATATTGAAGTGCTAAGAAGAATTTCGAATGTTTATAAACGACATGTATTAGCCATTGATGCACAGATTCAGGGAGATCTGGTACAAGCAGAGAGTTATATCAATGAGTCTTTTGCAGCAATTCAATCCCTGCTGGATGATTATCCCGAAATTCAGAATAACAGACGTTTTAATGAACTGTACCGATCTGTGATCACTGAACACAGTGAGTTTTACGGTATCACAGAAACCCGCAGCGAGACGGAAGGAGATATTTTTGAGATAAGAGCTGAACTGTTTTCAGAAGCGGATGATTGGATTGCAGAGGGATATGCACTTCCGGAGAATTTGACCATCAACCAAACTCAGGTACCGCTGATTCAGAATCAACATGTTAACCGGCACTTGATGTATTATACGGTTCGCAGGCCGGATGTAATGGAGAGATGGCTGGAAAGGTCAGAATACTACTTTCCTATGATGAGAGAGATATTTGAAGAGGAAGGGGTACCGGTTGAGCTCATTCATTTATCGATGGTTGAGAGCGGTTTAGTGCCAACTGCCCGCAGCTGGGCTTCTGCCGTGGGTTTATGGCAATTTATCAGGGCTACGGGAGCATTTTATGGTTTGGAAGTGAATTGGTGGGTTGATGAACGCCGCGATCCGCTTAAATCAACAAGAGCAGCAGCCCAGCATCTACGCGATCTTTATGAAATTTGGGGGGATTGGCACCTGTCGCTGGCCAATTATAATTTAAGTCCGAGAGGATTGCGCAGAGCCATTAATGCGGCAGGAGGCGTTCAGGATTATTGGGTTGCATATCCATATCTGCCAAGAGAAACGAGGGGTTATGTACCGGGATATATTGCGGCTACAATGATTTCGATGAATCCTGAAGAGTTTGGTTTCGATAGAAATTACGGTGTAGAAGCTTACAGTTTCGATACAGTAGAAGTCGATGGGTTAATGCCGCTTGAGGCCCTTGCTGAAGCTGCCGGGATCACCCAAGAGGAGTTAAAGGCGTTGAATCCGGAACTGCTTCGATGGGCTACCCCACCGGGTGATGGCTATTCACTAAAGGTGCCCAAAGGAACGGTAGAGGAGTTTTTAGCTGCCTATCAGGAGATTCCCAAGGAGAGCAGGGCCCAGGAAATTGCAATGCATACAGTAAGCAGAGGAGAGTCTTTGGGTTTTATAGCAAACAGATACGGCACAACTGTAAGAGCACTTTATGAATCCAATGAGGGGCTTAGTAACATGATACATCCGGGGCAGACTATCGTTGTGCCGGTAGCGGCCGGATCAACCGGAACGGTAGCTTCAGACAGGCCGTCAACCCAAACAACACGGTCAGCACCAGCTCAGCAGAGTACACAGGCTCAGGCTCCTGCAAATACCCGGTCGATTACATATACCGTGAAGAGCGGTGATACGATGGGCCATATTGCAGAATGGTATGATGTTCGGGCCTGGCAGATTCGCCAGTGGAATGGAACCAGTAATACCATCAGAGTAGGACAGCGATTAACGATTCATATTCCTCAGGAACGGCACGATTACTACAATCAGGTTGAAGGGCTTACCTATGCTCAAAAACAGGAAATTGAGCGTAGGCAGCGGTCCGGCGAGAATATATATGGCCTCAGATTTGACGGATCGAGTCCGAGCAGTGGAGATGTAATTACCTATACGGTTCGCAGAAACGATACACTTGGGGGGATTGCCAATCGTCATGGAGTGTCAGTTTCTGATATCCAAAATGAAAATAATCTGAACGGAACACGAATTTATGCAGGTCAATCGTTAAAGATCAGAAGGCGATAATAATAACTTATGAAACGAACCGGTATTTTAACGGTTACCTTGCTGCTGGCCATCTTAACTATTAGTTCAGTCGCATATGTCCAGAATAGTGACCTGTTCTTTCAGATTAAAAAACAGCTTACCATATTTAGTGACGTTTTCAGAGAAGTGGCTACCCAGTATGTCGATGAAATAGAGCCACAAACACTCATCAATCGGAGTATTCATGCAATGCTCGATTCTCTGGACCCATACACAGTTTTTATTGATGAAGGGGAGCAGCAACAGTTTGAAATTCTATCTTCCGGATCCTATGGAGGAGTCGGTTTGGAAGCGGGTTACAGGGGCGATCAGGTCGTCATCATCGCTCCTATGGATGGATACCCGGCACAAAGAGCAGGGTTGAGGCCGGGCGATACCATTGAAGAAATTAATGGGAGTTCTGTACGTGGGATGACACCGGAAGAGATTCAAAGACTTACCATTGGTGATGTCGGAAGTGAAATTACGATCACAATCAGCAGGCGTGGAGTTGCGGATAACATCTCATTTACGCTGCAAAGAGAGCGGATAGAGATCAAGAATATCAATTTTTCCGGTGTAATCGGGGATGAAGATCAGTTTGCCTTTATTCAGCTTGCCAGATTTGGCCAACGAACCTCCGAAGAGGTAAGAGAGGCACTGATTCATTTAAATCGTGACTATGAGTTGGAGGGAATGGTTTTGGATTTGAGAAACAATCCGGGTGGACTCCTGAATGAAGCCGTAGAACTGATAGACCTTTTTATAGAACCGGGGGTTACAGTCGTAGAAACAAGGGGAAGGAATGAAAGTCACAATAGTGTACTTACTACAGATGAACCGGCGCTATTTTCAGATCTGCCAATTGTTGTATTGATCAATGAAGGAAGTGCAAGTGCTTCGGAAATTGTTGCCGGCGCACTACAGGACCTGGATCGAGCGGTTATATTGGGTCAAAACAGTTTTGGGAAAGGACTGGTTCAAACCATTCGCCCACTTTCATATAACACATCACTCAAAATAACTATTTCACGATACTACATACCCAGTGGCAGAAGTATTCAATCCATTGAATACTCATCCGACACTGAGGATCCGTATGTAATGAGGCCGGATTCCATGAGAAGAGCTTTCAGAACTAAAAATGGCAGGGTAGTATTTGACGGAAGGGGTATTCAGCCGGATGTCGCTATTAGGGACGCAGGATCGTCACTGGTTGATTTGGCACTGCAAAAAAGTGATATGTATTTCTATTTTGTAAATGATTTGATTGCTGATCAAGGTGGGCCAACACCAGTAGAAATGCCGGATCGAATGTTTCAGCAATTTATGAGTTATTTGATGAATGAGGATTTTGATTTTGAGACACCGGTTGATGAACACTTAAATCAAATTGGTTTAAACATAGAAAATTTCTCTGTAGAAGAACAAGCGGTTGTAAGTTTAAGTGAATTAAAGGCTCTTTTACGAGATTATAAAATTTCTCAAATCTATGAGAATCAGGAAATTATTGAGAGACAATTAATGAGGGAATGGTTCAATCAAACCTATGCGGAAGAGGAGAAAAATAGAGCTCTAATGTCAATAGATGATTTTGTAAATCAATCGTTAGAGTTGCTGAACAATCAGTATTCCTATCAGTCTATATTAACAAATTGATATTTTGGGTAAAGCAGATCTTCATATACATACAAAAGCCTCAGATGGGATGTTATCTGTAGCTGAACTACTCGATAAAGTCGTTAAAAAAGGATTAAAAACAGTATCGATTACGGATCACGACACGATTGACGGATATCTGGAAGCTCAAAAACCGGCGGCTGACATGGGTATTGAGTTGATTCCTGGAGTTGAACTTACCGTACTTTGGAAATCAATGGAAGTGCATCTGCTGGCATATGATTTTGATATTCAGGATGAGTCATTTTTGTCGATGATTGCCAATCAGAAAATTGCAAGACGGTTGAGAATGAAGAAAATCGTTGAGGTTTTAAAAAAAGATGGAGTGGAAATAGATTATGATGAGATACGGGCAGTATCGGGCAATGGCAATGTAGGCCGTCCGCATGCAGCAATGGTTCTCATCAAAAAAGGGTATGTTTCTTCCGTTCCTGAAGCATTCATCCGATATTTGGGGACTGAAAAAGTAAAAACGGTTGAAACGAAGTATATTAAGATTGATGATGTTATTGATGTTGTCAAAAAAGCCGGTGGTGTTTTGTCGGTTGCGCATCCCGGGCGGTTGTTTACAATGGATGAAGTGAATGAATTACTATCATATGAGCTCGACGGTATCGAGTGTATCCATCCAAGCCATACATTTACTCTTCAGAGGCAGTTTACGGAATTAGCTAAATCTAAAGACCTGTTGATCACCGGTGGCAGTGATTTTCATGGCAAAAATAATTCCGATTATGATCCCTATTTTGGTGTGGTCACATTAAGTCAGAATCATGTAGCTTCATTAAGGCGCTCTGCAGCAAACAGGAAAAGAATTTTGGCATGAGAATTTATACAATCATAAATCTAAAGTTTTGAGAATATGAATTGGACTTCATATAAGATTGCAATCGTTACTGCGAAATGGAACTCATTCATAACCGATGAAATGATGGATGCGGCAAATTCAGCGCTGACCTCAAAAGGGGTATTGAAGGAGAATATTCATAATTATCGATGTCCGGGTGCATTTGAATTGCCATTAGCTTGTAAGTGGTGCCTGGATGATCTGGGAGTTGATGGTGTGGTGGCATTGGGTGCAGTTATTCGGGGAGGCACCCCGCACTTTGATTATGTATGTGACTCAGTCACAAGGGGTCTTACAGATTTGAACTTGAGTTCCGGTAAACCGGTAGCTTTCGGTGTACTTACCACGGATAATGTTGAGCAAGCAGAAGAGAGAGCAAGCACAGAGAAAGGAAATAAAGGAGCGGAAGCCGCTCTTGCACTATGCGATATGTTGCTGTTGAAGCAATCAATGAGTAAATCATAATGTAAATAGTTCTTGAAATAAGCGAAGATTAGCCATAATTTACAGAGCTACAAAGATCTCGAAAATATGGCACTAGAACCTTTAAATCTTACGGATGGTAAGCAGTCGGATGAAGATAAAAAGATCCAGGAGGATCTTCAGAAATCCGGATCTGTACCTGATCATATTGCCATTATCATGGATGGGAATGGCAGATGGGCTCAAAAAAAGGGAAATATCCGTCTTCATGGCCATAAAGCAGGGGTAGAATCAGTCAGGGATGTGACAGAATCTTGTGCTCAGTTAGGGGTGAAATATTTAACCCTTTACGCTTTTTCTACGGAAAACTGGAACAGGCCTTCATCAGAGATCAATGGATTGATGAAGTTATTGGTTCAGGCTTTAAGAAATGAAGCAGACAGGCTGAATAGAAATGATATTAAATTGATTACAATCGGTCAGATTGAACGATTACCTGCAAAATGTCAACGGCAGCTTCAAGAAGTGAAAGAGTTGACGAAAGATAACAGCAGAATGCAACTTTGTTTGGCATTAAGCTATTCCGGCAGATGGGATATCACGGAGGCTGTCAAACATATTGCTCATGATGTACAGATGGGTGATTTAAATCCTGAAAAGATTGATGATCAATTAATCAGTTCTTATCTATCCACAGCGGCCATACCTGATCCGGATCTAATCATCAGAACAAGTGGTGAATATCGAATCAGCAATTTTTTATTGTGGCAACTTGCTTATTCAGAATTATACATTACAGAGACCTACTGGCCTGATTTCAGAAGGGATGAACTCTATGATGGAATCAGATCTTTTCAAAAAAGAGACCGCAGATACGGAAAAGTCAGGAATGGACATAACAAAAGCTTGTCTGCAACAGTTATAAATCAAATTATATCTTAAACCGCAGAATCGACTGTATCACGTGTTCAAATTGAAGCATCTCTTATTCGTCTTATTCATACTATTTATTGGGACTCATCAATATAAGGATCTATCGGCTCAGGGAACCGATGACTTAAATATTGTAGATCCCAGAGATATACAACCCCGTACCTACATCATAAATGAGATAAGAATCACAGGGTTGGTTACCGGCCGGGAAGAATTTTTATTAAGCAGCAGTGGCTTCAGGGTAGGTGATCCCATTGAAATACCGGGTGAAATGTTGTCAAATGCAATCAACCAACTCTTTAGAACCGGTATTTTTTCTGACGTTGAGATTTTGCACGAAATAATTGGCAGCAATAGAGTGAATATCGAGATCCGGGTTCAGGAACAACCCAGATTAAGACGTTATGATATTGAAGGGGTAAAACGCTCTGAACGACGGGATCTACGGGAGCAACTCAATCTATTGTCCGGATTTGCAGTAACAAGATCCGTGCGTGAGCAAGCAATTAAAACAATCCAGCGTTATTACAGTGAGGAGGGGTATTGGAATACAAGTATTGAAGTTCTGGAAGAGCTGAGTGAAGATGATGCAAACAGAATTTCCCTCACTTTCGTCATTGATCCCGGTGAAAGAATCAAAGTTCGTGAAATTGAATTTGAAGGAACGGAGGAGTTTTCTGACCGAAAACTCAGGAAGGAATTTAATACGATCAAACAGGATCGCTGGTGGAGAATTTTTAAAAAACATCTCTATACGGAAGAAGAGTACAATGAAGGTATTGATAATGTGCTTCAATTCTACAGAGATAATGGGTATCTGGATGTTCGGGTTTTACAAGATTCCGTATATGTGGAAGATTGGAGAAAAAAACAGGGTGTATACTTTGATATAGAGATTGAAGAAGGGCCTCAGTATAGAATACGGAATATTGAATGGGAGGGAAATACCGTCTATACAGATGAGCAGTTGACCATGTTTTTCGGATTTGAAGAGGGAGATATCTTTGATGAGTCAAGGTTTGAACAAAACATGACATACAATCAAGATGAATCAGATATCCGTAGTTTATATGAAAATATTGGCTATCTCTTTTTTAACCTGCAGGAAGAACTCACATTTGTAGAAGGCGACTCAATTGACGTGACTTTTCAGATTATTGAAGATGAAATTGCAACCATTCGTAGAGTATCTTTTCAGGGAAATACAAAAACTCATGATGATGTAGTTCGAAGAACGATTCGAACCGCTCCCGGACAGACCTATAGCCGAAGTGCGATTGTCAGATCGATTAGAGAGTTGGGTCAGCTAGGGTACTTTAATCCGGAATCTATCTCTCCGGACTTACAACCCAACCGTGAAGACCGTACAGTTGATATCATATATGGACTGGATGAAACACAGGGTACGGACAATTTTGAGTTTTCCGGTGGTTTTGGCGGACGCCAAATCGGTATCATCCTTGCAGCGAGAGTGAACTTTAATAATTTCTCTGCCGCCCGAATGTTTGAGCCGGGAGGATGGAACCCCATACCGTCGGGAGATGGACAGCGGTTGTCGTTAGGGGTTCAGGTTACCGGTAGAGGGTATCAAAGTTATAATTTCAGTTTTACGGAACCCTGGTTGGGTGGAAAACCAACCTCATTGGGGGTTAGTTTATCCTATGACTTCCTGGATTTTTCCAGAGGCAGATCGTTTGGATTTTCACAACCACGTGTAACTGAAGACCGGCAAAACCAGCTTTTTTCAGCCAGTGTAAGTTTGGGCAGAAGACTTCAATGGCCCGATGATCTTTTTACACAGCGTTTTATTTTAACATTCAGCCGGTTTAATGTACTTGGCTTTAGCAATATTTTTGAAGACGGCAGGGCGAATTTATTAACGATCCGGCAAGTTATTGATCGTAATTCAACAGATAATCCGATATCACCGCGAAGCGGTTCTAAATTTGAGGCATCCGGTGAATTTGCACTCCCGGTTCCCGGATTTGCGCAGTTCTACAAGCTTAAATCGCAGTATCAGCATCATCACACCATTGTCGGCAAGTTGGTACTGAGCAGTGCTGTTGAGTTAGGGTATATGGGTTATTTTAGTGACTCCAATCAAAGTAATTTTCAACGATTCTTTATTGGGGGTACACAACTCCAGCAGCGGCAAAACTTCTTGAATGATAACATCGATATGCGTGGATTTCCGGGTGGATTTAATGGCGTGATATCCCCTGTTGATGAAAATCAAAACTTAGTCGGTGGCCGGGTTTACAATAAATATTCACTCGAATTACGTTATCCGGCTGTAAGTTCTGAGCAGATCCAGTTAATTCCGTACATGTTTGTGGATGCAGGGAATGCATTTAATGGTTTATCAGAATTTGATCCATTTAAGGTGAAACGAGCCGCCGGTTTTGGAGCACGAATCTTTTTACCGATTCTTGGATTGGTTGATCTGAGTTATGGGTACCGATTGGATGGGACGCCTGCTTCAAGGGAAGGACAAGGTTTGGCAGCGGGTGAGTGGGAATTTCTTTTCAATATTGGAGCACCGTTTTAATAATGATAAGAGTATCTACATATCTAACCATATGCCTGGTTTTGCTAACCGTAGAATCAGTTTTTTCTCAAGACCAAAAAATAGGATATATAGATTCGGATATTATCCTGCAGAGTATCCCGGAGTATAATGGAATCGAACAGAGATTATCACTATTAAGTGACAGCTGGAGACAAGAGATTGCAAGAATGGAACGTTCCATTGAAGATCTTGAAAATGATTTTGAAGCACGTGAAATTCTTTTCACGGATGAAATAAGAGCTCAAAGATTGAGTGAAATTGAAGAGCAAAGGGATCAATTAGATCAATATATAGATGAGAAATTTGGTCCAAATGGAGAATACTTTAGCATTCAAAAAGAACTTCTGGAGCCTATACAAAGATCCATATTTGAAGCGTTATCAAGAGTGGCAAACCGATTGGATTATGATTTTGTTTTTGACCGGGCGGATGATATTCGTTTCCTCCATGCAGGTCAGGAGTGGAACTTAACTCAAGAGGTGATGTTAGAGATGGGAATAGATGAAACAAGAAATTAACAGATATAAATCTTAAATTTGATCCAAAAATAAATCGACTCATGAAAAAAATAATTCTAACCTCAGTTCTGTTTCTGATACCGATGATTTTATCGGCTCAACTGAAAATGGGAGTAATGGATCCGGACGTCGTCTTAGATGCTCTGCCGGAAACTGCTCAGGTTCAGGCAGACCTTCAGAATTTTATACAACAGAGACAAACAACATTTCAAACACGATATCAGGATTGGCTGGGTGAAATGACCGCTTATTCTGAGAGTGTTGAAGCCGGTGAAATTGATGAAGCGGATCGGCCGGCTGAAGAACAGAGATTAACTGAAATACAGGAAGAACTGAACAGTTTACAACAGTTGATTCAGCGCCAGATACAGGAGCGTCAGAATGAACTATTTAATCCACTGCTATTAAGAGTTGAAAACGCAATGGCAGAAGTTTCAGATGAGATGGGATTGGATTTTGTGATAAATAAGACAACCAACACAGGAGATCCGATCATCTATTATTCATCTCAAAGAGCACCGGACATTACAGAACAAGTGATTCAAAAACTTACACAAAATTAATCAGATCATAGAATAATCAGAATCAATATGAAAAATTTAAGCCTTTTAACAATTATAGTTTTTGCCGGACTAATAACTCTATTTGCTGCACCAAATGCAGACGCACAGGATATGAAAGTTGGTTTTGTTGAGCCAAGGGCTATCCTGGATAGAATGCCGGAAATGAGAGCCGTCGCTCAAAGATTGCAAAACTTTGCAGAAAGAAAAGAGCGTGAACTCGTTGCAAAGCAACAAGAGCTTCAATCTGAGTTTGAAAACTTTCAACAGCGTGCCGGAGTAATTTCAGATCAAGCCCGGGAAGCTGAAGAGCAGCGATTGACTGTGATGGATCAGGAATTTCGTCAGATGCAATCAACTGCTGAGCAGGAATTAGAGGAGCAGAGACAAACTTTGATGGCTCCGCTACTTCAACAAATTCAAGAATCTATCAACAATGTAGCTGAGGCTCGCGGTTTGGATTATGTACTAAACACAACCACTTCAGCCGGTGATGTTATCATTCTTTATGTTTCTGATGAAGTACAGGAAGAGTATGATATAACAGATGCTGTAATGCTGGATCTGGGTATTTAAAAGAGTCAGTACGTTTAAACTTGTTTAAAGACGGTTCATTTGAGCCGTCTTTTTTTTTGTCTACCTGACACGTTTTTTTCTGTTTCGAATATAATCTTCGAAAATATATCCACCTAACTCATTTAATGATGAGTAATACGCTCTTCCTTTATTCACTTCTTTCAATTCCTGAACAAAATTTTGAAGGTAGGGGTCTTGGGCAATCATAAATGTTGTGATATCAATTTGTTCTCTTCTGCAAGCAACCGCTTCATCCAGTACTTTATTGATTATTTTTCTATCCAGTCCAAAACTGTTTTTATACATTCTGCCATTTTCGATCATACAAGATGGTTTCCCATCAGTGATCATAAAGATCTGCTTATTAGCATTTTTCTTTCTTTGCAGAATATGCCGGGCCATTTGAAGGGCTTGAAGTGTATTCGTATGATAGGGTCCCACTTTTAGATATGGAAGATCTTTTACTTCTATCTGCCATGCTTCATTGCCAAAGGCAACTATATCAAGGGAGTCCTTGGCGTAATTACTCATGATCAACTCCGACAGTGCCATAGCCACTTTTTTGGCAGGTGTAATGCGATCCTCACCGTATAAAATCATGGAATGACTTAAATCGACCAGTAACACGGTTGAAACAGATGTATAATGATCCGTATGATAAACTTCCAGATCATCCTCTCTTAAGTCGAAATGATCAATAGAACTATGTTTCAACATGTTCATCATGGTAGAGGTACTATCCATTTGTGATATATCATCACCCGGCCGCCATTGCCTGCTTTCGGGCTGCCGCTCCAAACCCCTTCCGGTGTGGGATGTTTTGTGATTACCGGCCGTGCCTTTTTTTAATTGAGTAAAGATTTCATCCAGAGCTCGTTGCCGAATACTTCTATCTGTTTTTGAAGTCGGAATCATCGAAGATTTTTCTTCATCAAACCGGATAAACCCTCGTTCCTTCAACTCATCGATGAAATCGCCCAATCCGTACCCATTTTCAAACTGATCGGTTATTTTATACTCCTTATCAATTTGATTTAACCAATTTAAGGCTTGCGATACATCCCCGCCCGAAATCGTTAAGAGCTCCTGAAATAGGTCAAAAAGTGTATCAAATGGAGATTTGCCACTGTTTTTATGAAATCGATTATTCCATTCGGAGTATATAAAATGCATTGTCTGATATTGATGTCGGAATTTAGTACATATATAACTTATTTTTGATTGAAATCATTGCATCTTTAGTGAAAAGTGAAAAGTGAAAAGTGAGAAGTGAGAAGTTGTATGGATGATCGATATCATTTTGAAAAGAAATTATGGGGAGAAGGATTTGAGCGAGTCATGGGTTTGGATGAGGTAGGCAGAGGCTGTTTATGTGGGCCGGTTGTAGCTGCCGGTGTCATTTTAAAACCAAACAGCCGCTTAAATCCGGACATTACAGATAGTAAAAAATTGACAGGCAGACGGCGCGAAGAGCTGGTTGAGGAGATAAAATCGGAAGCGCTCTATTGGGTTATTAAAGAGTGTTCACCAACCGAAATTGATCGGTTAAATATATTGAATGCTTCTATTCAGGCAATGGTGAAATGTTCAGAGGAGCCAGGGGCTGATCCGGATTATCTGTTAATTGATGGGAATCGATTCACAACACATTTGGTGCCGCATAGTTGTATTGTGAAAGGGGATGACAGATCGGTTTCAATTTCTGCTGCGTCAATCATTGCAAAGGTGCATAGGGATCGCTACATGATGAACTTACATAACAAGTACCCTTTTTATGGCTGGGATAGAAATGTCGGTTATCCGACAAAAAAACATTTCGACGGGCTGTCAACACATGGATATACGTCTCATCATAGAAAATCATTTAAGCTTAGAACGGAAAAAATCTACTCTGAAGAACGTTCTGATCCCCGTAATTAAGTGGATTAACTAAAATTTCAAATCATTGTTAATCGTCCTCGGATTATCTGTAAATACTCAGAGAACGCTTGTTATAATCAAGATTAAGACAGATGGCCAAAAGAATAGTATTCGTGAGAAATGCAGACCCTCCATAACTTATGAATGGAAGAGGTATCCCGATGATTGGAAGAAGTGCCGTTGCGCTACCAATATTTATGATGAAATGTGTAAAATATAAAAATGTTACACTTACAATCATTAGTTGTGCAAACGGGTGTTTATGACTGGCTGCCATACTTAGAAGTTTTAAAAATAGTAGAGAGAATAGGATAATTAGTGTTGATGCCCCTAAAAATCCAAATTCTTCACCCACTACACAGAAGATGAAATCAGTCCACTGCTCAGGTAAAAATCGCAATTGGGTTTGTGTACCTTCCATAAATCCTTTCCCTTGAAATCCTCCTGATCCAATGGCGGTTTTGGCTTGCAGTACGTTCCAGCCGGCCCCTAAGGGGTCCAGGGAAGGGTTTGCAAAGGATTCTATTCTAGCCCTCTGATGTGGCTGCAGTACTTGATTTAGAGCCACTTCTGCTCCAATAATAACCAGGGCTCCAAAAACGAATGAAGTTACGGTTAACCAAACTCTTCGTTGTAAAAGGAAAATGACAAGGGTTGCAATCAGGGCAGCAATGATTCCTAATCTCCAATCCAAAATTGTAAAATATGCGATGAAAGCCGGAGAGACCATTAATGCGGATATCCCATAAGGAAGGCCGGACCAAAAAAGTACCACCGGCAAAATGCCGAGGTAAACAATGGCTACACCGGCCTCATTTTGCATAACCAGCAGGATGGCCGGGATTGCGAAAATGAGTACTGTGACGAGTGCAGTTTTTAAATTTTCAGAAGAAATGTCTCTTCGATTTGTTAAGTAACTGGCAGCTGCAAGCAGTGTGGCTATTTTAGTGATCTCCCCGGTTTGAAAATTCATAGGCCCGATTCGAAGCCAGCTTCTTGAACCACTCACCTCAGCTCCAAAAAATAGGGTAATTATCATTAGAATAATCGAAATGATGTAGAAAAGATAAGCACCCTCTTGAAAAGTTCGCGGAGGGATAAATTGTATGACAATTAAAACGACCAGGGATATGGATATCCAAAGGGATTGTCTGAAAAAGTTTTCCAGGATAAAGGAGGGTAAAAATTGAGAAACAGGGCCTTGGGTTGCGCTATATATTGCGATGAGGCCAACACTGAATAGTGCAACCCAGATAAAGATAACTGACCAGCTAAATTCTCTTTTATCTTGCATAGGATTTACTCTGAAGTGCCATGTTCAGGCAGGAAATTAATAACATGATTGTAAATATGTTGTCGGGTGGTCGTGCCGGTCAAGTACTGTTCAATTAAAAGTGATGCAATCGGGGTGGCTGATACAGAACCAAATCCGGAATTTTCCATTAATACAGCAACAGCGATCTGAGGATCATCTGCGGGAGCAAATGCTATGAACCAGCCATGACTTTCTCCTTGCGGATTTTGTGCTGTTCCTGTTTTTCCGGCTATTTCAATACCCGGGATAGCTCCATAATAATTGGAGCCGCCATCAAGTAAAGCAGCTTTCATGGCCTCTTTAATAATTTCAAGATGATCCGGCTGGATCCATTCAATTTTATTTATTTCCGGGTTTGTATACTGAATTTCTCCATCTGCATGGCGAATGGCACTTACAACATGAGGTTGTATCCGATACCCACCATTTGCCAAAGAAGCGGTTGCCACAGCCATTTGAAGCGGTGATACGGATACCATACCCTGTCCAACCCCCAAACTGATTAGATCTCCAAGCCCCCATCGACGTTCGCCGAATGTATTATTCATATACGTACTGTCCGGCACAATACCTGCACGCTCAAAAGGCAGATCGACCTGGCTAATAGGCCCCATTCCAAAATCTTTAATCATACTTGACCAACGGTTCAGTAATCCTCTGGAGGCAATCCTCTCCATCATCCAGAAAAAATAAGTATTGCTTGATTTCTGTATAGATTTATGAAGATTGTAGTTCCCGGGGTCGGCAAGGTCATTATAACGACGCCCCCGAACATAATAGCCGGGATTATATAGTTCCCATTCAGGAGTTACTAATCCCAAATGTAATCCAACTAAACCCATAAATGGTTTAAATGTTGAGCCCGGAGGCTGACGAGATGAGATGGCTCGATTGTAGAGTGGGGTATTCGGATTCGAGTTCAATTCTTGCCAATAAGACTGATCCATTCTGCCGGCAAGTTTATGCAGGTCAAATTGAGGAGCACTTACAATACTCAGGATCCCACCGGTGTGAGGGTCAATTGCAACCAGGCCACCCTGTTTATTTTCCATTAAAATTTCAGCTAATGCTTGCAGATCAGCGTCAAGTGTGGTTATTAAATCGGCCCCCTTGGTTGGAGTCACATTCAGTGACCCATTGTCATAAGATCCGAGTGCCTGACCAAAAGCATTGACACTAATATAGGAGGTTCCTTTTTCGCCTCTTATATAGTCTTCATATATCATTTCGAGGCCACTGCGCCCAATTTTATCGCCCAATCTGAGATGATCAGAGCGAAGATACTCTTCTCGGTTCGCTTCACTCAAATAACCATTTATATGGGAGGCTAATATATTTGAAGGATAATTTCGTTTACTTTCGATAATATGTCCGATCCCGGGCAGTTGCCACAAATTTTCCTGTATGTTAGAAAATACTTCAAAAGAAACTTCAGTGAAAAGCCGGGAGGTACGTTGCCATGAGTATTCTTGTGCTTCTAGAATTCGGTTGTATACAATCTCTTCATCTAATTGTAACAGATCAGCCAGTAGAGACAGATTTTCTAAATCAAGCAGGGAAGGGGTGATGATAATTGTATAAATGGGTTGATTTTCAACAATGATGGTGCCGTGCCTGTCATAAATTAATCCCCGGGCCGGATTAACAACTTCCATACGCAATGAATTTTGCATACTCAATGGAGAGTAGGTTTCATAATCAAGTATCTGCAAATGGAAAATTCTTCCCAGCATGATCAACAATCCACCGATGATGATCACTTGCAGAACCCGAATAGAAGATTTTGATCTCTGTTCGTTCGACATGTCAGTTATCCTCCTTAACTAACTGTAGAAATGCACCAAGGAAAGCGGTGTAAAAAGAGCTTAAAAGTAGCCTGAGAGCTAATTGTCCCCCCCCTGATGAGTATAGTTCTGAAAAGAGAGTGACTCCAAAAAATGCGATATTATGGATGAGAGCTGATACAAACACGATAATTAAAACCTGCCAAAATATAAACTTGTTTTTTGATATACGATTCAAGGTTGGATGTAGTATAAAAATCATAAAAGTTTTTGAAAAGAGATGAATCCCCCACAAATCTAATAATGCATCTTGAGTAAAAGCCAATAATGCGGCGTATAAAAGTACAATTGTTCTGGATTTACTCTTACATAACCATAGTAAGAATACAAGAATCAGATCCGGTTCTGCCCCAAAAATTTGCAGATGCCTTAAAAGAACAACCTGAAGAACCACAAATCCCAGGCCGATCAGAATTAAGCGTATGTTATTCGTCCGATTCAAAATAGCTCTATTTGATCATTGATTAGATTGTTTATGGTGGTGTCGGGTCGAAAGACCACAACAAAAGCTTCAGAGGCGGTTGATAGATCGGTGAAGGCATTCAGATAAATTGTTTGAGTGTCTACTCCTTCATTCGGTTCAACTCTGGTTACTTCGCCTATCGGTATTCCCGCCGGAAATTGATTGGTAAAACCGGAAGTAAGTACATATTGACCCGGAATTACGTCAATAGTTTCCGGGACAAATTCCATGATTAGCTCTCTGCTTGCCGGACCCGGCCAGGACACGATTCCATAAGCTCTGGTTCCTTCAACAATTGCACTGACTCTAAATACGGAGTTGTTATATGGTAATACCTGTGTATAATTATTATCCGTGAGTATGGTCATGCCAATGAGCCCGTCTGAATTGATTACAGGCATTCCTGGTTCAATTTCATTATTTAAACCGGCATCAATGGTGATAAAGCTGTTTACTGAAACCAGGTTTTTTGCAACAATTTTTACCGGGATAAGAGGCAGATCACTCTGTTCTCTGATATTCAGCAAGCTTCGTAATACCCTATTTTGCTGTTCTACGGATCGTAGTCTGCTTAATTCATCCTGAAGCAGGATATTTTGTCTGTGGAGATAGGTATTTGTCGATACTGCCTGACGATAGACTCTGAAGTTTGAGAGAGGTTGTTCAAGAAAACTAAGTGCGGTGACTGATATTTTTCGAATATTTTGCAAACTGCCGTCATGACGGTTCACCATCAATGCAACGGCAAAAATCAATATGATTGCCGTTATGATATAGTCCTTAATGTCATTTAGTTTGCGCATTCACGAGTATGCGGGATTTAAGAGATGACAGCTCTGTAGTAGTCGAGATCTTCAAGAATTTCAGCAGTACCTCTAACCACGGCAGTCAGTGGATCTTCTGCAATATGGACTGGCAGATCTGTTGTTTCCATGATCAGCTTATCCAGATTTTTTAACAGGGCACCACCGCCGGTAAGCATAATGCCTCTGTCCAGAATATCAGCTGATAGTTCAGGGGGTGTTTGTTCAAGAGATTTTGTAATTGCTTCAACAATTGAATTAACGGATTCTGAGATCGCTTCCCTTACATCCCGGGAAGTCACTTGTCTTGTTCTGGGGACTCCATTTACCAAGTCACGTCCTTTTGTAATAATTTCAATCTCTTCATCCAGAGGAGCGGCTGAACCAATTTCACATTTTATTCTTTCTGATGTTCGTTCACCGATCAGGAGGTTATGATTCCTTCTGAAATAATTGATGATATCTTCATTTAATTCATCACCACCCAATCGTACAGACTGTGCGTGAACGATGCCTGAAAGAGCGATTACGGCTATTTCAGTTGTTCCGCCACCGATGTCTACAATCATACTTCCAACCGGTTCATGAACATTTAAACCGATTCCGATCGCTGCTGCCATGGGTTCGTCTACAAGATAAACTTCTTTTGCGCCGGCATGTTCGGCACTGTCACGAACGGCTCTGCGTTCAACTTCTGTAATGCCACTGGGTACACAAACCACCATTTTCCGGGTTGTAGTATACCATTTAACTTTTACTTTTTTGATCATGTCACGAATCATCTGCTCGGCAACTTCAAAATCAGCAATCACTCCATCTCTGAGTGGCCTGACCGTTCGGATATTTCCGTGAGTTTTCTCATGCATCAATCTCGCTTCATGTCCCGTCGCAACCGTCTCATTTCTATTATTTAGTGCGACGATTGAGGGTTCATTTAGAACGATTCCCTGTCCACGTGCATAAATTAATGTATTTGCAGTACCTAAATCGATTGCAATATCAGAATAGAGAAAATCAAAAATACCTTTTTTGTTTGGGTCTTTTTTAGTCTTTTTTCTGTTAGTTGAGTAGTGGTCGGACATTGAGTTGTAGGGATTTGTCAGTTAATCTAATATCGGCTCTTGAAAATACATTATCTGAGCCCTATTTGCGAACGAATTATTAGTAAGATTTCAAATAAATTAATGTTTAAAGTGCCGGATACCGGTGAATATCATAGACATATTGTGATCATTTGCCGCTTTTATGACTTCTTCATCCCGTATACTTCCACCCGGCTGTATCACTGCGCGGGCTCCGGATTGAGCGGCTGCAATCACGCCATCGGGAAATGGGAAGAATGCGTCAGAAGCAATAACACTGTCTTTCAGGTTTAAATTTTCATTCATCGCTTTTCTTACAGCGATCACGGAACTGTCTACACGGCTCATTTGTCCGGTTCCGATCCCTGATGTAGCCAGCTCCTTAGCATACACAATTCCATTTGATTTAATATGTTTTACAACTTTCCATGCAAACAGCAGGTCCTGAAGTTCATCATCTGACGGTTTTCTGGCAGTAACCACCTGAATATCATCCGGCAATAATTTCCCCCTATCTGATTGTTGATAAAGGACACCTCCAAAAATAGATCTAAACTGAAACAGATCTTCTTTATCCGGATACTTCAGAACTTTAATCAGTCTCCGGTTTTTCTTTTCACTTAAATAGTCAATTACACTTTCTTCAAAATCAGGTGCAAGGATTATTTCAGTAAAAATGGAGTCGATAGATTTGGCCGTTTCCAAGTCTAAAGCTTTGTTAACGATCACAATGCCTCCGAAAGGAGAAGTTCTATCCGTGGCAAAGGCTCTTTCATAAGCTTCTTTTAAAGAGGGACGGGTAGCAACTCCACAAGAAACAGTATGCTTAAAGATCGCAACGGTTGGATCATCATCTTTGAAATCAGCCATCAATTTCAATGCACTGTCAATATCCAGGTAATTATTATAGCTTAACTCTTTTCCATGGAAACAGTCGATATAACTTTTTTGGGTGCCGTAAATAGAAGCGGATTGATGTGGATTTTCACCATACCGTAAATCGGCAGATTTAGAGCTGGAAATGGTTAATTGTTCAGGAAGTGATATTTCTTCGATTTGGTTGAAATAGTTGCTTATGGATGCATCATAATCGGCCGTGTGTTCAAATGCTGACTTTGCCAGGGTGCGGCGGCTTTTAAAAGAGATTGAACCATCGTTAGTGAGTTCGTTCAAAAACTCTTCATACTGATCAGGATTTGTAAGTATCGATACATGAGCAAAATTCTTTGCAGCTGCCCGAATCATGGTAGGCCCGCCGATATCAATATTTTCAGTTGCAATTGCCGGAGTGGTATCAGGAGATTTTACAGTATCTTTAAATGGATACAGATTTACGACGACTAGTTCAAAAGGTACGATTCCCAGATTTTGAATTTCATCCAGATCGGGTTTATAACTTGTTCGGGCTAAAATAGCGCCGTGAATTCTGGGATGGAGTGTTTTAACCCGTCCATCCAGACATTCTTGAAACCCGGTAAGTTCACTTACATCTGTGACAGGGATATCTGCGGCTCGAAGGGCGGAAGCAGTGCCGCCGGTACTAAAAATTTCCACTCCTGAATCCGATAATTTTTTAGCGAATGGTTCAATTCCCTTTTTGTTGGAAACGGAAATCAGAGCTCGTTTGATAATTAATGGATGTTGTGGTAACGATTTTAAAGGTTTTAAAGCCACTTCAAATCAATCTTTTAAAAGTTTATTTATTACAGTTGGCAACAGTATGTGTTCAGCCTTTAAAACTCTGGCTGCCAGTGTTTTTGGGGTGTCATTCTCATGCACTTTAACACGCTTTTGCATGATGATTTCACCTCGATCATACTCTTCATTTACAAAATGGACGGTGCATCCACTCTCGAGATCACCGGCTTCAATGACTGCTGAATGGACATTGAGTCCGTGAAATCCTTTCCCTCCATATTTGGGTAAAAGGGATGGATGGATATTAATAATCTTATTTGGGTATCTGTGGACAATACTGTCGGATACTTTTCTGAGAAATCCGGCTAATACGATTAAATCGGGATTCCAAACGTTTAGTTGTTCAATAACTTTGTTTGAAAACTGTTCAGGATTCTTTTCCTGAATCTCTACATAGGGTATTCGGTGTTTTTTTGCTCTGGCGGCAGCGCCACTTTCCAAACGATCCGTAATTAATCCTGAAATCTGAGCATTGATCTCATTGTTTTCAATCCCATCAATGATGGCTTGAAAATTACTTCCCGATCCGGATGCGAACACGACCAGTTTTTTCACTCGATTATTGAAGGTCTAAAATTCGCGTTAAATATAATGAAAAGATGGGGTAACTATTAGTTTATTTTATTGTCAAGCTGTTGAGGATAAGCAGTTCCGGGCTTAGATTTAAAAATAAAGTAATTGTTATAACTCCATGTCATTTGATTAATTGTAATCTTCAAAATAGTTGCAATGGGTATGGCGATAAGCATTCCGAATATTCCTGCTGTTTGAGCCCCTATCATAACGATAAATAAAATGGCTACCGGATGAATATCTGCAGACTTGGAAAAAATTAATGGCTGGAGAATTAGATTATCTAATAACTGAGCAAACATAACAGCCAAAATACATGGAATTACAAGAGAAAAATCACCGGTTTCGATTATTGAAATGATGATAGACAGTAAATAGCCTAAAATAGGCCCGAAATAAGGGATTGTATTTGCTATTCCAATCGTGACACCAACAGATCCGGCATTGTCGAGTCCGGCAATGGAGAGGGCAATCCATGATGCGGCACCAACCAATGTACACTGCAATAGAACACTTCTAAAATAGTGTCCCAATCTGCTTTCAATTTTATCGATTAAACTGAGAGTCGTCTCGAAATATTTATTGGGAACGATCTGCAGAATATCTCTGCGGATTTTATGTCCATCTTTTAGGAAGAAAAATGTAGCAAAGGGGATGATGATAAAAGCTGCGAATAGATTTGTAAATATACCTATCAAATCACCCAGTAAATCTGAAAATCGATTAAAATTAAACAGATCCTCCGCAATGTTTGCAACATTATCTCGTAGATATCCTTCCGGGATAAATTCAAAACTGGATCTGAGATTGATTTCGATCAGATTCGCAATATTCACCAGATTTTCAGGTGTCAGTTGTCTGGTCAGGGCAGCCATTCGTCCGGCAACGATGGGAATAATACTGGTGGAAATCCAAAATATAAATAGTAAGACCGTTGCCAGTACAAGTGAAATGGAGAAAGTACGGTTGATACCGGCGGATTGCATTCTATTCACAAAAGGGTCAAGCAGATAGCTGAAAATCATAGCAATCACCGCATATAGTATCAGGTTACTATAATTATAGACAATGAGTGCAACGAGTATAAATCCGACAATAAAGATTACGGATTTAACAATAAATTCAAGGGATAGATTTTTAAACATCTAATTCAACAGCAATTTTTGGCATTGCTTTTTTTATATCGGATGAAGTGAACCCTCTTCCTGCAAGATAGTTGTAAATTTTCATCTTGCGCTTGTAGGGGTCCTCTTCTCTGAGAAAGTGTCTCTTTCTCTTGATCACTAAATCTAAACAAATCTGATCTTGAGACAAATTATCAAAAAAGGAATTTAAAGTCTCCTGAATTGTTTTTTGATGGATCCCTTTTTTATAGAGTTCAGATTCAATTTTTTTTTGGCCCCAGCGATTTAATTCAGATTTTTCTGTGATAAATTTAATTGAAAAATTTTCGTCATTGAGAAAGTCTTTATCTGAAAGTTCATCCAATAAGCTATTTATCACATCATCATTGAATCCTTTCTTTTTTAATTTTTGTCTGATTTCGAATGAGGCGTGATCGCGCCTGCCCAAATACCTGAAGGCGGCTTCTTTTGCGGCGTTATAGTTTTCTGCTTGTTCAATTTGATTAAACAAAGAAGGCGTCAACATGACGCCTTTTTGAATTGAAAAATCAGCAAGAGTTTGGCTGCTTACACCGATCAGAAAGTTTTTTTCATTAAACAGAGAGAAGCGATTCGGATTCTTTTTTTGAATCCGGATCTCTGTAATTTGAATGGGTAATTTTAGATCTGAGGTTGATTTTGCCAAAGATTTATATTCGAATTAAGATTCTGCGGCTACAGCTTCTTCTTCCTCTTTTTTATCTTTTGCCTTGCCATTTGTTGAGGCAGAAGCGTTGGATGATATTTCAGCCGGCATTAATTTTTCTCTGACGATTGCTTCGATCTTACTGCATAATTCTGAGTCTTCTTCGAGAAATTGCATTGCGGCGTCGGTGCCCTGACCAATCGGTTCTCCTTCATACCTATACCAGCTGCCTCTTTTTTCGATGATATCATACTCAACGGCAAGGTCCAATATTTCAGAGACTCTTGAAATTCCTTTACCGTAGAGGATGTTAAATTCAACGACTTTAAAAGGAGGCGCCACTTTATTTTTTGCGATTTTTACTTTGGTCCTGTTCCCCAGCACTTCATCTCCCTTTTTGATAGCGCCGATTCGACGGATATCGATACGAACAGAAGAGTAGAATTTGAGCGCGCGTCCACCCGTTGTCGTTTCGGGATTTCCAAACATTACACCAATTTTTTCACGAACCTGATTGATAAAGACACAGGAGGTATGTGTTTTACTTACGACTCCGGTGATTTTTCGGAGTGCCTGAGACATCAACCGTGCCTGTAATCCCATGTGTGAATCTCCCATTTCCCCTTCCAGTTCAGCCCTGGGGACTAAAGCGGCAACCGAATCGATTACAATGACGTCGAGCGCTCCTGAGCGAATCAACGTCTCAGTAATTTCCAGAGCCTGTTCACCGCTATCTGGTTGTGAAACAAGAAGTTCGTCCGTGTTGATACCCAGATTCCGTGCATATTTAGGATCAAATGCGTGTTCTGCATCAATGAAAGCTGCATAACCACCCGCTTTTTGAGCCTCAGCGATGATCTGAAGAGCCAGGGTTGTTTTACCACTGGCTTCCGGTCCATAAATCTCCGTGACTCGCCCGCGGGGAATTCCATTGACTCCCAGTGCATAATCCACCATAATGGAACCCGTGGAGATTGTAGCAATTTCAGTCGTCGCATGATCGCCCAGTCTCATGACGGTGCCTTTTCCATGCTGTTTTTCAATCTGACCGATTGCAATGTCGATCGCTTTTACTCTATCATCTTTTGAAGCTGCCATAGGAATTAATTTTTTAATTGTTTAATGACGTGGTAATGTAATTGTCAGTTTTATTTTACCGTTATTTCTTTCATTTAAAGCAGTATAACCCGCAATAGTGACACCATCTTGTCATAGCTGAATTTTTTTTTTTGGTGAAATGTCATATCCGAATATCTATTAATCATCCTCACACATTAAGGCTTGTCAAACGGGTAAAGTTCATCTGACCGAATATATGTATAACATATGTATGAACCAAATTTCAATGACCCCTTACAAAAAAAGATAATTATTTTTAAAAATTATGCATATTGAGTTGAAAAGCATACGATCATATCATCAAACTAACTGAAGATAATCATGATAAAAAGTATATTTGGGGCAGTTCTCACAATTCTATTTCTCACTTTAAATTTTTCATTTTCATTAACGGATGGTGATATGATTGATAATGAAATTCTATCAACGGATGATCGTATATATGAATTGCGTACATATGTCACTCATCCGGGGAAACTGGATGATCTACACAAACGCTTCTCTAATCATACGTTACAATTATTCGCCCGTCACGGGATGGTCAATGTGGGGTATTGGATTCCGGTAGATCAGGAGAATACATTGATCTACATATTGTCACACAAAAGCCGGGAGTCTGCCGAGGCGAGCTGGGATTCATTTATAAATGATCCCGAGTGGCGTCAGGTATATGAAGAATCCCACGCAGACGGGCCGATTGTTAAAGAGATTGAATCAGTGTTCATGAAAGGTGCACCGTACTCACAGATTCGATGAAAAAGAAGTGTTAAGGTGTTCATGTGTTTAGGTGATTACCAAAAAAGTCATATACTACTATATAATGCCGAGCCTTGAGATCCTGAAATAAATTCAGGATGACGAATTTAAAATTCGGGATGATGCATTTAAAATTCGGGATGATGCACTTAACATTCAGGATGATGCATTTAAAATTCGGGATGATGCATTTAAAATTCAGGATGACGCATCTAAATCGTATTCAATTTATCAAAAAGGGCTTGAATAACAGCCTCACACTGTTTTGATGTGGTGTATGGCCCGGGGCCAATCCGGATGATATCATTGCGGGCATCTGTGAAAATATTATTCTTGAGGAGCTCTGCTCTGAGTGTGCGGGCGTGTTCTGATCGAAGCGCCATAAAACCTCCCGACTCTTCGACAGGCCTGGTATTTGCATGACTTATCCCCGAACCGATATGATTTTGGTCGTCAAATAGTTTTCGAAGATAGCTGAGTTGAGATTGATATTGATTCTTGAGTACCTCCGGTGTCAATCCCATTTTCTGAAAAAACTGTGTCACCGCTGCAGCCCTGAATTGTGAAATGGGATCGTATGTCGCTGTAGCGAATTTCTGATTTCCCTGATCAAATTTAACCGGTTCATTGTCTCTTGGATGATCCAGTTGTTCAAACGCCGAAAACCATCCGGTGATTACCGGCCGCAGTGCACATTCTTGTGGATAGCGCAGAAAGCAGTTTGCTTCACCCCATTGGAGATATTTATATCCCCCGACCAGCAAGTAGATATGCTCCAGACCCTCAACCTGAAAGGATATGGGAACCACGTTGGTTCCGTGATAATCATCCACGAGTATCGGAACCTCTGCTCTTTTTGCCAATTGAGCAATATCACTCAGCCGTGTATTCGCTTCCGCTGTTTCATAATAAATCCTGGAGAGCATGATGGCGGATGTATTCTCATCCAATTCATTTGAAATTGCCTCAAATAGTTGATCATCATCCTGATGAGGCAAATATACAATATCCAAGCCTTCATCTTCCAACTGACGCAACTGCCTGAACATGGAGTGAAACTCTCCGGTTGTGGTGATGATCTTGGGTTTATTCTTCAAATCCAGCGCAGATAACCAGGAGACAATCAGCACATGAGTATTTTGTTCTCTGCAATATCTGCCGGTGGGATCATCATAAAACTCCCTGAGATACTCTCTCATGATCTCTGTTTTTTCAAAGCCGAAATCCCACTTTTTATCCACCTGCTCAGAGACCATCGCCATGTATTCCTGAATACCTTCGAAAGCAGCATCCGGCCACGCCTGATGAGAGTGTCCGGTGAAAAGAAGCCGGTTCGCCACATTAAATTTCGAGTAGTGTGGCTGAAGTTTTAAAGCTAATGAATCAAAATCTTGCATGGTAATTGTTGAACTGAGGATTGATGAACTTATGTCATGATTATAAGGAATGTAGAAAAGAAAAATGTAAGAATTTCATTTTCAAAAATGCCTTTCAGGACACCGGTTGTAAATGATTAGACTTTAAGGAAACAATTCATTCAACAAAATGAACGGTTCAAAAATCCCCTTTATGAAATCGTTCGATCAGTCTCTTTTCATTGATGCGTTTCCATCCGGAAAGACGATCGGTATCGGGAGATGCCAAAGTCATCTCTCTTTTACCAAGAGCACCGCGATGTTTAGCAACAAACCATCCGGCAACAGCCATAGCCGCACGGGCGGATGAGGCAGCACAGTAAGTTGAGAGCAAAGCATTTGGGCTACTGATGGATAACAACTTTTGGAAAACGTCCGGAGTCCAGAGTTCCGCATTCACTTCCGGTGAAAATGGATCGTGAAAAATAAACTGAAAAGTCTCAGAAATGGCCTCTTGCACAAACAGACGGTCAAATGGCCCAATATATAGAAGGAGTATTCGATTAAGGCCGAGATCAAATCGATTCAATCCCGGTTTTGATTCACGAAAAACCTTCTCAAGCAGCGGTTTATACTTATCAAGGCCGGAATCTGCACCGAACTGAAGGCTTGAAACGGTCTCCGCCGCAATTGGATAGGCTTCAACAGACAGATAGGTGATGGCTCCTGAATAGGACTCTTTTTCAAGATAATCGAGAAGCAGGATCAAATTCATCCCGGTCCCAAACCCGGTTTCAAAAATATTGAATGAACGTTGATTTCGGATCTCTTCTGTTAAACCGGTGGTCTCGAAAAAGTTATACTGACTCTCCGCTACGGCACCATTCGGATTGTGATAGTGCTGTTTAAATCTGAGAGAGTAGAGGGTTGTTGAACCATCTTTTGTCGGTTTTATGATGGGTTCTTTATTCAGTGGATACGTTTTAAAGTGTTAAAGTGTTTACGTGTTTAGATGTTTAGGCGATAATGTGATTTGGAGTTTACTTGTCAACTTCTCAATATGAATATTTAACTTTTTAAATCAGGGCGAATGCTTGATCTATGATATCAGTATTCCCTAAGGTTTTACGGGAGATGCGGACTGGTCACCGACGACGGTCATCCAGGGTCTTACTTCCCACTTTTTGATGAGTCCGTTTTTTACATACGGATCGGATTTGGCAAAATCTTCTGCGGCCTTGGGTGAATCTCCCTTAAAGAGCAGATATGCCTTGTCGGCGGGTTCCTGCAGGGCTCCTCCCAAAATCAGTTCACCCCGATCATGGGCTTCCCAGGCTAGAGACAGATGATCAATTCTGTAATCACCCCGTTTTTCAAGGTAATCGGCGGATAAATCGTAAATTAACAGGTAATGCATATGAATGTTGAATGTGGTTATTTAATTTTACCAAATATACACATATAGATGATGAAGGCGAATCATACATGTTGTCTGAATTTTCAGCAAACTTTTAAAAACGCACTGGGTTTTCAAGGCAGTATAGCCGGTAACCCCAATTCCTGATTGAGCTGTAAGTATTCAAAAGTGGCAGGAACTCCCATCAAAAATACCGGTCTGATTGATTTTGAATTTAAGTCTCTTTTAAGGAATAAATCGTAACTGAAAAACAGCAACCAAAATGGAGTTGTTTAGATCCATCGGGCCGGATTCACCGAACGAGTAGTTGAGGTGAGCTCTCACAAGTTCCGCGTTTCCATCATAAATATAGCGTGATATCCCAAAGGTGTAGTTGTTCTGCCCATAGCGGTTCCATGTCTGTTCTAAGCCGCCCTGACCCGGTTTCTGAATCATCTCATCATAACGGCCAAGCAGATGCCATTCACGAGTAATTCGGTATCCCAGTTCGGCATAAAAACCGTGAAGTTTATAGTCTCCGTCAACATTCAGGTTTACACCTCGACTGTTTTCCTTACCGGTTAGACTCATATATTCTAATTGAGAGAATAAACCATTAATTCCCAGATTGTTGGTCGCTGCTCTCAAAGACCAGGATGTGCGGTCGATATCAAACGGTTCGCTTCCGGATTGAACCACATCTCTCTGCTGGTTAGTGGCTATATGTGATCCGAGAGTAAAACCATCAAAGAGTTCCCAATCAACCCGAGCACCATAGAGTCCGCCGCCGGCTTTTCGTTCCGTAATGGTTGAACTGGCATAATTAAATCTTCCGGAACCGTTACTCGCGTGAACTCCGTACCACAACCTTCCATGCTGTCCATATGCCATAATACCTACATCACGAAATGCACTGTACCCCATACGATCTGAAAAAGTAGTTGTGATGGGTGCACGTTCATAAAAAATTAATTTTGAAGAAACGAGACGTGAGGTATCAAACGACTGACCGGGCATCATAAATTGCCCCAGGCGAATATTGAACCATGGCCGGATATGTGCATCCACATGAAAATCGAGCAGTGAGGGTGTTGAACCTGCGAATTCAATCCAGGTCGTGGTACTGAACTTGTCGCCGATACTCCCTTTTGCCGTTATCCTTGCCCTCCGGATTCGGAACCCTTGAGTTTTATTCGTTTTTGATCCCAGTATCGCTAAATTTCCTTGTGATGGCGTCAAAACATCCGTGCTTTGATTGGCGATAACCCAGTTTTGCATATAACCGCCTACATCCAATTTGATTTGCGCGTCTGCAGATTGACAGCTAATCCAGAAAAGAGTGGCGATGAGTGCAATACTTTGAGTTAGCTTCTTAGTTTGCATTTTCTTGATCCCTGATTTGAAGTCTAAGAGTGCCAGAATCAATTTTCTATCGAACGACAATTATTTTAAATGCCGGGACAGATAAATCTTGATCTGTTGATGATTCGTACTCTTGTTTATACAATCAGCTTACAAATAAAAAATGCAGAAAGGAGTAGGATATTCCCTGATTCGTCAATCATCATGTTTTGGAAATGATCTTTGGCGGTTAACTCATTGATGAGCTCTATAACGGCTTAGCGGATCATAGATCTTTGATTTTTCTCTCTATTTCACCTTTCCAGTCAATCAAATATGTACAATTACGTCTGATATAATGGATGATATCCACGGATGAAAGAACAGCTTATCAAAATAATCCGCTAACTCTTGTTTTTTCAAGTATTAATCCGTTGAACCTCATAGGGATAAGGAAAATGGCTGAAACCATTAATTCGTCAGTTCGTAAGGAAGGATAAATCATCAGAATAATTCTTTAGATGTTCATATCATGACTTACTCACTCAAAACTAATTACAAAGTTTATGCAAATCGGTTTTTTGCATTTTGTGTTTGTATTTCTTTTTTGTTGATGACGGATTTAAAGGCGGAAGCACAAAATCATTCCCTTGAGGTTGTCTCAACCGGAGAAAAATCTTATCACATCAATGCTTACAGGATTGATAGCGGAATCATAAATATTGACGGAATTCTTGATGAAGATGTCTGGAGATTGGCAGAACCTGCAACGGGGTTTACGCAAACTTCACCGGATCCGGGAGAACCTGCAACTGAAAAAACAGAAGTATGGGTTTTGTACGACGACAATGCCATTTATATAGGAGCGCGTGCGTATGATAGTGCCCCCGACTCCATCGCTGCGACTCTGTTCAGAAAAGACGGAAATGGATACAGCGACTGGATCAGTGTTGGAATTGACAGTTATAATGATAAGCGAACAGCTTTTGTATTTGCAGTGAGCCCCAGGGGAGTGCGCAGTGACATGATGATATTTAATGACAACCAGTTTGACAGAAGTTGGGATGCTGTGTGGGAAGCTTCTGCAAACATTGATGACGAGGGGTGGATCGCTGAGATGAGAATCCCTCTTTCACAACTTCGGTATAATGGTGAAGTAAGAAACGGTGAACGAAGCTGGGGGATCAATTTTTTAAGAGAAATTGCCAGAAAAGGTGAAGAATCGTTTTGGTCACCTATCCCACCTGAAGCATCCGGAATCGTTTCCAGATCGGGCAGGCTTGAGGGTATCAGAAACCTACCTGAATCCAGGAGATTGGAATTTTTGCCATATGTATCCGGTCAGCTCAATCGTGCACCCGGAAACCCTGAAAATCCGTTTTACAGCGGGAATGATCTTGGTTCGAATATAGGGGCAGATATTAAATATGGAATTGGATCAAATTTAACCTTAACGGCAACTATTAATCCCGATTTTGGTCAGGTTGAGGTTGATCCGGCTGTTGTAAACTTGTCTGCTTTTGAATCGTTTTTCCCGGAACAGCGCCCGTTTTTTCTGGAAGGTGCAGAGATTTTTAATTTTGGTTATTCAAGTAACATCCAGATGGGTGCTGAGCCACGTATCTTGCACACAAGACGCATCGGCCGTGCACCTTCAGGACGTACTCCTGGCGGTGCACTTTTCACAGACACTCCTTCCCAAACCCCGATTGCAGGAGCCGTGAAGCTTAGTGGAAAAACATCGAACGGATGGTCAATGGGTCTCCTGAATGCCCTTACCCTAGAGCAGAAAGCTCGATATACGCCGGATGGAGAAACCATAGAGTCCATACCGGTTGAACCGTTATCGAACTATATGGTCGGACGAGTTCAGCGTGATTTTCGAGGTGGACAAACTGTTACCGGCATAATGTTCAACAGCTTGTATCGCAATATAAACACTCCTGTTTTGCGTCAAACTTTAACTGATCAGGCCTTCAGCGGTGGTATTGATTTTGAACAGAGTTGGTCGGACCGGAAGTATCGAATCAACGGATTTATTACAGGAAGTTCTATTTCGGGTGATCCAATGATGATCGAACAAGTACAACGTTCCAGTGCGCGTTATTTTCAAAGACCCGATGCAGATCACCTTGAGATTGATCCGGCCAGAACGAACATGACAGGTACTCATGCAGATCTTATGTTTACATCAGAAACCCGTAAATGGATGACCCAATTTCGTGGTTATCAGATCAGTCCGGGTTATGAAGTGAATGATATGGGTTTTCAGCCAGCCGCTGATCGGCGATTTTTATCCGGAATGGTCGTCAGACAGCAGCAGAGTCCGGTCGGGATCTTTCGCAATTATAATTTTTGGTTAGCTGCAGTGGGTACATGGAACACAACGGGTGATCCATTGGAGAATCTGAGTGGTACCGGTGCTTTCTTTAATTTTAAAAACTTCTGGACTTTAAATTATAACTTATTAGGTAGTTTTCGTTCACAGGATGACCGTCTCACCAGGGGAGGCCCATTGGCAGTGAGTCCTGCCGCAATTTCATTAAATATGAATTTAAATAGTGATAACCGAAAAGACCTTAGAATATCACCCGGTTTTTTCCATCGCAGAACCGAGCTCGATGAATATGTAACTAACATTTGGCTGGCGATACGTTATCGTCCGCATCAGGCCGCTACTATTACGATTCGTCCGTCCTTGTCTAAAAATTTTAATGCCACCCAGTATGTACGCACTGTGGCTGACGCTCAAAAATCGAATACTTTTGGAAACCGCTATATTTTTGCGGATTTAAATCAAACAACACTGTCAGCTTCAATACGGGTAGAATGGACATTCACACCGGATTTGAGCCTTCAGGTATTTGCCCAGCCGTTTATTTCTGCCGGAGAGTTTAGCCGGTTTAAGGAGTTATCCCAACCAAAATCAATCAATTACAGTGTTTATGGTGAGGATATTGGGTCGGTGGCCTATGATGAAGAGAACGAGGTGTTCCAGATTGATCCGACCGGTGATGGATCGGGGGAATTTTCGATTGCAAAACCAGATTTTAACATTCGATCGCTTCGTGGAAACGCTGTTTTAAGGTGGGAGTTTCGTCCCGGTTCAACACTATTTTTGGTATGGCAACAAAACCGTGAGAGCCGTGAACGTACAGGACTATTCAATGTCGGCAACGATTTTGGTGAACTTTTCCAAAATCCTGCCAGCCATACATTTTTGGTAAAGTTTTCCTATTGGTTCGGCGTGTGAGGCCCTCCTTACCCTGTTTGCTCTTCTGTTTTATTAAAGATCTCGATAATCTCTTTTTTACCCAGGTGTCCGGCTGCGTCCAGAGGTTCACCGCCTCCATAAACCCGAATGGCATAATCGGCAACTTCTGAAAATGCATCAGAGGGAACTCCTACATCAGACAATCGTTGATAGAGCCCGTTTTCCTTCAGCCACTCTTCAAACATAGCGATACATTCAGCTGCCGCTTCATCCTCATTGTCTGTTTGGATATCAAATAATTTATTACCCAGCAGAGCCAATCTGTCAACCACTCTGTTGTTCTCCATCAGCCATTTGAAATAAGCCGGATAGAGTGTTGCCAATCCCCGGCCATGAGCTAACTCCGGATTATATCCACTCAATGCGTGCTCCAGATTGTGAAGAATAAAAACCGTCGGGACCCTTCCGGCCACCTGAATCGTACTCAAAGCAAGTGTGGATGCCCAGAGCAGATCACCGCGATACGCTTCATTCTCCGGATCCTTCAATACTTTGGGCAACGTTTCAAAAACTGTCTGCATGATCCCCTCACTGTATCTGTCGGCAAGCGGTGAGTCATTGCCACCCAAAAGATAATTTTCGATCACATGACTAAATATATCAGACGCACCGTCCCGGGTTGTCTCAAGTGGCAAAGATGTGTGGTAAGAGGGATTCAGCCAGGATGTTACCGGTTTGAAAAATGAATAACTGATCGGTGATTTCCCTTTTACTTCCGGATTGGAAATCACGGCATGAGGTGTAATTTCTGACGCCGTCGCTGCAGTGGTCGGAATGGTTGCAACCGGCAGGGCTCCTTTTAACTTTTTATACTTTGGTTCGCCCAAAACAAACGGCCATATATTTTTTTGATCATCATGAATCAAACCGGCGATGGCTTTGGAAGCGTCCATCACAGAACCTCCTCCAAATGCCAAAATAAAATCAACTCCATTCTTTTTGCCTATGGCTGCAGCTTTATCTATTGTCTGAGCATGAGGATTCGGCTCAATTCCTTCAAAAAGTGTCCATTTGATATCTCTTGTTGACAGGTGAGAGGTTACCTCGTCGAAATATCCTGTACGTTTTACACTGCCACCACCGATAACAATGAGTGCATGAGACCCATAACTGCTTAATTTGTCAAAAAAGGGATCAGCTTTGTCACTGCCAAAAAAGAGATAAGTGGGGATGTGGACTTCAAAGGAGTTCATAATTGATGAATTTTGGTTATCATTGTGATGGAGGCTTTGATAAACTCTATAAATTCATCATTCTGAACTTGTTTCAGAATCTCGAATGATCAAACGTATGAGATCCTGTAAAAAAAGTCAGGATGAACAATAAAGTTTTTCAGTACCCTCATTATTATATCAATATACAAAAAGCTGTGGGCCATCTGCAGTTATTCAGTAGGTCTGTTTTAGATGTGAACAGTTTTTTGTAGCAAATCATTTGAACGTATAGATTTACCCATGACCAATTTTAAGGAGATTATTCAAAAGAAAGCGGATGAGTATTTCGACTATATGGTGCAGGTACGAAGACATCTGCATAAGAATCCGGAAGTTAGTTTTAAGGAGTTTGAAACAACGGACTATATCAGGCATGAGCTAAAGAAAATTGGGGTTGAAACGGAACAGCCTCTGGAAACCGGTTGCGTGGGAGTGATTGAGGGCAAAAAACCGGGTCCGGTGATCGCTTTACGAGCAGATATAGATGCATTGGGTATGGATGAGGAAGGAGAGGCGAAGGCCGGTTTCATCTCTGAGAGGACGGGAGCGGCTCACTGCTGCGGTCATGATGCTCATACCGCAAATCTGCTGGGTGCTGCAAATATATTGAAAGACCTGGAATCAGAGTTGCCGGGAAAAGTCGTTCTTATTTTTCAGCCTGCTGAAGAGAAGTTGCCCGGCGGTGCACGTTTGATCCGAGAGAGCGGAATCCTTCAAAAGCATGGGGTTGAAGAGATTTATGGACTGCACATGAATCCAAACTATGCACCGGGAGAGATCGCAGTAAAAGCGGGTTCTTTTATGTCATGCACCGTAGAGTTTGAAATAGAAGTGATTGGAAAAGGAGGCCATGCAGCCACGCCTCATCTTACCATTGATCCGATTGTAATGGCTTCTCAAATCATCACTCAATTCCAGACGGTGATCAGTCGAACCCTGGACCCCACCGAACCGGCGGTAATCACGGTAGGTAAAATTTCAGCAGGCTCCGCTCATAATGTGATCCCTGCAAAAGCGGAAATGATCGGTACCGTTCGGGCTTTTTCTATGGAGACTGCACGACTGATTAAAAAAAGAATGGAAGAGATTATCAAAAGTACTACAGAAGGAGCGGGTGGAAGCTACAAATTTCAATTTATTGAAGGGTATCCGGCTGTCATCAATGATGATAAATGTACACAAAAGCTTTCTGATGCAGCCTATAAAATGTTGGGGAATGAGAAGGTCATTGAGTTGAACCGGCCCATGATGGCGGGCGAGGATTTTGCCTTCTACCAGGAGGAGTTTCCCGGGTCCTTTTTCTTTTTGGGGAGTGGCAGTGATGAAGCGGATTCAAAATGGAGCTGGCACCATCCCAGATACAATATTGATGAGCGTGCTTTTTTGACCGGATCCGCATTGATGGCCGGACTCATTTTTCAAAATAGTATTAAATAAAAGGCTTTTGGTATCATCAATAGAAACAGGAAACAGTTTCGCAAAGTGAATGGGGAAAACGTCAATGACTAAACTTGCCTTTAAAAATGTTACCGGGCCTATTTTTACCCTGACAGAAGAGATGATTCAACAGGGTATCCGGGCATCCAGAGAGAGCGAAAGAAGACGCATTATCCTCCCTATTCATCGTGAACAGGATGCCGAAGTTCAGCGAATGGTTAACTTTTTACAGCCGGATACCTATATCAGGCCTCACAAACATCCTCTGCAACACGCTACAGAATCGCTTGTATTGATGAAGGGTTCCATCCATTTTTTCACCTATGATGATTCAGGTGAAGTTATCTCTAAGCACATTGTTGAAAGCAAACCACATCCCGGAGTCTTGGATATTGAACCCGAAGTTTGGCACTCATTTAAAGTATTGGAACCGGACACCCTACTTTTTGAGTGCAAAAGAGGGCCTTATGATGCAGAAACCGATAAAATATTTGCACACTGGGCACCTGAAGAGGGTTCGGATGAAGCAATGAATTGGCACGAAGGGAAAGAGAGGCAGTGAAGGCAACCCGTCATTTTCACCGTCAGCCCGAGCGCAGGATTAAACCAAAGTCGTCACATCGAGGCTTTCGTCAAGCTCAGTCGAGATGTTCTTCGACTTTGCAGGGAGTTTTCACTCCGCTTCGCTCCATGGGATAAAAGAGGAGCGACTGAGCTTGTCTTGAGCTTGACGAAAGGCTCAAACTGACGGTAGTAGTTATTAAATAATTGAATTCTTTTTTGAGAAATTACTGATCGTCAAGTACTTTAGATCATTGATCTAATCAGCAGCACAATTCGACTAAACCTAACTGGGGCTTTGTTTCGGTGAAAAAATATCTGCCATACTTTTTTATAATTTTCATGATGTTTGCCTGTACCGGTGAAAAAGATGTCACCGTTCTGAAACTGGGCCATGGGCTGGACACATCCCATCCGGTTCATCTGGCCATGGAGTTTATGGCCGAACGCACAGCGGAATATTCAGAAGGGAAGATGAGAATTGATGTCTATCCCAGTCAGCAGTTGGGCACAGAACGTGAGCTGCTGGAGTTGCTACAAATCGGGAGTGTGGATATTACGAAAGTCTCCTCAAGTGTGATTGAAGGGTTTGATCCGGTCTATAAAGTGTTCAGTGTCCCTTTCCTTTTTGTGGATGCAGATCACCGATACCGGGTTTGGGATGGTGTTGTGGGACGGGAACTGCTGGATGCCGGGGAACGTATCCGATTGATGGGGCTCACCTATTATGATGCCGGAACTCGAAGTTTTTATACCAAAGATCGAGCGATTCATCATCCGGACGATCTGAGCGGCCTTCGCATCAGGGTGCAGGAGAGTCCGGCAGCCATTCAGATGGTAAATCTGCTGGGTGGAAATGCGACTCCAATCTCCTGGGGGGAGCTCTATACAGCCCTTCAGCAGGGAATCGTAGAAGGGGCTGAAAATAATCCGCCCAGCTTTCACCTATCCGGTCACTATGAAGTCTCCGGTTATTACAGTCTGAATGAACATACGGCTGTACCCGATATCCTGTATGCCAGCCTTCACACATGGGAGCGTCTGAATGAGGAAGAACAAGCTATTCTACTTAGGGCAGCTGAGGAGTCAGGAATCTATCAAAGAGATCTCTGGAGAGTAGCGACGGAACAAGCGCTCGAAGAGGTTCGGAATGCAGGTGTGGAGATTATCTACCCGGATAAAGCTCCTTTTTTGGAGAGATTGCAGCCTCTCTACGAACAGTACAAAAATGAGTCGGAAGAGCTGAAACAGTTTATTGAACGGATACAGGATCTGGCAGATGGATAAAATATTAAAAAACATAGATAAAACTCTTGGATGGGTGATGGTTGTGTTGATGGCCATCCTTGTTATCGATGTAGTATGGCAAGTGACAACCCGTTATGTATTGGGATCTGCAAGTTCATTTACGGAAGAGATCGCACGATATCTGCTCATATGGATTGGCTTGCTGGGCTCTGCATTTGCCTACCGAAAGAACCTTCACCTGGCTTTTGATTATTTTTCCGAAAAAGTGACCGGCCGGCGGAAAAAATGGCTGGGTTATTTCATTCATTCACTCATCGCTCTTTTTTCATTTTTGGTACTTGTTGTAGGTGGCAGTTACCTGGTACAATTAACGTGGGAGTTAAATCAGGTATCCGCCGCACTTCAGATCAAACTGGCTTATGTATACAGTGTTCTGCCATTGAGTGGTGCACTGATCATTCTATACGCCATAGCTTTTATAATGGATATCTATCGGGGTCGGGTACAACAAACACCGCCGGAATCAAAATCTGTGGAGGCTGTCTGATGGAACTGTTTGGGGTTTTGGTACTGCTGATCAGCTTTGTATTCTTACTGTTTGTCGGTGTTCCTATTGCTTTCTGTATCGGTATCGCAACTCTGCTTACCATGTTTGTGAGTATACCGTTTGATCCGGCCGTCACCACAGTAGCCCAGCGAATGGCGACGGGCCTCGACAGTTTTACGCTTTTGGCGATTCCCTTTTTTATCCTTGCCGGACAAATTATGAATCAGGGTGGCATTGCCCGCAGATTGATCGATTTTGCAAAATCAATTGTAGGAATGTTGCCGGGCGGTTTGGCATATGTTCATGTGGTCGCTGCGATGTTGTTTGGATCAATTTCAGGATCTGCCGTTGCAACAGCATCAGCAATCGGTGGGTTTATGGGCCCACAGATGGAGAAAGAGGGATATGATAAGGAGTTCAGTACTGCGCTGAATATTACCTCATCAACAACCGGATTGATCATACCTCCAAGTAATATATTAATCGTCTACTCTCTTGCCAGTGGCGGGGCATCGATTGCCGCGCTGTTTTTGGCAGGCTATATTCCGGGGATTTTAACCGGGATGCTGCTGATGTTTGTTTCCGGGTATATGGCATTTAAGAAGAAATATCCGGTGAGTGGCCGGGTATCGATTAAAGTAACGGCCCAAAAATTTTTAGAGGCGATCCCAAGCTTATTTCTCATCATTTTAGTGATAGGTGGGATTGTAGCGGGCATCTTTACGGCCACTGAAGCATCTGCCATTGCAGTGGTCTATGCACTTTTATTGACGGTTGTCTATCGAAGCCTGACCTTTAAAGAGTTGAAAAATGTGCTTCTCTCAAGCAGTAATACAACAGCTATTGTCGCGCTGTTAATCGCGACATCCATGGCAATGTCCTGGGTGATGTCCTACGAAAATATTCCAATCTTTGTGAGTGAAGGGCTCATTGCACTTAGCGATAATCCGATTGTCATTCTGCTGATTATCAATATCATACTTCTGGTTGTGGGTGTCTTTATGGATATGACCCCGGCAGTGCTCATATTCACACCCATATTTCTGCCGCTGGTTGTGGAAATGGGGATGGACCCGGTTCACTTTGGGATCATCATGGTACTGAATTTAAGTGTTGGCCTCTGTACTCCACCGGTTGGCAGTGTGCTTTTTGTGGGTTGCGGAATTGCCAATATATCCATTACAAAAGTGATCAAACCCCTGATTCCGATGTTCATCGCAATGGTTGTCTCGCTTCTGCTGGTCACTTATTTTGAAGGGTTGAGCCTGTTTTTGCCACGACTATTTGGCTATTAAAATGATTTGTTCTCACAAACTATAGAACCAGGAAACGAGAATATATGATTGAAAAATATAGAGAGAATTTTCCGGATCAGAGAATTTATGAAGAGTCGGTTATAGAAGATGCGGGGTTGCTCTATTTTATGATTCGGGATCAACTTGAGAGCTTTCTAATCATCATGTCAGAGAGAAAAGAGAGTATCGATTTATCCTATGAAGGGGAATTGAATCAGTTAGGTTCAATGTATTTTCTAAAGTGTGAAAAAAATCAGCATAATGCCGGGTTGCTAAGAGATCGGTTTCCGTTTACAAAAGCAGTTTTAATCGGGAAAAACAACTCCTTTGGGTTGGGTGACCGTCTTGGAAATGCCGGAGTTGCTCATCTGAAATCTATCTGTAAAACGACATTCAGGCCTGTTTTGGCACAGCAATCGATCCGGGAATTACAGCGCACAAACAGAACGGCACAGGAGGTGATGGACGCTGCATCATGGGCTGTATTTCAGAACGGATTTAAAAGCGGATTTGGTGCTGATGGAGACCATCTGAAAACAGAAGAGGATATTGATCTGATGGCAGAGGCCGGCTATACGATGTTTACAATCGACCCAAGTGAGTTTGTGGTTAACCATGTGATGGAGTTGAGTGGGGATGAACTTCAGAAAGAGTATTCAGAGTTGCCCTGGGAAACATTATCAAGAACCCCGGATGCCATCTTTGAAGCTTACTCAGATCGGGATTTTTTACTTAGCACTGGTAAAATAGATGGAGTTTCTGAAATCATGTTGATGCGTTCCATGATTAAATATGGCCGGGTGATCACTCATACCAAAAAACTATCGGACTATTTGAAAAATAGGTATCCGAATCACCCGGCCGAGTTGGAGTTGTCTGTGGACGAGACGGATGAACCGACTACCCCATTTGAGCACTATCTGATCGCATCCGAACTGGATCGATTGGGTGTGGAGCTGGTTAGTTTAGCCCCGCGATTCTGTGGGGATTTTGAAAAAGGGATTGATTTCAAGGGTGATTCGGAACAATTTAAACGGGAGTACAAGCTACATCTGGCCATTGCAGAAGAGTTTGGCGGATACAAATTAAGTATCCACTCCGGGAGCGATAAATTTTCTGTTTATAAAGCGATTGGTTCGCTGAATAGGGGTTCGGTGCATGTAAAAACAGCAGGAACCAGCTATCTGGAGGCACTTCGCACGATCGCAGAGGCTGATCCGAAACTGTTTCGTGAAATTCTGGAGTATTCAAAAGAGCGGTTTAAGGAGGATAAAAAGACGTACCACATAACCGGTAAACCGTCTGATATACCTCCGGATGAGAAGTTGAGTGATGATGATTTGAGAGATCTCTTGGATGATGATCACGCAAGACAAGTGCTTCATGTCACTTTTGGATCGATTTTAAATGGCAGGGAACCCATTTCATCCGGTTTTAAAGAACGTCTGATGCATTGTCTTACTCTACACGAAGAACTGTATGAAAAAAATCTGGAATCTCATTTTGACAAACATTTGAGTCCTTTTTCAGACGCATAGAATTTTCCACTGCGAAGTGGATTGCGGTGTGTGATGGGTTTTGTAGTGAAACTCTCCCCTAAAAAGGGGATTACGGCGAATGCCGGGAGGGGTGTTTGATGGGCGTGTTATGTGCTTGAGTACTGTCAAGGATGAACACCACCACCTTGTGCCCCCTTGTTAGGGGGAAATTCGTTGGCGCTATTCCCTTGTTAGTTGAGGTGTGCTTGTTAAAAATTTTTCACAAATTTAAGTTACTTTAAGGACAACCGGTTAATAGCTAAAACATATTTATGGAAGACGACAAAAACATTTTTGCATTAACAGATAAAGTAGCCGCCGTTATTGGGGGCAGTGGAGTGCTGGGGGGTGGAATGGTGAAATCGCTAGCCGGTGCCGGCGCCAAAACAGCCATTTTTTACAGCGGAAACAGAGAGGGGGCTGAAAATGTACTTGCAGACGTGGAAAAAGAAGGGGGAGAAGGGATGATATGTCATGCAGACGTCCGCAGCGAGGCATCCCTCAAAAAAGCGTTTCAGGAAATAGAGGATCGATGGAAACGGCTGGATATCCTGGTAAATGCACCGGGTGTAAATTCCGTGACGCCAATCATGGAGATTACTGAAGAGGAGTGGGATCGCATCATGGAGATCAATTTAAAGGGGGTATTTTTCGCAAGCCGTATTGCTGCAGGCATGATGATTGAGAAGGGGATAGAAGGAAGTATTATAAATATCTCATCGGCATCTTCTGAAATACCATTATCAAAAGTGTTTACCTATAGCATTTCAAAAGCGGGAATGAATAATATGACCCGCTTTATGGCCAGGGAGTGGGCACCTCAAAAAATACGAGTAAACGCTATTTTGCCCGGTTTTTTCCCGGCCGAACAGAATCGCAAGATCTTGACAAAGGAGCGAACCGAAGCGATATTTAATCACACGCCCATGAATCGGTTTGGCGAGACCCGAGAGCTGGAAGGAGCCCTGATATGGCTTGCATCAAACCGCGCATCATCCTTTGTAACCGGGGCAGTGGTTCCTGTGGATGGCGGCTTCACATCAATGACAATATAGAAAAATGAACCGATCAGAAATCCTTCAGCACATTGAGGCACACAAAGCCGTTGCAGTACTCAGAATACCGGATGAAAATCTGTTTGAACCGGTTGCGGAAGCACTTTATGAGGGAGGGATCCGAATTCTTGAAATAACGATGACGGTTCCAAATGCCCTTCAACTGATCCGAAGAGCAGCAGTTATGTTGCCGGTAGATATGCTGATTGGAGTGGGATCAGTTTTAAATGCAGAAACGGTACGATCTTCGGTTGAAGCGGGAGCTCAATTTGTCGTCAGTCCGGTGACAAAAAAAGAGATTATTGATCAGGCTAAAAAACTGGACCGGGTTGTGATGGCCGGTGCATTCACACCAACCGAAATTCAACAAGCATGGGAGTGGGGTTCAGATATTGTGAAAGTTTTTCCGGCGAATATCACCGGTATGGATTTTTTTAAAGCCGTAAAAGCACCGTTGCCTCATTTGAAACTGATGCCGACCGGTGGAGTTAAGTTAACCAATGGCAGGGAGTGGTTAAAAGCCGGGGCTTGTGCGGTTGGTGTGGGAAGTGCACTTTTGAGTGATAAAGATCTGAATAATCGTGATTTTAATGCGATTAAGGAGAAAGCGAGGGTGTTGGTAGAGGAGTTAGGGAGTGAGAAGGCAGAGGGCAGAGGGCAGAAGTGAAAAAGTGTTTAAGTGTTTAGGTGTTTAGGTGTTGAGGTGTTTAGGTGTTGAGGTATAGAAGTGAAAAGTAAAAAGTTAAAAGTGTAAAGATTGAAAATGAGATTATGAAAAAGGTTGTGACGTTTGGGGAGATTATGTTGCGGTTGTCGACACCGGGTTATTTGAGGTTTGTGCAATCGGACAGGTTTGATGTATCATATGGCGGCGGTGAAGCAAATGTGGCTGTTTCGCTGGCCGGATATGGATTGGAAAGTTATTTTGTTTCACGCCTGCCGAAACATGAGATCGGTGAAGCTGCCAAACAAGCAGTTCTGAAATATGGAGTCCGAACAGACTATATCGAAAGGGGTGGAGATCGACTCGGGATCTATTTTCTGGAAACCGGTGCGAGTCAGCGCTCATCAAAAGTGATCTACGATCGGGCACGTTCAGCGATCTCAGAAATTGACCCATCAAAAATGGATTGGGCACGCATATTTGAGGGAAAAGATTGGTTTCACTGGACCGGAATTACACCGGCGCTTGGAGAAAAAGCTGCAACGGCATTGAAAGATGCCTGTATTACAGCAAAGAAGCAGGGTGTCACTATTAGCTGTGATCTGAATTTTCGTTCGAAGCTGTGGAGTGAAAAAGAGGCTCAATCCGTCATGATTCCCTTGATGGAGTACGTGGATGTCTGTATTGCCAATGAAGAGGATGCGCAAAAAAGTCTTGGTTTCAGTGCGGGGGCAACAAATGTGGAGGGTGCCCATCTGGATGAAAAGGGCTATTCGGCAATGGTGAAATCATTAAAAAAGGAGTATGATTTTACAGTGGTTGCCATCACTCTGCGAGAAAGCTTCTCGGCAAGCCGAAACGGGTGGAGTGCACTGCTTCATGACGATAAAGATTGCCGGGAACCAAAACGATCTACCCGATATGAGATCGATATTGTTGATCGCGTCGGTGGCGGAGATTCATTTGCATCCGGGTTGATTTATGGCCTCTTGACAAAAGAGAATAGCAGTGATGCCCTCGAATTTGCGGTTGCAGCATCCTGCCTGAAGCATACGATACCGGGTGATTTTAATCTGGTATCTGCAGAAGAGGTAGAAAAATTGGTGAAAAGTGATGGATCGGGGCGGGTTGAGAGGTAGAAAATTTTCAAATTTTCAAATACAGCCCGGCTCCTTAGAATAAGGGTTTAATCGTAGTTATCAGTCACTATTTTGTAGAATAGGGTTTAATCTGAAGTGAAAGCAATGGCAAAATTTATTTATAACGATTTTCTGCTTGGGAATTCAGCGGCACAACAGCTGTATCACGAAGTTGCAGCCAAGCTGCCAATCATTGATTATCACAATCACCTCCCCCCGGATTCAATCGCTGAAGACAAACAGTTTTCAAACCTCACAGAAATTTGGCTGGCCGGAGATCACTACAAATGGAGAGCTATGAGAGCATGTGGGGTGGATGAGAACCTGATTACCGGAGATGCCTCAGATAAGGAGAAGTTTTTCGCCTGGGCTCAAACGGTTCCGAAGACATTAAAAAATCCACTCTACCACTGGACCCATATGGAGCTTGCCAATCCATTTGGAATCACAGACAGGCTACTGGATGGGAATAGTGCAGAACGGATATGGGATGAGTGCAATGAAAAATTGCAATCACCGGAGTTTTCAGCACGGTCCCTCTTATCTGCAAGAGGTGTAGAGGTTGTGGCGACAACGGATGATCCTACTTCTGACTTAAAATATCATCAATCATACCGAAATAAAGAGGCTCCATTTTTGATGGTGCCTACATATCGCCCGGATAAAGGGATGAATATTGATCAGCACGATACTTTTCAAGAATGGATCAAAGACCTTGAAAAATTGACCGGTATCTCTATTCTACAGTTTGAAGACCTTCGAAAAGCTTTAAAAGATCGCCACGACTTTTTTCATGAGTTGGGATGCCGAGCCTCAGATCATGGGATCGCTCAACCCTTCTCCGAGCCATTTACTGAGCAGGAGGTTGATGGAACACTAAAAAAAGCTTTGAATGGAGAAGGGTTAACTTCTGAAGGGATCAATAAATATAAATCTGCCTTTCTCTATGAGTGTGCACTGTTGAATCATGAGAAAGGATGGGTGTTTCAGCTTCATATCGGTGCATTGAGGAATAACAACAGCCGGATGATGAAAAAACTGGGCCCAGATAGCGGCTATGACTCAATGGGCGACGTTGAAATGGCTGTACCACTATCAAAATTGTTGGATCGACTCGATTCGACCGGTGAACTCCCAAAAACCATACTTTATAATTTAAACCCGCGGGATAATGAACTGATCGGAGCCATGATCGGTAATTTTCAGGATGGGATTACGCCCGGTAAGCTGCAACACGGTCCGCCATGGTGGTTTCTGGATCAGAAGAATGGCATAGAAGAACAGATTGAATCTCTTTCAAATATGGGAATATTGAGTCAATTTGTCGGCATGACTACAGATTCCCGCAGTTTTCTCTCTTTTTCCCGGCACGAATATTTCCGTCGAATCCTCTGTAACCTCATTGGAAATGATATGGAGAGTGGTTTGATTCCGAATGATCCCGAGATGGCTGCCAATTTAATTGAAAAAATTTGCTATAAAAATGTGAAAAGCTATTTTCAGTATTCAGAATAGGGGTTATTATTGTGAAAATTGAGATAAAACTGAAATTGTAAAAATAATGAACATTGCACTCCCGTGGGATCGGGTTTGTCGCTGCGCTTCAATCTGAACCTTGAGATCCTGATCTGCATCAGGATGACGCAGTAGTGATTATCCTTGCTAGTGTAGGGATTGTGGATTCACACCTACTTGAACCTATATACCTATGAACCTTTGAACCTTTGAACCTATTAACCTTGAATTTTGATCTGCAACTGGATGACGCAGTTGAGAAAGCGCTGAAAATTTGAAAACATTGAAACTTGTATCCATGAACTCTAACACCCCCTGTGCCCCCCTTATTAGGGGGGAGTTTTTTTTATTGGTCTTTTCCTGATTTAGGTTG